>DBFSAO010000063.1:0-4335 GCA_048500675.1 Collinsella sp.
GATCTACCGTGGCAAGCGCATCGTCAACTGGTGCCCCAACTGCACCACCGCCATCTCGGACGACGAGGCCGAGTACAAGGACGAGAAGGGCCACCTGTGGCACCTGCGCTACCCGCTGACCGAGCCGGTCAACGGCCAGGATTACATCGTTGTCGCCACCACGCGCCCCGAGACCATGCTCGGCGACACGGGCGTCGCCGTCTCCCCGAAGGACCCCGAGAAGGCCGCCTTTGTGGGCAAGACCGTCAAGCTTCCCATCGTCGACCGCGAGATCCCCATCTTTGAGGATTGGCATGTCGACGCCAACTTTGGTTCCGGCTTTGTCAAGGTTACCCCGGCCCACGACCCCAACGATTACGCCATGGGTCAGGCTCACGACCTGCCGCACATCAATATCTTCGACGAGCACGCGGTGGTCGTCGAGGGCTACGGCGAGTTCACGGGCATGAACCGCGACGAGTGCCGCGAAGCCGTCATCAAGTGGTTCGACGAGCACGGCCTGCTCGACCACGTCGAGGAGCACGACCACTCCGTCATGCACTGCTACCGTTGCGACGCCGCGCTGGAGCCGTGGCTGTCCGAGCAGTGGTTCGTCGCCGTCGACAAGCTCAAGGGGCCGGCGCTCGACGCCGTCAACTCCGGCAAGGTCACCTTCCACCCCGCGCGCTGGACGCAGACCTACACCACCTGGATGGAGAACCTCAAGGATTGGTGCATCAGCCGCCAGCTGTGGTGGGGCCACCGCATTCCCGTGTTCTACTGCGAGGACTGCGGCTGGGAGGACGCCCTGACCGAGGACACCGACGTGTGCCCCAAGTGCGGCGGTCATCACGTGCACCAGGACGAGAACGTGCTGGACACCTGGTTCAGCTCGCAGCTGTGGACTTTCGCCACGCAGGGCTGGCCGCAAAGGCCGGAGCTGCTCGAGGGACATCACCCCACGACGGCGCTGGTCACCGCGCGCGACATCATTGCGCTGTGGGTCGCCCGCATGGTCATGAGCTCGCTGTACTTCCTGGACGAGGTGCCGTTTAAGGACGTCGTCATCTACCCGACGATCCTGGCCAAGGACGGCAGCCGCATGTCCAAGTCCAAGGGCAACGGCGTTGACCCCATGGACCTCATCGGTATGTACGGCGCCGACGCCATGCGTTACAACCTGCTTACGCTGTGCACCAACAACCAGGACGTCAAGTTTGACGCGAACATCGATAAGAAGACCAAGAAGCTCATCGATAGCCCGCGTACTGACCAGGCCAAGAGCTTTGTGACAAAGATCTGGAACGCTAGCCGCTTCCTGCTCATGAACATGGAGGGCTACACGCCCGGTGAGCCCGTCGTGGAGACGCCGGCCGACGCCTGGATGTTCAGCCGCCTGGCCAAGGCTGTGAAGATGGTCACCGAGGGCATTGAGAGCTACACCTTTGGCGACATGGCCCGTGGCGTGCAGCAGTTCTTCTGGAACGAGGTCTGCGACTGGTACGTCGAGGTCACCAAGGCCCGCTTGAAGGGCGAGGGCCGTCTGCAGGCTCAGCGCAACCTGATCTTTGTGCTCGATACCTCCATTCGCTTGATGCACCCGCTTATGCCGTTTGTCACCGAGGAGATCTGGGACAACATGCCGGCGAGCGTGCTCGACCTGGACGCCGAGGGCAACGTGGACCGCGCCGAGGCGCTCATGATCGCCAAGTGGCCCGAGCCCGCCGACTACGCCAAGTACGTCGACGAGCCCGCCGAGCGCGCATTTGAGTTGTGCCGTACCGTCGTTTCCGCCGCCCGCGCCACGCGTTCGCGTTATCGCTTGAGCCCCAAGGCCGAGCTCGACGTGGTCGTGCGCGCCGGTGCCGAGGATATTGAGAAGCTCGAGAGCTTGCGCTCGACGATTGAGCCGCTGGCGAACACTGCCTCGCTGGTCATGGGCGTTGACGTTGAGAAGCCGGCCGCGAGCATTGCCGTTGTCGACAGCGGCGTCGAGGTCTTTGTGGTGCTCGAGGGCAAGGTTGACCTTTCGGCCGAGAAGGCGCGCCTGGAGAAGGAGATCGCCGCGGCCCAGAAGGAGCTCGCCGGCTGCGAGAAGACGCTTGCCAACGAGGGCTTCGTGGCCAAGGCCGCGCCCGCGGTGGTCCAGAAGAAGAGGGACCGTGCAGCTGAGCTCAAGGAGATCCTGGCGGCGCTGACTGCTCAGGTTGCTGACTTCTCGTAGATCTTACTGGGGGCGCGTCCCGACGCTTTGCTCGCTACTGCGAACAGTCCTGCGCAAGACGGACAGCACATTTAGTGCTGTCCTTTGCGTGCGGAACTTGTATCGAGCAAAGCGTCGGGCCGCTCCTAGTTCGTTTACGTGGTTGTTTGCATCTGGTAGGTTAGGGCCACTTGTTCGTGGCCTTGATCTTGCTGCAGGCGGATAAAGGCTGAAATTGTCAACGCGAGGGGCTCATTCTTTTTGATGGGCCTCTTTTTCTGTTATGGGGGACTTTGGGTTATGGCTAAGCGTTCTGGGTCTTATGTCGTTCCGTTTTCGTTTGAGTTGCTTTCGTTTGATGAGGCTGTTGAGCTGGCTGCTGATACGGGGCGGATTTCTGGGGATGCTGGGCCTCTGCTTGAGACGGTTGTCGATATGCTCGATGAGCTAGGGCGTCCGGACGAGTACTTTGATTGCATTCAGGTTGCCGGTACCAATGGCAAGACTTCGACTACGCGTTTTACGGCTGCTATCCTTCGCGGCGAGGGGCTCAAGACCGCGCTGTATACGTCGCCGCAGCTGGTGCGCTATCCCGAGCGTATGGAGGTCGATGGACGTGTCGTGAGCGATGAGGCGTTTGCTCGTGGCGTTTCCGCTGCTGTTGAGGCGGGACATCGTGTGAATGCCCGTCGTGTGGCGGCGGGGGAGCGCGCCTATTCCATCACGCCATTTGACTTGCTGACGGCTGCCGCACTTGTCGTGTTTGCCGAGGCCGCGGTGGATGTTGCCGTGCTCGAGGTTGGCATGGGCGGGCGTTGGGACGCCACAAGCGCGACCGATCCCGTCGCCGTTGCCATTACGGGCATTGGGCTCGATCACACGCGCATTTTGGGCGACACGCTCGAGGCTATTGCAGGGGAGAAGGCTGCGGTTATTAAGCCTGGGCGCCTGGTTGTTTTGGGCGAGGGCACGCATGAGGCGAGCGTTCAGCGCGTGATGGATGCCCGTTGTCGCGAGTGCGGCGTCGTGCCGCTCGTGGTGAGTCATGCCACGACTAAGGTTCCGGCGCATGTGGGCGACACGGTTGAGTTTAGCTGCACCACGTCGCGTGCGATCTATACGTCGAGCATGGTCAAGCCGGCCTATCAGCCGCAGAATGCCGCGTGCGCGATTATGCTTTGCGAGGGGTATCTGGGTCGCGAGCTCGACCACGAGGCACTGGATGCTTCGCTTATGGGCTGCCCCACGCCGGGTCGCTTTGATGTGCTGGGAACCGATCCGCTCAAGCTGATTGACGCCTGTCATAACCCCCAGAGCTGCGAGAACTTTGTGAGCGCACTGGACGAGATCGACCCGTGCGTAGAGAATCGCCCCACGCTGCTGTGTGCCGCGCTGGCCGACAAGGACGTGGCGGGCATCGTCGACGTACTGATTCCGGCGTTCCCCCGCGTAGTCGTGACCCAGACCGATTCCGATCGCGCCCTGCCGGCAGAGGAGCTCGCCGGCCTCGTTGATGCCGATAAGCTCGCCGGCGTATACCCGAGCGTGTCCGAGGCCCTCGCTGCCTTCGATGCCGCGGGCGAGCCTTTCGTAGCCGCCGGCACCATCACCCTGGCCGGCGAAGTAGCCGGGCTGCTGCGCTAACCCATCCCCTCAGCAGTTGCGGTGAAATACGGACTGTTTTACAAGCTAGAAGCCTCAAGCAGTCCGTATATCACCGCAACTTAAAAGCAGTCAATTTGGGACGGGGCTTTTTTGGCTGCCCTGTGCCCCGAGTTGACTCGCGTGCCACGAAATGGGCCTATCTACTACGTTTGATCGGTTACCCTCGACCACACGGAACATCGCGAAATTAAAACTGCAGGTAGACGGCTTGCGGATATTGCGAAAACCCGGTCATGGTCGACCCATGCGGGTTAAACGTAGTAGACGGCCCGTTTTCGTGGCGCGACGTAATCGCAATGTGACAAAGGGACCGCCCCGTTGTCACATAGATACGTCACCTGATTTCTCCCGTTTACGAAGCCATTTATGCCGCTTAACCTGTAGCATATTGCAAACCTCCATCGGCGAAGGATACGCTCAACTTAACTTGCCAATCGGACCAGTGCTGTTTGGTCCGTTGAGCGTGTCGGGAGGAAACATGAACAGAA
>DBFSAO010000064.1:0-15095 GCA_048500675.1 Collinsella sp.
CCCGGCTCGACCATGAGCTTTGAACCCCTGACCGAGGAGCGCATCGAGACCGACTCGACCTATGATGCCGGCACCACCACGCAACTCATGTGGGGCGCCCGCTCCGACGTTGGCTGTGTGCGCCCGCACAATGAGGATTCCTACCTGGTGCAGTCGCCGCTCTTTTGCGTATGCGACGGCATGGGTGGTCACGCCGCCGGCGAGGTAGCCTCTTCTATCGCTGTCGAGACTATAGCCAAGACGGCCCCACAGTCCGCCGACGCAGCACGCCTGGCCGCAGCCGTCGAGGCAGCCAACGCCGCCGTAATCGAGGCGGCCCTGAACGGCCTGGGCAAGCCCGGCATGGGCTGCACAGCCACCTGCGCCTATATCGAAAACGACACGCTCGCCATCGCCCACGTGGGTGACTCTCGCGCCTATCTGCTCCACGAGGGCACGCTCATCCGCGTGACCCGCGACCACTCCTACGTGGAGGAGCTCGTGGACGCCGGCGAGATCACGGCAGACGAGGCTCGCGTCCACCCCAACCGTTCGGTCATCACCCGCGCGCTGGGCTCGGACCCCGCCATGTATGCCGACCACTTCACTCTGCATATCGAGGAAGGCGACCGCCTGGTCCTGTGCTCCGACGGCCTCTCGAGCATGATTCCCGATAGCGATATCGAGAACATCGCCACGCAGTCCTCAACCGCGCAAATCTGCGTCGACAACCTAGTGGACGCGGCGCTTGCCGCCGGCGGCCACGACAACGTGACCGTAGTAGTCGTTGACCTGGTTGACGATGGCGTCATGCGCGAGGCGCAACGCGTGCGTCGCCGCAACGTTACTATCGCCGCCATCCTGGCCCTCGTCTTTGTGCTGGCAGCTGGCATCTGGGCCTACACGGGTGTCACCGGCTCGTACTACCTGGGTACCTACCAGGGCAATGTCGCCGTCTGGCGCGGCCTGCCCGGCAAGCCGCTCGGACTCAAGCTCCACTGGCTCGAAAGCGAAACCAGCATTAAGCTGTCCGACCTGCCCGAAGACACGCAAAACCGCCTCAAGGCGGGCATTCCGCAAACAAGTGTCGACGATGCGCAGGACACGATATCCAAGTACCGCCACCAGATCGACGAGGAGCAGACCCGCCAGGTGATCGACGCGCAAACGATTCGCGACAACACCAATCAGGGATCAACCTCCGAATCAGATTCCGAGAAAACCGCCGAACAGTCCGCCGAGGCCGAAGCCTCCGATAAGAATTAGAAAGGGAGTGCCGCTTATGAGTCGCCGCAACACCGAGCTGCTCTTGCTCATCGCCTCGGCGTTCCCCGTCATCCTGCTGTATGCGATGTACGTCCTCACCGCGGGCGCTGCCATCTCCTTTGAGACGCTCACCGTACCGATCGGCCTCTTTGCCGCCTTTGCCGCGGCACATATCGCCGTGCGCATCTTGGCGCCCGGTGCCGACCCCGCCATCCTGCCCATCGTATTTATACTTTCGGGCATCGGCATCACGTTCGTGACGCGTCTCGCCCCCGCTCTCGCCATCTCACAGCTCATCATCCTGTTTGTCTCGGTGGCGCTCATGGTGGGAACGCTTGCACTAGTCAAAAACCTCGACGTGGTCATGCGCTACAAGTACACCTTTGGCATCATCGGCATCATTCTGCTGATGCTGCCTATCTTTATCGGCACCACGATCTCGGGCTCCAAGCTGTGGATTCGCATCGCGGGCTTTACCATCCAGCCTGGCGAGTTCGCCAAGGTCTTTATCGTGCTGTTCCTGGCCGGGTACCTGGCCGAGAACCGCGAGCTACTCTCCATCTCCAACCGCAAGATCCTGGGCTTTAAGATCCCTCGCCTGCGACTGCTGCTGCCGCTGTTTGCCGTGTGGGGTGTGTGCCTGCTCGTCGTCGTCTTCGAACGCGACCTGGGTTCGGCCGTGCTGTTCTACACCATCTTCTTGCTGATGCTCTACGTTGCCACGGGGCGCTTTTCGTATGTCGTTATCGGCCTTGCGCTCTTAGCCGTTGGAGCCGTGGGCGCCTACAAGTTCCTGTCGCACGTTCAGGTGCGTTTCCAGGTTTGGGTCGATCCGTTTAAGGACGCCCAGGGCCAGGGCTACCAGATCGTCCAGTCGCTCTTCTCGCTTGCCGACGGCGGTCTGGTCGGCGTTGGCATCGGCAACGGGATGGCCAACAACATCCCCGTCGTCGAGTCCGACTTTATCTTCTCGGCCATCGGCGAGGAGATGGGTCTTTTGGGCGGCGGCGCCGTGCTCATCCTGTTTATGCTCTTTGCCGTGCGTGGCCTCACCACGGCTGCCCGCGCTAAATCCGACCTCGCCGCCTTTAGCGCCACGGGCCTTACGGCCGCCATCAGCTTCCAGGCCTTCTTGATCGTTGGCGGCGTTACCCGCCTGATCCCGCTGACCGGCGTCACCTTGCCCTTTATGAGCCAGGGCGGCTCCTCGCTGCTGGCGAGCTTTATCATCGTCGCGCTCCTGCTGCGCGCCGGTGACGAGGCGACCGGACGCGAGGCCGAGCTTACCGGCACCGGCACCATGGCCGCCATCACCGATGATCAGGTCGCATCTGCCGCCGCCCCGACGGGCACGCGCTTTGCCACCTCGTCTTCCTACGGCAGCGGCAGCCATTCCGTCGGCTCGCGCATGCGCCGTCGCCTGCTCGACACACCTGAATCCGGTGTGCTCGGCCGCGTGGCGCTCGCCAACCGTCTAACCCGCGCGGTGCTCGCCTTTACGGCGCTGTTCGCCATCCTTATCGGCAACCTCACCTATGTCCAGGTCATCAAGGCCAAGGACTATCAGGACATGCCGACCAACAACCACACCATCGCCCGCTCCAAGTACATCCAGCGCGGTTCCATCATCACGTCCGACGGCGTGACGCTGGCCGAGTCGCTGCAACAGGAGGACGGCACCTACGTACGCTCCTACCCCAACGGTAACCTGGCAGCGCACGTGGTTGGCTACGTGAGCCAGCAGTATGGCACCACCGCCATCGAGAGCGTCATGAACGACACGCTCACCGGCTCTAAGGATTACTCCAGCTGGAACAACGCCATCGCGTCGCTCGCGGGCCAGACCCAGCCGGGCAACACCGCCAAGCTCACCATCGACTCGCGCATCCAGACGGCTGCCGAGCAGGCACTCAAGGGCTTTAAGGGCGCTGTAGTGGTCATCGACCCGCGTACCGGCGCGGTGCTCGCATGTGCCAGCTCGCCCACCTACGACAACACCAACATCGATGCCCTGCTGCAGACGGGCGGCGGCGAGGACGGCTCCATGTACAATCGCGCCATGGACGCGCTGTACACGCCGGGCTCAACGTTTAAGGTCGTTACGCTTTCCGCGGCACTCGAGACCGGTGCCGCCAGCCTTACCAGCACCTACCAGGCGCCCGGCTCCATGGACATCGGCAACGCACCGGTCACCAACTATGCCAACGAGAGCTACGGCACCATCAGCCTGCAGCAGGCCTTTGCCGTGTCCTCCAACGTCGTCTTTGGCCAGGTGGCAAACGAAGTTGGCGCAAACACGCTCGTACAGTTTGCCAACGCCTTTGGCTACGGCCAAAAGCTCGGCCAGGACCTGACCTCCGCGGCCTCCATCATGGCCGACCCGTCGCTCATGACCGAGTGGGAGACCGCCTGGGCCGGCGCCGGCCAGCCTGTCGGCATGGACCACACGCCCGGCCCGCAGACCACCGTCATGCAAAACGCCGTGATTGCCGCCGCCATCGCTAACAGCGGCGTGGTCATGGACCCGTACTTTGTAGCCCAGGTACTCGCCCCGGACGGAACCGTGGTCAAGACCACGCAGTCCCGCTCGCTGGGTCAGGCCGTCAGCTCCGCCACGGCCGACCAGGTCAAGCAGGCCATGCTTGCCGTCGTCCAGTCCGGCACCGGCACCGATGCCCAGATCCCCGGCGTCAAGGTCGCCGGCAAGACCGGCTCGGCCGAGACCGGCGGCACCAACGTCAACTCGATGTTCGTTGGCTTTGCACCTTACGATTCACCCACGGTCGCCATCTCGGTGGCCTTGGAGGATTTCGACAAGCATGACGTCAAGGCCGCCAAGATCGCCGGTATCGTCCTGACCGCGGCGCTTGCCGCACAGGGAGCGTGATGCCCATGATCGAATCGGACACCCGAGGCGCGCCGCGGCCGAAGAGTTAGCGGCAACGCGCCACACGGCCCCAGCGGCCACATCGTAGGTACTACACACATCGTTGAGCGAATAGTTATGTTAGGAGCAGGAATGGAACAGAGGGTCCTCGGGGGAAGATACCTCCTCAAGGATAAGGTGGGAACAGGCGGCATGGCGACCGTCTACCGTGCACAGGACCAGGTCCTCGACCGCACGGTTGCCGTCAAGATCATGCTGCCGCAGTATGCTGGCGACGCAACCTTCGCCGCACGCTTTAAGCAGGAGGCCCAGGCAGCAGCCGGTCTCTCCTCCCCCTATATCGTGGGCGTCTACGATTGGGGCAAGGACGGCGACACCTATTACATCGTCATGGAGTACCTGCGCGGCACCGACCTTAAGAGCGGCATCAAGAGCCACGGCGCCCTCGACCCCAAGAAGGTCGCCCAGATCGGCTCGCAGATCAGCTCCGCGCTTTCGGTCGCCCACAAGCACGAGATCATCCACCGCGACATTAAGCCGCAGAACATCATGGTGCTGCCCGACGGCAACATCAAGGTGATGGACTTTGGCATCGCGCGCGCCAAGAACAGCCACCTCACGCAAGACAACAACGTGCTGGGAACCGCCCACTACGTCAGCCCCGAGCAGACCCGCGGTCAGGACCTCGGCCCCACCTCGGATATCTACTCGCTGGGCGTCGTGATGTACGAGTGCGCCACCGGCCGCGTTCCCTTTGACGGTGACGACGCCATCTCGGTCGCACTCAAGCAAGTCAACGAGCTGCCTATTCCGCCGAGCCAGATCAACTCCGGTGTCGACGCCGACCTTGAGCGCATCATCCTCAAGTGCATGGAGAAAGACCCGGCAAACCGCTTCCAGACCGCCGACGAGCTGCGTCAGGTGCTCAACAGCTACCTGTCGGGCCGTGCCGTAAACATCTCGGAGCCCACACGCATCATCGGTGCCCCCGGTGAGTTGGGCGCCACCAAGACTCGCGAGCTTTCCGATCAGACGCGCGCCATGGTGCGTCCCGTCTCGGGCGTGAGCGGCCAGAATACCGCCCGTAGCTCGGTTTCGGGCTCCACCGGCTCCTACGAGGTCGAAAAGCCCAAATCCAACAAGAACAAGATCATCGCCGCCGTGGTGGCAGCCGTTGCCGTCATCGGCATCGTGGTGGCCTTTGCCACAGGACTCTTTGGCGGCGAGCAGGTCACCGTTCCCGATGTACTGGGCAAGGACCAGCAGACTGCCGTCGAGCTGATCAAGGAAGCCGGCCTCGAGGTCGGCACCATCGACCAAAGCTACAACGACGATGTCGACGAGGGCAAGGTCGCCGAGCAGACGCCCAACGGCAACACCAAGAAGGCCAAGGGCACTAAGGTGAACCTGGTAATCTCCAAGGGCCCCAAGCCCTCCGAGAAGGTTGAGGTTCCCCGGCTTGTCGGCCTGACCAAGGACCAGGCAGAAGCCGCGCTGGCAAGCGTTGGCCTGAAGGGCAACGCCTCCGAGGAGGCCAACGAGGCCGATGAGGGCCAGGTCTTTGAGCAGGGCACCGAAGCCGGTAAGGAAGTCGCGAAGGGCACGACCATCTCGTACAAGGTCTCGAGCGGCCCGGATACCACGTCCGTCCCCGACCTGACCGACATGACCGAGGCCCAGGCGCGTAACGCCCTCGATATGGCAGGCTTCGGCGTCGACGTGAGCTACCAGGAGAACGACTCGGTTACCGAGGGCACCGTGATCAGCTGGAACCCCAGCGGCAAGCAGAAGCCCGGCGCCACGATTACCGTCGTCATTGCCAAGAAGTCCGGCAAGGCCACCGTCCCGGGCAACCTGTACGGCAAGAGCATCTCCGCCGCCGTTACCGCGCTCAACAACGCCGGGTTCTACAACATCGCCTTCTGCGATCAGAACGGCAACCCCGTGAGCGGCAACGAGAACGCCACCGTTACGGGCGTCTCCCCCACCGGCAAGCAGTCGACCGACAATACGATCACGCTGACGGTCGCACTTTCCGGCTCGGGTTCGGGCACGAGCACGGGAGACGATTCCGGTACGACCAACTAATCGCCGTCCCATTGGTCACCGCGGCTCGCGCCGCAAACACATTCGCTCAACAGCGCTCGCTTGCTCCCCCGGCAAGCGGGCGCTTTGTTTTTGACAAGGCATTAAACCAGAAGAGCCCGGCACCATTGCGGTACCGGGCTCGAACAATTTCTGGTGCCCCCGGGCGGATTCGAACCGTCGACACCCGCTTTAGGAGGTCATGGTCATTTACCTTACCTGGGCAAATGCAATTTTGCCCTATTATATATATTCGCAGGTAGATTAGCTATTATTGAGTTTCTGCTGGTTCTTATTAGAATTCTATTTCACCCCTTTTTCACCCCTAGCAGTTACGGTAACGGCTTGCAGGGGTGATAAGTTTACGTTAGGCTCGGGGCCGAGGCCCTCAAAGCCCCGGCCCCGAGCCTAACGTAATCCCCTTGGAGGACTCTTTTGGAAACCAGAATCAAACCAACCGCAAAGGGAACATCCGAACCCATCAAGGGAAAGCCCGGCTCATTCAAGATTTACTTCTCTCTTGGGAGAGACCCGAACTCCGGAAAGAACGGCAGCAAAGTTAAGTATCTCAAAACACCCAAGAGGACTATCCATTGCAAGAGCAAGAACCCAAAGAACTGGCCTAGCGAAGTCGCAAACGCCCTCAACGAGTACCGCGAGGAACTTGAGAGCTATGAACCATCTAGGGATGCCCCAAGCACCGTAGCGGCATATGCCGAATCTTTCCACGTGCTCCGAGAGGGCTCATTCGGCTCCCCTCTCTCATATGAGCGAGAGGGATACGACGTGCGACACATACGAGAACTGTTCGGAGACGTGCCCCTAGCCGACCTGAGGCCCGACGATATTAAACGCGCCTACGCTGAGGCTCGTTCAAATGGAAGGTTCACCGACGCCGAGATTCGTCGCATTCACGTCAAGCTTAAGCAGGTCATGCAAGATGCCCTTGAGAACGAACTGATTAGCCGCAATCCTTGCATCGGCATAAAGCTGCCGAAACCGGACCTGCGAGCACGAAACTTTCTCCCTCCCGATGAGCTCCCAAGATTCACCGAGTGTTTGCTTTCCGAGCCGATGGGGCCTATGACCGTCTGCACCATGCTTATATTTCACCTTGGGCTGAGGAAAGGCGAGGCCTTAGGCCTCAGCTGGCTCGATTATGATCCCGAAGCTATGGAGCTCCGAATCATCAGACAATACACCAGTGATAAAACTTTGAGGCCCCCGAAATCGGAAATGAGCAGACGCATTCTCTCCATAGACAAAGCTCTGGCTGAGTATTTGGACAAGTGGAAGACTATGCAGCGCGACATATTCAGACGTCGCGGGCTGGAGCAAAAGGACACCGACCCCATCGTCCACGCGTTCAGCGTTGGAAAGGATACCGACGGTTTCCATAGCATAAGCGTCACCAGACCAAGCGGGCACAACTACTCTCGATGGTTTAGGGACTTCTGCGTCGATAACGGCTATGGAACCTATAGCGATGTGACGAAGCAGTTCATGCGCGACGGCAAGCTCCACACGCGCGGCACTGGTTACTCGGGGCTTGTTCCCCATGGCCTTCGCCACACCGCCGCAACCGCCCTTGTGGCGAGCAACGTGGACCTAAAGACCGTTCAAGCGCGAATGGGCCACGCATCCGCAAGTACAACCGCCAACTTCTACACCCATGCAATCAGGGCCAACGACCGGAATGCAGCCGAAGTATTCGAGAAGATTAGCCATTCATCCAACAAATAGCGCTCGCACAACACTGACACTAGTGGTAGACTCTTATCACCAGTAAGAGAGAAAGGAGGCTATCAATGGCACTTACCACGGCGAGCAGCAAGCTCCGTTCGACAATTCTGTTTAACTCAAAAGAGGAACAGGTCCTATTCAAGCGCTCCAGCGCAGACCTAGCCGCAGCAAGGGGACTTACGCCCTCCGCACTTTTGGCGAGGCTCCCCATGGAGCAACTGACCAGCTCAAACCTCGGCAGATGGGCGGCACAGCTCATCTATGCAGAGGACGGTAGCTGTCTTGATGCGTTTGAGGTCATGTTTGAGGATTGGAGCGCCATCCAGCCCAAGAAGGACTGCCGCGACATCATTAAGGGCTTCTTCGACTACTGCCATGAGGCCAGGGTCTGCATCGACACCACTGACGAGCGCGTGTATCATCTCCGCTCGAATTGGGATAGCGTCTGTCTTCTGACCGAAGAGGCTTCCAAGGCGCACAAGGACAGTCTCGACTTGCGCATTCAAACAAAAACCGGTCGCGAGCTTGAAACGCTCTTGCAAAACCCGGCAGCGCTGCTCACCATCACGCCGTTGCTCTCGCACATCATCAACCTGTGGGAGTGCATCAAGGATTATGCCTGCACCTATCGTGTTCTGCTCGATTTCGCCAATATGGGCGAGTCGTCACGCAAGGGGTACGTGGAGTCCGCAGAAGCTCGAATCAGCCTCTTGAACCTTATCGATGCCTACGAGGAAGGAGGTATTGACTAGTCGATAAGGCCGAATTACAAGCAAGCACCCGGCTCCCCCTCTGTCGCCAAACATCAAAGAGGAGCCGAGCGCCCCAAACAAGGAGTTTATCATGCATTTTGCAGATGACCCCAAGGTTGACGCCATTTCCGCAGGCATCAACCTTCGCCGCGCTGGCACCAAACGCATCTTGAGCCGTCTCGATGTTCAGATTCTCATCGGCATTGGCCAATCAAGCGCAATTAGACTCATGAAGTCGACGCACCATTGCTTCCGCATCGCCAACCAGTATTTTGTCATGGAAGAAGACCTCTTTGCCTATTTCAGGACTTTGGCTGAGGAGGCAAGCGAGTAATGCAGCGCCCGAACGCCATCCCCTTCGTCTTCGAGTCGGACGTGCTCGACGAGCACGTCCAGGCCCTTCGGGGCGACAAGCCCATCGCCGCCTTCGGTCTCGACGCGCTCAACAGCATCCTCGGCGGTGTCTACCCCGGGCTCAACTACGCAATCGGAACTGCGCCGGGCAAGGGCAAGACAACACTTGCGCTCCAGGAGGCCGATAAGCTCGCAGCAGATGGGCACCCGGTGGTCTACGTCTCCGCCGAACTTCCCGCGCATAAGCTGATTGAGAAGAGCCTGGCGCGTCTCAGCGGCGGCGAGCTCGCACTGTCCGAGGTCTCCGACTGCGCGACCGAGAATCATCCCGAGTACGCGGCCTTCGAGGCTGCACTCGGCAAGTATCGCGCCCAGGTCGCCCCCAATCTCTGCATCACCGGCCCGCTTAACACCGTGGAGCTCTCCAACCTCGTCGGACTGGTGACGCGCGAGCGCGGCGAGGTCCCCATCGTCTTCATCGATTACCTCCAACTCCTCGCCTGCGGCACTACGGCAGACCAGCAGTTCATCGACGAGCGATTGGCTATCACAGCATGCGTGAAGGGCCTCCGCGAAATCTCGAACCTCTATGGCTCGCCCGTCATCGCGCTGAGCTCGACCACGCGAAAGTCCTACGATTCCGGGAAGTCGGCTAGGCCCAACCTCGGCATGTTCGGCGGATCCTCCGCCGTCGAGTACGGCTTCGACTCGGTGCTCTACCTAGCCGATGACGACGACAAGCCCGAGTGGCCCTACGAGTCCCCCGCAACCGGCACGCCTCTCAAGCTCATTGCCCTCAAGAACCGTTACGGCACGTTGGGCGAGGCCCGACTCGACTTCGACGGCGCACACGCCACCTTCCGCGACAGGGGCTAGCCAATGCGCGGCAACGCCAAGACCGCGCACATCAACGTCCGCATGACCGAGGAGGAGCGTGCCGCCATCGTGACACGCTCCTCCTCTTTTGATATGGCCCCATCGACGTTCATGCGCGAAGCCGCCCTCCACATCGGGGAGAAGCCTGTCAAGGTCGCCGATGAGGCGATGCTTCGGCAGATGCTCTATCAACTGAAAAAAGAGGGTGGGAACCTAAACCAGGCTTGTCACGCCCTCAACGCATACGGATCAGACGCGCAGACATCCCAACAGCTTGCAGACGCCGTCCGCCTGGTGTCGAACACGGCGTCGCAACTTTCAGCCCTCCTATCGAAAGCCAGGGAGCAACCATGAAAACGAAACTACTCACAGCACTCGTATCATCCATTTTCCTAGCAGTCCTCGCATGCCCCGTGCTTGCCGCCCCCATCGACGCGTTCGTCGCTGGGAGCGGGATCGACGTATCGGCGATCCCCGCAACGTTCGACGCGGGGACCGTCCTCGACTGGTGGCTCTCGGGCAGGTTCGCCACCTATCCCCTCGGGTTCTTGTTCGTCTTTCTCCTTGCACTCTGCGCCTGCGCCCTCATCGCCTACTCAAGTGCCCTCAACGCGAGAGCCGAGGACGGCGGCGTGCTCGGCGACGCCCGCGTCAAGACGAGCCGCGAGGTCGTGAAGGGCTCCATGACATGGGACGGCTCGTCGAACCCCTCGTCACGCGGGTTCGTCTACGGGTTCACCAAGCGGCATGGCAAGCCTTGCTATCTCTACGAACCCAAGAAGATGATTTTCGTATCGGGGGCCACCGGCTCAGGAAAAAGTCGCTTCCTCTACCTCCCCTCAATCGACCTGCTCTCCTACGGCGACGCTTCCAACGGCTCTGAGCCCGCGGCCCTCGTCGTTTCCGACGTGAAGAACGAGCTCATTGAGCTCACGGGCGACGAGCTGACCCGTCGCGGCTACCGCGTCCTCCTGCTCGACACGCAGCGCCCCTATCGCGGTCAGAGGTTCAACCCGCTCAAGCAGGTGCTCGACCTCCATGCCGAAGGACACGACCAGGAGGCCGAGCAGGCGGCGGACGCCATCGCAGAGCTCGTGGTGCAGGATGACGAGAAGGGCAAGGGCTCGCACTGGACCGCCTCGGCCAGGGGCCTGCTCTCGGCCCTGGTCCTGCTGGTCTCCATGTCCGACGAGTGTCCCGAGGGATCGAAGCACCTCGCGAGCGTCTGCGAGGTCCTGGACCGCGGCACCGAGGCGGAGGGCGACGACCCGTCCGAGCCCCTGAAGGCCGTCTTCCGCGCTCTGCCGAGCGACCACCCCGCCAAGGGCAGGGCGTCGCAGTTCGTCTCCTCGGGCGGCAACGAGCTCAGGAGCATCCTCTCGACGCTCAAGGTGGCGCTCCGCCCGTTCTCGTCCGCGCCGGTCGCATGGATGACGTCGGCGTCCGACATCGACCCGCGGGCGGTGCTCACGGAGAGGAGCGCCGTGTTCCTCCACGTGCTCGACGAGGGCTCGCCCTACAACTGCATAGCGGCAATGTTCCTCTCCCAGCTCTGGGCTTCGGTCCAGGCGGTCGCGGACGTGAACGGCGGCAGGCTCCCCCGCCCCGTGCAGATACTCGGCGACGAGTGGGGCAACCTCCCCCGCGTCGAGTGCCTGCCCGCCCTACTCTCGCTTGGAAGATCGTTTCAAATCTATTGGACAGGGGCGTGCCAAGACATCTCCCAGCTCAATAAATACGGAGAGAAAGACGGCCGCAGGAAGATCCTCGCAAACTGCGGCATCAAGGTCGCGATGAAGCTAGCCGAGGAGGAGGACCGCCGGTACTTCACCGAGCTCATCGGCAAGACCACGCGCCACACGCAGGGCACGAGCAACGGCAGGGCCGCGTCGGGCACGTCCTCCTCGACGTCCTACAGCGAGAGCGCCGATGACGTGATACACCCCTGGGAGTGGCGCGACATGACCCCGGACCGCGACGGGATCATCGTCGTGAAGCACGCGGACAACGGGATGCACGCGCGCCGAGCCGGGGTCTTCCGCTCCCCCGTCACCGACTGCACCAACACGCCCACAAAGGGGCACTTCGACCTCGGGACCCCCGAGCACGAGGCGGAGAGCCGTCGCGCCTACCAGCGCCGCCTCGACGAGTCCGCAGCCGGGAAAATGCGCGAGGAGGTCCCGACCTGGTGCCCAGAGTGGCCCGAACCAGAGAAGCAGCACAAGAGCAAGCCGAGCAGCAAGTTCAGCGGGCTCTCGCTTGACTAGGGAGGCGACCATGACGGCGATAAAGCAGACGAGCGTCTGCAGTGAGAAGCACCTCACGAGACTCAGGGGCTACCTCTCCTGGGACCGCGACAAGGCGCTCGCCCACGGCACGCAGAACATCATCGACGAAGACCGCTGGTATCAGGAGATGGCGGGCACGAGGGCGGCCATGGGGCACGATAGGCCCGGCAAGGCCGGTGCCAGGTGCACCTACATGCAGCACCAGATACTCGGGTTCCTCCCAGACGAGTGCGACCTCAACGGCGGGAAGATGACGCCGGAGCTGTGCATGCGCTACGCGAGGGAGTACGTGGCCGAGCGCTACCCCAACCAGGAAGTCGTGATGGTGCTGCACCGCGAGCGCTGCCGCGCGGACGCCACCGACCGCTACGCCGTGCACCTCGGCATCAACCGCAGCGATCTGGAAACCGGCCGAAGGCTCGACGAGGGCCCCGCCCGAAAGGCGGCGGCATCACGCGTGAAGACCGTCCGCGCCCTGGACGAAAGGTACGGCCTCAGGCAGCTTGAGCGCGGCAAGGCCAACTCGCGCGTCCACGCGAGGCAACCCGGCGCGGAAGAGCGCGACATGGCCCGAAAGGGGCAGGCCGAGCGCTCGGAGAACGCCCGCGTCCGCGTCGCGGTCGCCCGCCGAATCGAGGAGGTCGGGCGCATGCGCGACTGCCCCGACCGGATGGGCGAGCTTGAGCGGCGGCTCAAGCGGGACGGCATCGAGCTCGCCAGGTCGAAGGGCGGGAGCCTCCAGTACCGCTTCCCCTCGAAGTCTCTCGGGGGCATGAGGAAGGTCAACGGCGGAAGGCTCGGCTTCGCCGTCGACCGCTCGACCGGCATCGCCGTCCGCTTCACGCTGCGCGGGATAGCGACGGCGATGCGGGCGTTCTGGGAGCTTGAGCGCAGGGCGCTGGAGAACCAAAACGGGCGGGACGACTGAGCATTTGGCCGGGACGCAACGGGCGTCCCGGCCCTCTCTTTTGCCCTTTGGCGGGAGCGACTTCGGAGCGGTTCGCCACCCCGTCGCAGGCGGGCAAGATGATTCCGTGCAACGGAATCCATATCTTGCCTGCACGGGACGAGCCGGTTGCCGAGGCAACGCGAGCCCGGGCAGGTGAGCGCCGGTTGAGCCGACGCCGAGGAGACGCGACCCATGGGGAGCGTCGCACGACGGCGCTCGACGACCCGGAGCGAGAGGTCCCGCCCGGCGACTACGGCGGAGCGATGGCGACTTCTGGAAGCCATCGAGCGCAGCCGTTCGGCGGGCGGGACCGGCGTGAGCGGAGGCGGACGAAACGCGACCCTGGGGAGCGTTGCCAGGGAGCCGAAGCGAGAGCGACGCCGTGCGTCGCGGGGGTCCCGCCCATAGGCGGGACCCATCGGCCGCAAGGCCGATCAACGAGCATTAGAAAAAGCCCCGGCCATTTTGAACTGCCTCCCATTTCTTGGACATGAGAAATGGGAGGCTTTTTATGCGTGTCGACTTGAGGGTGAAGCACGACATCGAGGCCAGGAAGGCGGCGATCGGGCTCTTCGAGCGAGGCCACGGCTCCGAGTCGGCGGCGAAGGCGCTGTCGGTCCCGCGCGACACCGTGAGACAATGGCTCTACGTATACCGGTCGTTCGGAAGCGAGGTGCTGCTATCCATGGACGGCAAGCAGGCCAGGTACACATACGAGCAGAAGGTCGCCGCCGCCTCGGCCGTGGTCGACGGCGGCATGGGCAAGCGGGACGCCATGGAGGCGTTCGGGGTCATGTCCCTGGCGCCGCTCAAGAGATGGTGCGCGCTCTACCGCGAGGGCGGCGCCGAGGCGCTCAGGCCCAGGCCCAAGGGCCGGCCGAGCGGTTCCAAGGCGAGGCCGCGGACCCGCGAGGAGGAGCTCGAGGAGCGCTGCCGAAGGCTCGAGACCGAGGTGGCCTACCTAAAAAAATTGCGTGCCCTGGTCGGGAGGGACGGGCTCTGACCAGGGCGAAGGTCGAGGCCGTGAGGGTCCTGCGCGAAGAGGGGCACGGGCTGGGGCGCCTGCTGGAGTGCGCCGGCATGGCCCGGTCCAGCTACTACTACGCGCTGTCGCACCCGAAGGCTCCTACCAGGCCCGAGCTCTGGGAGGCCGCCGCCGAGATATTCTCGCGCACGGCCAACGGGTGCGGCCACAGGCAGATCGCCATGTGCCTGCGCGCCGAGCGGGGCGCGCGCATAGCCTGCAAGACCGTGCTGAAGATGATGCGCGAGATGGGCATCAGCTGCGGGATTCGCCGCGAGACCGACTACCACAGGTACAACTCGTACAGGGGCAAGGTCGGAAAGACCTTCGAGAACGTC
Source organism: Collinsella sp. (assembly GCA_048500675.1). Lineage (GTDB taxonomy): Bacteria > Actinomycetota > Coriobacteriia > Coriobacteriales > Coriobacteriaceae > Collinsella. The sequence continues at coordinate 14,542 of DBFSAO010000064.1, forward strand.
ATCGGGCGCGACTTCGCCGCCGACGGGCCGTGGGAGAAGATGGGCACCGACGTCACCGAGTTCAAGCAGCCCTGGGGCAAGGCCTACTTCGCGCCGGTCTACGACTTCGGCAGCAAGGAGATCGTCGCCTGGTCCACGTCGCTGCACCCCAACATGGCCCAGCAGCACGAGCTGCTCGACCAGCTCGTGTCCAGGAAGCCCAAGGGCTCCAGGCCGATCCTGCACTCGGACATGGGCTGGCAGTACCAGCAGGCCGGTTGGTGCAGGCGGCTGGAGGAGGCCGGCGTGGTGCAGAGCATGTCCCGGAAGGGCAACTGCATCGACAACGGCGCGACGGAGCAGGTGTTCGGCCACATCAAGGACGAGTTCTTCCGCGGAAGGACGTGGCCGGACTTCGAGTCCTTCAAGGCGGACCTCGACGACTTCGTGGTCCATTGGAACACGAGGAGGCGCCAGGTTAAACTGAAGGGACTGACCCCGGAGGAGTTCCGGAGACAGTCCCTTGCGGCGTAGTTCTTATTTAAGCCGTCCAAGTTTTGGGGTGCAGTTCAACG
>DBFSAO010000065.1:0-5666 GCA_048500675.1 Collinsella sp.
AATGACCTCGTCCTGCTGCTCCTTGGTGAGCGTGTGGAAGTTCACGGCATAGCCGGAAACGCGGATGGTCAGCTGCGGGTACTTCTCGGGGTGAGCCTGAGCGTCGAGCAGCGTCTCACGGTTGAAGACGTTGATGTTCAGGTGATGGCCACCCTTCTCGGCGTAAGCGTCGAGCATGTGGACCAGGTTATCGGCCTGAGTCTCGGAAACTTCAGAAACCTTCATAATGTGTCTCCTTCGATCGATAGGCGCCGGCCGAAACCGGCGCGCTAATCAGTAATCGTTATTGTTAGTATAGCACTAACAATAGTTACTCGCCCAGCTGATCAAGGTCGATATCGCCAAAGAACACCTGGTCCTCCTTGCCGAGCGCACCCGGGATGATGGAGAAGGTGTTGGAGATGCCGTCCTGAGCATCGCGGAACGGGAGCTTGGAAACCGAAGACAGCGAAGCGATGGCGCCGTGGCTATCACGCTTGTGCATGGGGTTAGCACCCGGGGCGAACGGCTGGCCAGCCTTGCGGCCGTCGGGCGTGGAGCCGGTCTTCTTACCGTACACGACGTTGGAGGTAATGGTCAGAACCGAGGTCGTGGGCACGGAGTTGCGGTAGGTGTCGTTCATGCGGATGTACTCCATGAACTGGTGCACAACGTCGTGAGCGATCTGGTCGACGCGGTCGTCGTCGTTACCGTACTTGGGGAACTCGCCCTCGGTCTCGAAGTCGACGATGATGCCGTTCTCATCACGGACGGGGTGGACCTTGGCGTACTTGATGGCGGACAGGGAGTCAGCCACGACGGAAAGGCCAGCGATGCCCGTAGCGAACCAGCGGTGCACGTGCTTGTCATGCAGAGCCATCTGGATGCGCTCGTAGCAATACTTGTCGTGCATGTAGTGAATGATGTTCAGCGAGTTGACGTACACGCCAGCGAGCCACTTCATCATGTCGTTGTACTTGGCCACAACGTCGTCGTAATCGAGCGTATCGCCCTCGACGGCGCGATACTTGGGGCCGACCTGCTTCTTGGAGACCTCGTCAACACCGCCGTTGAGTGCGTACAGCAGGCACTTGGCCAGGTTGGCGCGGGCGCCGAAGAACTGCATCTCCTTGCCAATGCGCATGGAAGACACGCAGCAGGCAATGCCATAGTCGTCGCCGTGGTAAACGCGCATGAGGTCGTCGTTCTCGTACTGGATCGAGGAGCTGGCGACAGAAGTCTTGGCGCAGAACTTCTTGAAGTTCTCGGGCAGACGGGTCGACCACAGAACGGTCATGTTGGGCTCGGGGCTGGTGCCCATGTTCTCGAGCGTGTGCAGGTAGCGGTAGCTCATCTTGGTAACGAGCGTACGGCCGTCAACACCCATGCCGCCGATGGACTCGGTGACCCACTGCGGATCGCCGGTGAACAGGGCCTGGTACTCGGGGGTACGGGCAAACTTGACCATGCGGAGCTTCATGATGAAGTGATCCACGAACTCCTGGATCTGCTCCTCGGTGAAGGTACCGTTGGCAAGGTCGCGCTCAGCGTAGATGTCGATGAACGTGGAGGTACGGCCGATGGACATAGCGGCGCCGTTCTGCTCCTTAACGGCAGCGAGGTAGGCGAAGTACATCCACTGGATGGCCTCCTGCGTGTTGGTAGCAGGGTTGGAAATGTCGAAACCATAGGTCTCGGCCATCATCTTGAGCTCGCCGAGGGCGCGGATCTGCTCCTGCAGCTCCTCACGGTCGCGGATGTTGTCGGCGGTCATGACCGTCGGGGTGGAAGCCTTCTGGGCCTCCTTGTCCTTGATCAGGTAGTCGACGCCGTACAGGGCAACACGACGGTAGTCGCCGATGATGCGGCCGCGGCCATAGCCATCGGGCAGACCGGTGATGATGTGGGCCGAACGGCAAGCACGCATCTCGGGGGTGTAGACATCGAAGACGCCGGCGTTGTGGGTCTTGCGCTCGAAGGTGTAGCGCTCGACAACGTTCTCGTCGACCTTGTAGCCGTGCTGGCTGGCAGCCTGGCAAGCGATGCGGATACCGCCGTTGACGTGCAGCGCGCGCTTGAGCGGCTTGTCGGTCTGAAGACCGACGATGGTCTCCTTATCGCGGTGGGCGTTATCGATGTAGCCAGCGGGGTGGCTCACGATACCCGTGACGGTCTTGGTGTCCATATCGAGGACGCCGCCCTGCTCACGCTCCTTGAGCAGCAGGTCGAGAACCTCGCCCCACAGCTCCTTGGTACGCTCGGTCGGACCGGCGAGGAACGACTCGTCGCCCTCGTAGGGGGTGTAGTTCTTCTGGATGAAGTCTCGGACGTCAACCTCTCCCGTCCAGATGCCTTCCTTGAAGCCTTCCCATGCCTCCTGCATTGTGTAACCACGCTCCTAGTTACGTGTAATGCGGCGCTCTCTCACACCGCTGCTTATTGAATTCTTGAATGTTCGGCTTGCACGACCGGCTTCTTCCGTTTTCCGCCACGTGTTGACGCAGGAAAAACGTTTGTCCACCTTGGCGCTGCAACCCTAAACCCAAGATTTCACCCGTTTGAGAAGGATAACATAGCTACCCCCTTCATCAGGGCTGTTATATGTTTCTTTTTTTATACCATTAGGGCGTTTTTAACAAATCCGCAGGAAATGCGAGCGCGAACAACTACCGTTCACCGATTTGTTTGGTATTTTTCCTTGCCTTTGTACGACGTTCACTCTAGCTGTTATGCCAGCTTTAGCAGGGTAAAGTGCCTCTGAGTAGGCTTTAGGACATGCCTAACACATGCCTAACGATCTGCCCCAAACTTTACTGGCACCGACGGTGTACGGAGGTCGCCTAAAGGTAGTTTTCTAGGCATGTCCCAAAATCTACCGTATAGGGCGCGCGTGCAGGGGTATCATCTTTCACCGAAAATAGTTTCTAGTGTTAGGGGTTTTCGGTGGAAGATACCGATTTCCATGAGCTTGGGAGTCAGCTCCTTACCGAGTTTGGCGGCATTCACCAGCGCGTTTCGCGCTTTGTGGACAAAGCTCTCAGCGGCGAGATGGCTGTCATGCGCGCCCTTATGCTCGCTGGCGGTTCGCTCACGCCGAGCGAACTCGCTGATCGCGCCTGGGTCTCGAACGCCCGCATTGCCAATATCCTACGCGCTCTCGAAGCCAAGGGCTGGGTCGAGCGCGAGCACTCAAAGACTGACCGTCGTCGCGTACACGTCATAGTGACCGACAAGGGATTCCAGGATCTCGAAATCAAACGTCGGGAATTCGAGGCCCGCACCGCGGCTTTCCTCGAGCAGCTCGGCGAAACAGATACCCAAGAGATGGTGCGCCTTCTTAGGCGTGCCAACGAAATTATCGACCGCAATCAAGAAAGGAGAGATGCCGAGTGAGGATTCTCAAGCTCTTTAAAAAGCATATCCTGGCACTGTTCGCAGCTATCGTGCTTATCGTAATCAGCTGCAACGCCGATCTGGCGCTGCCTACCTATATGAGCGACATCGTCGACGTGGGTGTGCAGCAAGGCGGCATCGCCTCGCCCGTACCCGACACCATCCGCGCCGAATCGCTCGACGACCTTGAACTCTTTATGAGCACCAAGGACGCCAAAGCTGTGGAGGCCGTGTTTAGCAAGGCGGACAATAACGGCATTCGAACGTACAAGGGCACCGAGGAGGAGCGCGGCGACGGCGACAAGATTGCCGACATCATGAGCCTGCCTGAGACCGTCGTGCTCGCCTTCAACCAGGGCATTGACGCCGACTCCATGGGCGACATGACCGGCGCATCCACCGAGGCAAGCGATGGCGGCGCCGCTCAGGCCATGCCCACCCCCGAGCAGATGGCAGCGATGACGCCCGAGCAGCTCGCCGAGATGCAACAGAAGGCCGCAGCCGCGCAGAGCATGCAAAAGCAGATCGACGCCGACGGCGGTAAGATCACCATGAAGAGCCTGCGCCTAGGCGTTGAAGGCGGTCTTATCGATCAGGGCAAGCTCGTCGAGGGCGCCAACGATATGGCAGACAAAATGGGCTCCATGTCGGGCTCCATCGTCACCCAGCGCGCCGTGAGCTACGTGCAGGACGAGTACAAGGCACAGGGCATCGACCCCGCCGACGTGCAGAACGCCTACCTGGGCCGCATGGCGACCACGATGTTTGGTCTGTGTCTGGTGTCGCTGGTCGCCACCATCCTGACCGGCGCCGTGGCTTCGCGCACCGCCTGCTCCATCGCCCGCGACCTGCGCCGCGAGACCTTCAACAAGGTTATGCATTTCTCGCCGGCCGAGGTGGGCAAGTTTAGCCAGGCCTCGCTCATCACCCGCTGCACCAACGATATTCAGCAGATCCAGATGGCCGCAACCCTGTTTATCCGCATGTGCCTGATGGCCCCCGTCATGGGCATCGTCGCCGTCATGCGCGTCCTGGCCAACCACACCGGTCTGGAGTGGACCATCGCCGTGGCCATCATCGCGGTTTCGGCCGTTGTCGGCGTGCTCATGGGCCTCACCATGCCCAAGTTCAAAAAGATGCAAAGCTTTGTGGACCGCGTGAACCTTACCGCCCGCGAGCTGCTCGACGGCCTTATGCCCATCCGCTCGTTCAACCGCGAGGAACATGAGCTCGAGCGTTTTGACAAGGCTTCGCTCGACCTGATGACCACGCAGCTCTACACCAACCGCGCCATGAGCTTTATGATGCCGCTCATGATGCTTGTCATGAACTGCATCACCGTGCTTATCGTCTGGTTTGGCGCGCAGGGCGTGTCCGACGGCGTAATGCAGGTCGGCAACATGATGGCGTTTATCTCCTACACCATGCAAATCGTCATGGCGTTTATGATCCTCACCATGGTTTCGGTCATCCTGCCCCGCGCCGAGGTCGCAGCCGAGCGCGTGGAAGAGGTCATCACCTGTCCCACGAGCATCAACGACCCTGTCTCACCCAAATTGCCTGCTGCCAGCGCGCCGCGCGGTGAGCTCACCTTCCGTGACGTGAGCTTCCAGTATCCCGATGCCCGCGCCGACGTCATTAGCGGCGTAAACTTCACCACACATGCCGGTCAGATGCTCGGCATCATTGGCTCCACGGGCTCGGGCAAGTCCACGCTCGTGCAGCTGATTCCGCGCCTGTACGACGTCACGGGCGGCAGCATTTCGCTCGACGGCATCGATGTGCGCGACATGACACTTTCCGAGCTGCGCCGCCGCATCGGTTATATTCCGCAGCAGGGTCGTCTATTCTCGGGTACCGTCGAGAGCAACCTCAAGTTTGCCGGCGACATGGTAAGCGACGATGACATGCACCAGGCCGCGCGCATCGCACAGGCCGAGGACTTTATCGCCGAGCGCGAGGACGGGTACGACTCCCCTATCAGCCAGGGCGGCTCCAATGTTTCGGGCGGTCAGCGCCAGCGTCTGGCCATCGCCCGCGCGTTGGCCAAAAAGCCCGAGGTCGTGGTGTTCGATGACTCGTTTAGCGCGCTTGACTACAAGACCGACGCGCGCCTACGCGAGGAGCTGGCCAAAAACGTTACCGACGCCGCGCTCGTGGTCGTGGCCCAGCGCATCGCGACCATCATGCACGCCGACCAGATCATCGTGCTCGACGACGGCCACGTAGTGGGCACCGGCACGCACGAGGAGCTGCTGCGCAGCTGCCCGGCGTACCTGGAGATCGCACAGTCG
>DBFSAO010000066.1:0-3419 GCA_048500675.1 Collinsella sp.
TCTGCATAAATCTGCTTCAGCGTAGCTTCATCCTGCTCATCAAGCCAAGGTTCAATGTAATCAAGCACGATACGGTACCGATGCAGCTGATTTGACATACCTTTCTCCTTCTATAGTAGAAGTTTTACGGTATATTGCAAGGACAAACTTGCGCAAATGTCTATTTATTCAGCTTAAATACGCTGTTTGGGCTCGGTGACGATGGCTCGAACGATGCGGGGACGATCGGTGAGGTCGTGGACGATACGCACGTCCGAAAGGCCTGCCTGGCGACAGAGCTCGGCCGCGGCATCGAGGGCGCCCTCGTAGAGCTCGCAGGCAAACAGGCCGCCGGCGCGCAGCATGTAAGGCGCCGCATTGAGCAGGCGGCGGAAGATGTCCAGGCCGTCGGCACCGCCCTCGAGCGCCAAGTCGGGCTCAAAGTCCTTGACCTCGTGCGGCAGCGAGCGCATGACGCCGGTCGGGATGTAGGGCGGGTTGGAAACGAGCACGTCGAAGGTGCCCCACTCTTCGCGGGGAATGGAGCTCACCAGGTTGGTGAGACTAAAGGCAACCTCATCTGCCGTGAGGCCGAGCGCGTCGCGGTTTTTGGTGGCCAGATCGATGGCGCGCGGTTCGATATCGGTGGCGGTGCAGGTAACGTGGCCGCGGCGCTCCCAGGCAAGGGAGAGCGAGATGCAACCCGTGCCGCAGCCGACCTCGAGAACGCGGGCGATACGGGGCTCGGCTGGGGCAGGCGCAGCGGCATCCTGAGCCGAAGCCGTCTCCTGGCCGGCACCCTCGATGGCGATGCCGTATTCGTCGAGCTCGGGCTCGGCGGCTTCCGCGGCTTCGGCTTCTGCTGCCTGCGCGGCGGCTTCCTCGGCCTCGCGGTCGGCCAGCTCCTCGGCATAGGCGCGGCTGCCCAATACGTCGCCGCCTAGCGCCGCCTCATCGGCAGCCGTCAGGTTAGCGGCACGGCGCTCGGCGGCCGCGCGTTCGTCTGCCAGCGCGGCCTCGGCCTTGCGTGCCTCCTCGACCTCATCGTTCCAAGGCAGCTCCACGCGCTGACGGGCAGCAGCCTCGGGGCTCAGCACCTCGGCATCCAGATAATTGAGGACTTCCTCGACGAGCATCTCGGTCTCGGGGCGCGGAATGAGCACGCCGGGGGCGCACGCGACGTCGATCATGCGAAACTGCGTGCTGCCGGTGATGTACTGCAGCGGTTCACCTTTAGCGCGACGAACAACGGCCGCGTGCATGGTCTCGAGCTGCGCCGCATCGAGCGTCTCGTCCATACGCATATATAAGTCGATGCGCGCCAGACCCGTGGCAGCGCAGAGCAGCCACTCGGCAGAAAGTCGGGGGTGTTCCTCGCCGCGCTCGGCCAGGTACTCCTTGGTCCACTCGAGACAACGCTTGATGGTCCAGATCTCGTTTGCCATGGGGTCCTCCCCTCTTAAGCGCCGGGCGGCGCGCGAATGTCGGAGCAGATTGTAAGCGAGGCCAGCGCTTGGCAAGGGACGATTGAAGGCGATTATCGAGAATCAGCCCAGAATTTTGCACCGAGCTCGCTCAAAGTGTTCATTCGCCGACGTCTAGATTTGCATTCGTCAAGCTTTTGGCAAGGTTGCCCCAAAACTAACCAATATCTAACCAAACGCTTGCCACATCGCTTGACGCGCGACGCGTCAAAAATCGCCCCACGACTTCTTGGACGATTTTTCGAGCAATATTTCCAATAGCAGATGCACACCGTTAATTGCTTTAAGCAGGTAGACAGTTTAACGGCCATCAAAGCCGATCGAACAACATCTCAAAGCAATAAGCCCAACCAAGCCGTTTAAGAACGTCCCCAATGACCACCTCTAAGGCGCCGCAGGTTGAGCATACCGCATCCGGAACAAGGCAACGCCGCAGGTAGAGAACGGACAGCGAGCGGGTAGCATTTGAGACAAGGTGACGTGAAACGAAAGGGCGCTGACCTTCTGGTCGCGCCCTTGAAGTTGAACGTCAGATTGTCCAAATGCGGCCCGCGCAGCGTCGGCTGGTCCGCCGTTCGGTAGAACGGCGGAACCTAAACTGCCTGTGCCAGCTTCTCGGCTCGCTCGGCGGCGGCGAGCGCCTCGATCACGGTGCCGAGCTGATCGCCCAGAAGGACGCCGTTGTAGGTGGAGTTGAAACCGATGCGGTGATCGGTCACGCGGTCCTGGGGCTGGTTGTAGGTACGGATCTTCTCGGAACGGTTGCCGTGGCCGATCTGGCTCTGGCGCTCGGCACCGAGCTCGGCCTGCTGCTTCTCGAGTTCCATCTCGTACAGACGGGCGCGCAGCATCTGCATGCAGACCTCGCGGTTCTGGATCTGGGAACGCTGCTCCTGCGACTGCACCACGGTGTTGGTGGGCAGGTGGGTGATGCGCACGGCGGAGTAGGTGGTGTTAACGCACTGACCGCCAGGGCCGGAGGCGCAGTAGGTGTCGATGCGCAGGTCGGACTGGTTGATCTGGACGTCGATCTCCTCGGCCTCGGGAAGTACGGCGACGGTAGCCGTGGAGGTCTGAATGCGGCCCTGGGACTCAGTCTTGGGAACGCGCTGGACGCGGTGCACGCCGGACTCGAACTTCATGACGGAGTAGACGCGGTCGCCCTCGACCTTGAACTCAATGGACTTAAAGCCACCGGCCTCGCTGGGGCTGGAGTCGAGCACGGTAGTCTTCCAGCCGCGCGACTCGCAAAAGCGCTGGTACATCTTGTACAGATCGCCGGCGAAGATGGCCGCCTCGTCGCCACCGGCGGCGGAGCGGATCTCGACGATGGTGTTCTTGTCGTCGTTGGGGTCGCTCGGGATGAGCATGTACTTGATGTCTTCCTCGAGCTGGGGAAGCTTGGCCTCGTTTTCGGAGATGTCCATCTGGAGCATCTCCTTCTCATCGGCATCGGTGGTATCGTGCAGCATTTCCTTGGCAGCCTCGATGTCATCGAGCGCGCCGATGTACTCGCGCGAGGCGGCAATGAGGTCGGACTGGTGCGCGTACTCCTTGTTGAGACGCGTGAACTCCTTGATATCGGAGGCGACGGCCGGGTCGGAAAGCTTCTTCTCGAGCTCCTCGTAGGCCTTGATGATCTTTTCGAGCTTGTCGCGCATGACGGACTCCTTTATATGCGTGAAGGCGAAAATCGGCAGAATTGATGGGGCGCGGGGCGCCGCTGCGGGGGTAAGTCCAGCTAGAGCATGTCGATCTTCAGATACATGCGCATCCCTTCGCGTATGGGGTACATAGTTGCGGTCTAACCCATATATGATAGCGTGCGCAGGCAAACCTGCATATAACCCGCACGGAATCCGACAAAGGGACAGTCCCTTTGTCGGATTCTAAAGCGTATGGAGTAGGGCGATGAGGAAGCGAACACCCTGGAGGTAGGCGCGGCGGGTGATGCGC
>DBFSAO010000067.1:0-68499 GCA_048500675.1 Collinsella sp.
ATCTTTATGGAGGACGGCCGCATCCTGGAGGAGGGCACGCCCGAGCACTTCTTCGATAACCCCGAGAACCCGCGCTGCCGCGAGTTCCTGTCCAAGATTCTGCACTAGGCGCGGTGATGGACATGACGGATATGACGAGGGCGGCCGTGTCGCGCCGTCACTTTTTGCAGCTGGCGGGCGCCGGCATGCTCGCGCTGACAGGGACCGCGCTCACCGGTTGCGGCAACTCAACCAGCGGCGGGGCCTCCGACAAGGGGTCCAAGCTTGCAGCCATCAAGTCGCGTGGCCATCTGAATGCCGGCGTTAAGAAGGATGTTCCCGGCTACGGCTATTACGACACCGCCAAGGGCCGCTTTGAGGGTATGGAAGTCGATTTGTGCTACCAGATTGCCGCTGCCGTCTTTGGCGTGAGCTACAAGGAGGCCCGCGCCCAGGAGCTTGTCGAGTTTACCGACGTAACGCCCAAGACGCGCGGCCCGCTGATCGATAACGGCCAACTTGACGTGGTCGCGGCGACCTACACCATCACCGACGAGCGCAAGAAGAGCTGGGATTTCTCGACGCCGTACCGCACCGACTACGTGGGACTCATGGTCAAGAAGCGTTCGGGCTTTACCTCGATTGAGGACCTGGACGGCAAGGTCATCGGCGTGAGCCAGGGTGCCACCACGCAGGGCCTGATCGAGCAGATGATCAAGGACAACGGCTTTAGCTGCAAGCCCGAGTTTAGGGCCTTTAGCGGCTACCCCATCATCAAGAGCTCGCTCGACGCCGGCAATATCGACGTCTTTGCCATGGACCGCTCCACGCTGGCCGGTTACATGAACGAGACCGTTGAGCTGTTGCAGCCCGAGGTCAAGTTTGGCGAGCAGGGCTACGGCGTGGCGACCAAGAAGGGCTGCGACCTTTCGGCCGTGGTCGATCAGGTGATTTGCGATCGTCTGGCCGACGGCTGGCTCGACCAAGAGGTCAAGACCTGGGGTCTTGTATAGGCGCATCGTCCAAGGAAGGAATCAAATGCTCGAAGGATTATTTGACGCCGACCGTTGGTCGACGACATTTCAAAACATGGGGCCCTTCTGGGAGGGCTTTGGCGTGACGCTACAGGTGGTCGTTGCCGGTCTGCTGCTGTCGCTGGTGCTGGGCACGCTGCTGGGTGTGTTCTCTACCACCCGTTCGCGCGTGCTGCGCGCCATAAGCCGCGTATACGTGGAGTTTTACCAGAACACCCCGTTGCCCGTGCAGGTGCTCTTTATGTACATGGCTGGTCCGCAGTTTTTGCAGGCCATAACCGGTGCCGACCAGCCGGTGCGCATCGCGCCGTTCGTGCTGGGCTTCTTGGGCGTGGGCCTGTATCACGCGGCCTACATCTCGGAGGTCATCCGCACCGGTATCGAGGCGGTTCCGCGCGGTCAGATGGAGGCGGCGCAGAGCCAGGGCTTCACCCGTGCGCAGGCGTACTGGTACATCGTGCTGCCCCAGACATTCAAGATCATTCTGCCGCCGCTGTGCAACCAGGCACTCAACCTAGTCAAGAACACGTCGGTGCTGGCGCTTGTGGCCGGCGGCGACCTTATGTACCGTTCCGACAACTTTGTGAGTCTGTACGGTTACCTGCAGGGATACATCGTCTGCTGCCTTATGTACTTCATCATCTGCTTTCCGCTCGCCATGCTGGTGCAGTGGCTCGAGCGCCGCTCCAAGGAGCGTCCGCGCGGCGTGAGCCTCGCCGAGCTGGGGCTCGACAACGTAGAGGAGGCCTAGCGCATGGAAATCTTCAACGCGACCAACCTGCTCTACATTTGGGGCGGCTTTGTTAAGACAATCGAGATCTCGGCGCTGTCGATCTTTTTCTCGCTCATCTTTGGCACGGTGCTGGCGCTCGTTAAAAGCTATGCGCCCCGCCCGTTTCGTATTTTGGTGAGTGCCTATATCGAGCTGTTCCGTTGCACGCCGAACCTGCTGTGGATCCTGTTTATCTACTTTACGGTGCAGGGTTTGGACATTGTGATTTCGACCATCGCCTTTACGCTGTTTACCAGCGCTGTTATGGCCGAGATTGTGCGCGGCGGCCTCAACTCGATTCCGCGCGGCCAGTTTGAGGCGGCGCAGAGCCAGGGCTTTGGCTTCTTTGCCACCATGCGCTACATCATTCTGCCGCAGACGTTTAAGACGATTATTCCGGCGCTGTTTAGCCAGTGCACGACCGTCATCAAGGACAGCTCGTATCTTTCGGGCATTAACGTGGCCGAGCTCATGTACACGGCAAACGTCGTGATGGCCCACGCGATCGACCTGTCGCAGGTGCTTATGCTCTACGGCCTGGTGTTTGCGATGTACTTTGTGCTCAACTTTGGTATCTCGCTGCTGGTTCGCGCATATCAGAGGCGAATGGTGGCAGCGTAGAATGTGGCAAAGGGACAGCCCCTTTGTCACATAGAGAAAGGAATCGCGATGAGCGATCTGGAGAACAAGAAGAGTCCTGTGGTCATTACCATCGCGCGCGACTTTGGTGCCGAGGGCCACGAGATCGGACGCATCCTCGCCAACGAGTTGGGGATTCCTCTGTACGACAACGAGCTGCTGGTGCGCGCGTCGCTGCGTGCGGGCGAGTCACTCGATAAGATGGCCGCCTATGACGAGCGTCTGGCTGTGGAGAACATGGCGTTTCTGCCCGACCGCTACGACGCGCGCTCGTACTCGGACAAGTTGTTCCAAAAGATGAGCCAGGTGATTTTGGACTTGGGCGAGACTGAGAGCTGCATTATCGAAGGCCGTCTGTCCGATTACCTGCTGCGTAACAACCCCAACCACATTGCCGTGTTGGTGACCGCACCCTTTGAGGACCGCGTCGAGATCGTACGCAAGAAGCGTGGCCTTAATAAAAAGAAGGGCGCCAAGCTGGTCAAGCAGCAGCAGAAGGCGCGCGAGGCGTTCTACAAGCGCTACAGCGCCGGAAAGTGGAAGATGACGAGCGGTAAGGATATCGTTGTCAACCGCGCCAAGTTGGGACGCGAAGGCTGTAAAGACGTCATTGCCGCTGCCTACCGCTACAAAGTGGCGCAGCTCGAAGGCTAGCCGATCAAAACCACCACAAAGGGGACAGCACCTTTGTGGTGGTTTTTGTTTTAGGCAGAGGGGAAGGCTTTGGCGAGACCGGCGCGCGTCTGCGTGTCGGTCTTTTGGTAGATAGAGCTCAGGTGGCCCTGCACCATGCGCATCGAGATACCGAGCTCCTCGGCGACCTGCTTGAGCGGGCGTTCATCCTGGGTCACGGCTATGAGCACGTCGACTTCGCGCGGGGTGAGGGCGTGGTTGGCGATGAAGGCCTGGCGCTGCTCCTCGACGGTGGGCGCGGCGAGCACTTCTTCTGCCAGCTGCTCGCGCTCGCGCTCCTGCTCGGTTTGGGGTAGGCGGAACAGGCCGGCTGCCACGAATGCCGCGCAGGCGGCGACGAGCAAAACGAGCGCACCGATCATGATGAGGGCAACGTTGCCCGAGGTCACAAGGGCAAGCGAGATGCCCGATGTAGTGAATGCGCATGCATTGTTGGCGGCGCGTCCCATGCCGGCCCAGAGAGCGGGCGCATGCATGTGCGGTGCCAGCTGTGTAAAGGTGGCGGTAAAGAACGTGACAAAAAAGCCCGAGCTCAGGTAAAAGACGACAAGGCCCAGGTTGGGATCGGCACCGGCCTCGACGGCCAGGATGGAAATGGTCGAGAGCACGGCAATGCCGAGCATGACAAGCCCCATGTATCGGCGCTCGGCAAGATCAAAGATAAGACCGGCGGCAAGGCCGCTTGCCGCCAAAAAGAGGCGCGGCCAGGTCTGCACGGCAATGGTGCCGTGGGCGTTGGAGAGTGTGACCACGTTGTCGAGGGTCGAGAACAAGCAGGCAAGAATCATGACGAGCGCGATGCTCCAGCATGCCTGTTTGGCGAGGGCATGAGAGGGCTCAACAAAGGGATTGATGGCGGGGCTGGAGCTCTCGGCAGCCTTTTGGGGAACGACGCTGAGGGCGGAGATGGCGATCGTCGCTGTGCCAAGGACGATGAGCTCTGCGATACCGCCGCAATTGAGCAGGTTGACGGCGAACTGCATCAGGATGCCCGCGGCATAGGCCGCTCCCGCACCGGTGGCGAGCTTGGGATCATCCTGAAATGCCAACGAAAAGGCGTGGTGAGTGGCGGCGCCCAGCAGGCCGAGTCCAAAGAACGCCACGCACCCCAGAATCTCGAGGGCAAGCGGGCCCGTGGGGGACTGGATCTGGGTCAATCCCAGGATGGCGACGGGAACAGCGGCGTTGGCGGCTGCCAATGAGTGGCCTTTGCGCTGTGCGAGCCCGAGCAGCGGCGCATATCCGATAAAGCCGAGTACACTCGCGCCCAGAATAAAGCCCTGTGCGATCACAACGCGTTCGGCACCGGCGAGCAGCCCGACGTTGACGTCGAAGCGAAACTCGGCGGCAAGGAAGGCGAAGGTAAACAGTGCGAGTGCCAGAAGCGCGTTGATTTTAGGCTTGCTCAGATTCAAGGACAGTCCTTTGGGTGGACGGAATAGTCGTGTCCTCGATTGTAGCGTCCCGGGGACGCGTGTGACGACAACGAAATCATATTGAATTAAACCGCAGGTAGAGGCCTAGGTTCGCATCTACGAACCTAGGCATATGGAGTCATTTGGCACATCTTGGTGGTACAGGACCGCCACAAAGGGGACAGGCACCTTTGTGGCGGTATGTCCCTACGACCAAGGAGGCCGTTATGAACGGAAGTCACTTCGATAAGCAAACTCAGCGTGAGCGCACCTGCTCGCTGGTTCACGGTACTTGGCGTTGTGTGGGTGCCAAAATCGCTTGCGCCGGCGCGTGTGCGCTTATGGTCGGTCAGTTGCTGCTGCCGAGCGTGGCGCTGGCGACGGAATGCGCCGATCCCGCCGCTGGGACGGATGAGGTTGCCGCGGCTCCGGTGACGCCGACGGTTGCGGAGGATGCGGCCGCAACGACCGCGCCTGCAACCGATGCTGCTCCGGCGGCGCAAGCCACCGCTGAGCCTCAGCAGACGGCCCCGACTGGCGCCACCGATGAATCCAACGATGCGGCACCCGCTGAACAAAATACTCCCAGCGACAACGCCGCCACGCCGGCGAATGACGCCATCATGCCCCGCGGTGTGACTGATGTTGTTGGCGGCAGCGACGTTAGGGTCAATACGACCGTGGTTTCCCGCTACACGGACTGCGCGCTTCCGAGCAATGTCACACTCGAAAAGGGCCAGTCGTATACCTATGATTTTCCCGATGTTGAGGGCGGCATGCCGGATGAGCCGCTCTGCGAACTTGTCGAAACCAAGTACTACCGGGCCGATGCTGCTTCGGGCACCCTGGCTGAAGTCCAGGACACATCTATGTCCGATGTGACGGCCCGCTTTGAGCCTGTTGGCGATTACATGAGGCTGACGCTGACCTTTACGGGTGGCGCGGCAGGCGGCTCGTATCGACTCACGCGCAATGAGGCTCTCTATATTGGCACGGCACTGGAGTATACCGGAACTGACTATGAAGGCAGCTCGACTATCCTCAACGAAACCAGGTACGATTATTACCTCCGCTACGTCATCAAGAGCGAAATTACGCTCGTTGCATCGGAAAACGAAGCCCTCCATAACCTGGACGTCAACGACGTGAAGACCGACTACGCGCCCGGCGAGGCGCCGCGCGCGACCGCGACGATCCCCGCTGCTGACGCCGACAAGTACGAGATCGCCTATGAGTGCTGGGAAGAGATGGAGCTCGATATGGAATCCGGGGAGTCGGTACCCGTTGCCTTCTGGTATTCCGACCCCGCGAAGTACACGCCGGGCATGAAGAAGATTGACCACTTCGAAGAGGGAAAGTTCTACATGTACTCCGTTGAGCTGAGGCTCAAGGGCGACAATACCGTGGCCGATGACTGCAATATGAACGTCAACGGTCATTGGGTGCACCACATCAAGACCGTCAACGGCGTCTTCGCGCCAAACGCTGACAATATGCTGTGCGAGCAGCCGATCGACGAATGGCGGGCCATCGACGTTATCGAGATCAACGGTGCCACGACCACCTTCAAGGCGGGCGATAAGCCGGTCTTTACGGCGAATGTTCCGACGGGCTCCAACTCCCTTCCTCAGTGTGAGTTCTGGACGGGCAGCGATGGCAGCGAAGTGAACTCTCAGAAGTTCTGGGATCAGAACATCACGAACCACATCGATGCCTTTAAGCCTGGCGTGACCTATCGCTACGGCATCTACCTTAAGTCGGCGCGCGGCTTCTACTTTACGCCCAACACCAAGCTGGTGATCAACGGCCAGGAGTGCGGCTACCAGGTCGCGGATAGCGTATCCGATGAGGACAGCGGCTGGATTTACACCCTGTGGCTCAACACCGATCTGACCTTTACGCTTGAAGCCACGCCGACTCCCGATCCGCAGCCTACGCCGGATCCCAAGCCGACACCGCAGCCTGAGGTTAAGCCCGAGACCAAGCCCGAAGTGAAGCCCGAGACCAAACCCGCGGCCAAGTCGGCCACGACAACCGCCACGACCAAGACGGTTGAGAAAACCACGCAGGCCAAGAAGAGCGATGCTGTCCTGGCTACCACGGGGGATACCACCGCGATGACGGTCGCCGCCCTAGGCATCGCCGGCGCAACCGTCGCCGCCGCCGGCCTCGCCGCGACAAAGCGCCGCAAACGTTAGAGCTGGGTGACGGCTCTCGTTCTCGGCCTCAGCAAAATCTCAATCTGTAACACCAAACTGCCCAAAACGCCTCTAGATGTTACAGATTGAGATGAACCGAATGGCCGCCAATCTAATGTCTCGATCTGTAACACCAAGCGGGGAATTTGACCTCTAACTGTTACAGATTGAGACAAAGCGGGGGCGGCTGGCACAATATCTCGATCTGCAACAACTACAAGGCTCAACGGGCTCCAGGTGTTACAGATTGAGACAAAACGAGCAAGCAAGTCCCAAACCACCACAAAAGTGCCTGTCCCCTTTGTGGTGGTTTGGGCGGCCGGCATAGAAAAAGTCCCCGCCGAGCGTGTGCTCGACAGGGACTTTGCCGTTTAATGGCTAGCGCTGAGGGTGATTACTCGCCCAGCAGGCTCTTGGTGATGGAAGCGGCGGCCTTCTTGCCAGCGCCCATCGCCAGAATGACCGTAGCGGCACCGGTGACGATGTCGCCGCCGGCCCAGATGCGGGGATCGGTGGTCTGGCCGGTTTCCTCGTCGGCGACGATGTAGCCCCACTTGTTGAGCTCCATCTTGCCGCCGATCTTCTTTGCGAAGGGGTTGGCGTTGGTGCCGATAGCCGAGATCGCGACGTCGCAGGGGATCTCCTCGATGGCGCCCTCGATGGGCACCGGGCGACGACGGCCGGACTCGTCGGGCTCGCCGAGCTCCATCTTCTGGACCTTGACGGCGCACACGGAGCCGTCTTCGCCAGCGACAAACTCGAGCGGGGAAACGAGCGGCAGAACCTCGACGCCCTCGGCCTTGGCGTGGTGCAGCTCGGCACGACGGCAAGGCATCTCATCCTCGGTACGACGGTAGGCGATGATGGCGTGCTCGGCGCCCAGGCGCTTGGCGGTACGGACGGCGTCCATAGCCACGTTGCCGCCACCAAAGACAACGACGTTCTTGCCGTGCTTGGTGGGGGTGTCGTACTCGGGGAACTTGTTGGCCTTCATCAGGTTCACGCGGGTGAGGTACTCGTTCGCGAAGAAGACGTTGGGCAGGTTCTCGCCGGGGACGTTGAGGAACTTGGGCAGGCCAGCGCCGGTCGCCACGTAGATGGCGTCGAAGCCCTGCTCGAACAGCTCCTCGGCCGTGGCCATGTTGCCCACGACGGAGTTGTACTCAAACTTGACGCCCATGTCCTCCAGGCCGTCAATCTCGCGCTTGACGACCGCCTTGGGCAGACGGAACTCGGGGATGCCGTAGACCAGCACGCCGCCGCCGGTGAAGAAGGCCTCGAAGACGGTAACGTCAAAGCCGTTACGGGCGAGCTCGCCGGCGCAGGTGATGCCGGACGGGCCGGAGCCGACGACGGCGACCTTCTTGCCGTTCTTGGGGGCCATCTTGGGCGTGGAGGCGAGCTCGGGGCGATCACCCAGGAAGCGCTCGAGCTGGCCGATGGCCACGGGCTCGGACTTTTTACCACGGATGCACTTGCCCTCGCACTGGTTCTCCTGCGGGCAGACACGGCCGCAGATGGCGGGAAGCATGGAGTCCTCGCGGATGGTATCGAGAGCGCCGCCGAAGTCCTTCGCGCGGATCTGCTCGATAAAGCGGGGGATGTTGATGTTGACGGGGCAGCCCTCAACACAGAACGGCTTCTTGCAGTTGAGGCAGCGCTCGGCCTCGGCCAGCGCCATCTCCTCGGTGAAGCCCTTGTCGACGGGGCGGAAGTCGCAGGCGCGCTCGGCAGCCGGCTCCTCGTTATCGGGGGTGCGGGGCGACTTCATATCGGCAACGAAACGACCGTTAACTAGTGGCATGCGCAGCTCTTTTCCTCATAGGCCTTGAGGGACTCGCCCTCTTCGGAACGGTAAGCGGCCTGGCGGGCACGAAGGTCATCCCAGTCGACCAGGGTGGCATCGAAGTCGGGGCCGTCGACGCAAGCGAACTTGGTCACGCCGCCCACCTCGACGCGGCAGCAGCCGCACATACCGGTGCCGTCAACCATGATGGGGTTGAGGGACGCGGTGATGGGGGTGTCGTATTTCTGGGCGGTGAGGGTCGAGAACTTCATCATCGGAACGGGGCCGACGCAGAAGACCTGGCTCACGGCCTTGTCCTGCAGCAGGCGCTCCAACGGAGCGGTGACAACGCCCTGCTCGCCGTAGGAGCCGTCGTCAGTGGTGATGTGGATGTGGTCCTCGTCGAGGAGCTCGCGGAACTGGTCCTCCATGAGCAGGAGGTCCTTGGTGCGGGCGCCCATGATGGCGTGAACTTCGTGACCGGTCTCGACCAGGTGCTTGGCGACCGGGAAGGCAATTGCCAGGCCGACGCCGCCGCCAATGACGGCGCAGGGGCCCTCGGCCATCTCGGTGGGAACGCCCAGCGGGCCCACGACGTCGCGCAGCGACTCGCCGGCCTCGTAGGTGGAAAGCATCTCGGTGGTCTTGCCGATCACCATGAAGATGAACTCGAC
This sequence comes from Collinsella sp., assembly GCA_048500675.1. Taxonomy (GTDB): domain Bacteria; phylum Actinomycetota; class Coriobacteriia; order Coriobacteriales; family Coriobacteriaceae; genus Collinsella. The sequence continues at coordinate 9,191 of DBFSAO010000067.1, forward strand.
CCAGCCCTCGTCACCGTTCCAGCCGGCCAGGGTAAACGGGACGCGCTCGCCCGTCTCGTTGGCGCGGACCATGAGGAACTGTCCAGCGTGCGCATGCTTGGCGATTGCGGGCGCCTCGATGCGGAACTTGAACACCTTCTCCGAGAACTGCGTCTTCTCCAGGATCTTATACATAGAACCCCTCTCTTGTTAGGGCCGCCGAACCGTGCCTCCACGGAAATGGACGGTAGCCCGAATAAAACCGTACGTGCACAGGCGTTGTGCAGACATACGGTGCAAATTATACCCTCATGGACATGTCACTTACGTGTGTCTTCGGCGGTTGGGAGCAGGGTTTATCCACTTTGGCCTACCAAAGGGGGAGAGGTTTATTTTGGCAGGTTTTATCGGGTAAAACGGCAAAGGGGCCAGCCTCGGGTTGCAATGAGGTCGGCCCCCTTTGGGGTGCTATGTGTGTATGGCGGTGCGCGGTTTATTGCGATGCGGCCGCTGCGGCGTTTCCGCAGTTAAAACCTGCCAAAATAAACCTATCCCTAAATGATAGGTTTTAGTGCTTGCCGTTGGCGGAGGCGGCGCCGTTGACGTGGTCGCGGGCATAGATCACGCCGTGCACGATTGCCAGACCGGCGGCATCTGCGGCGCGGGCGCAGGTGTCCTGGAAATCCTCGGCCTCGCGGGCGCGCAGCTGCTTAAGCACGTAGTCGGCGACGGCCATCTTGCCGGGAGGGTTGCCGATGCCGGTGCGGATGCGGCTGAAGTCGCGGCTGCCCATCTTGTCGATGATGGAGCGCAGGCCGTTGTGGCCGGCGTGGCCGCCGCCCACCTTAACGCGTACGTCGCCGGCGGGAATGTCGAGCTCGTCGTGAATCACGAGCAGCTCCTCGGCCTTGATCTTGTACTCGCGGCAGAGCTTGGAGATGGGGCCACCCGAGGTATTCATATACGACTGCGGCTTGACCAGTACAATCTGGCGCTTACCGCCCTCTTCCTCGGGATCGTTGATGTTGATGAGCGCGACCTCGGCGCCGGCCTGGTTTTTCCAGTACGTGACGCCGGCCTGACGGGCCAACTCGTCGATCGCTTTGAAGCCAGCGTTGTGGCGGGTCTCGGCATACTCATCGCCAGGGTTGCCAAGTCCGGCAACCATGCGAATCTTAAGCGGCTGTGCAGCTGCCATGTTCATCCTTTCGTTGATTTGTCGCCTGCTATGGTGAGCGACCCTGTTGCCGCTGTCAAATGGAGGGCAATTGAGGTTATTTGAGGGCGTTTGGACGGCCGTCGAAATCGAGGTGGACAGTTAGTTCAGATACGTATAAGTTCTGAGGACTCGAAGTGCTCAATTCAATGCCGATACGTTGTTTTGGAGCTTTAGTTAGTCCATATGACGCTGTTTTGAAGTCTACCCTGCCTTCAAATCGGGCGAATGGTATAGAGATAACTGCAAAACAGCCTAATTCAATGTGTCCATTTATACGTATTTGAACTAACTGTCCAGCCCTGCTCGACGGTGCACGGGTGATTCGCCGTTTAGACCGGCGCAAGGCCGATTCCGGCCCGCAGGGCGTTGAGCCAAGCGGCCTGACGCTTGCGATAGCCCTTGATACGGTATCGCAATCGGACTCCCGCGAGTCGATGCATCGTTTGGGCGAAGGCTTCGAGTGCAACAAGGTCTTTCATTTGGTCGCGATTGATAACCAGGACGTGGATGCCCATTGCCTTGAGGCCATTATTTCGATTGCCATCGTGGATGCGAGCGTTTTGAAGCTCATGCCCAATTCCGTTGTATTCGTTGTCGACTCCGGCGGCCGGGCAATATAGGTCGCAGATGGCGTAAGGGATGCCGGAGGACATGTTGACCGCAAGAGTGTCGAAGTCGATTCGATAGTTGAGTAGCAGGCCTCCCATGGGCAGGCTGCAACATCCGAATCCGCCAAAGCGCATGGGCGCTCCGAGAACGGCAAACATTAGGGATTCGGCTGGGGATGCAGATCCGGGTCGGGCGAGCTTGACTGCCGTGCGAAACGAGGTGTATGAGCTGCTTTTGGCAAGCTGTGCAACAGTCTCGAGATCTTCGATGGTCGTGGCGGGCTCGCATTTGTAGTGTGCCTGTTCGTAGCGGGTTTCGTTCTGCTGTTCGGTCGCCGACTGGTCGCCCCGGCAATCGAGGTCGTCCATCGCTTCGTAGTCATCGCCCTTGGGCCAGATGTCGTCATAGGCAATGGGGTATGTTGCCCCGGGAGGAAGGGAGTAGGTTCCGAGCAGCTCCATAAGGAGCATCAAGGTTTTGGCGACTGATTCATTTTTGGAACAAAGCATGGCTGTCATGGCAGGAGACGTTGCGTAGATGTCGGCCTCGACGTGCATAATTGCACCTTCAGGAAGAGGAGTGGAGAGAATATGCTGAAGAAGTCGCTTGTCGGGGCGCCTGTTGTCTTCGTTTGAAACGAGAAGATCGAGCAGTTCGGAATCATCTTCATTCCAGGCGTCGAGTATCGAAAGTGCGCCAAAGTCTATCGCGTCATTGTTGGGAATGCAGCCAGCCAAGGCCTGTGCTTGCTGTTCGCTATCAACGGAGTCCCAGGGTAGGGCAGAGTACGCCCGTCGTGCGCGACGAATTGCGCGGAGGGCGGAGAGATGTGAAATCACGGTCGTCATAGCTATAACGTACTAAGTTGGCGGCAGAATGCGACCGCCATACCGTTCTTTTCGCTCAGCGGGGCGCTGCGCGCCATGAACGGCTGGGTGTTATGAAATCGGTGGAATCGGTTGAGGGGATTGCAGGAAATTGAGCTCTGCCGCGAAGGTTGACGATAACTACTGGACAGTTAGTTCAGATACGTATAAGACGGCGGGCGTTCGAGGCGTTTCTAAGGGCTTTCGAGGGCGATTTGAGGGTAAATATGCGGCGGTCGTACTCGAAAGCGATGAGCTTTGGGCAGTATGGCGTTCGCCGGGGAGCTCAGAAGGCTCAGAACGGCCTTTGGAGCTTTAAAAAAATACGTATCTGAACTAATTGTCCAGGGAAGGTTGTCGAGGGGTAGAAAAAGGGTCGGAAGCGAGCTTCCGACCCTTTAAAAACACCAAAGATGATGAGATGCACGCTGGATTACAGCGCGAAGTCGCCGCCGACGAGCGTGGAGACGGGCTCCTCGTGGTAAACGGCGGAGATGGCCTGAGCGAACTCCTCGGCGACCGAGATGGTCTTGATTTTGCCGCCGACCTCGACGGGAATGGCGTCGGTGACGAGGCACTCGACGATCGGGGCGTCGTTCAGACGCTCGATGGCCGGACCGGAGAAGATGCCGTGGGTGGCGCAGACGTAGATGTCGCCAGCGCCCATAGCCTTGAGCTCCTTGACGTTGGCGCACAGGGTGCCAGCGGTGTCGATCATGTCGTCGTTGATGATGCAGGTCTTGCCCTTGATGTCACCGATGATGCCCATGACCTCGGCGGCGTTGTGGCGCGGACGGCCCTTGTGGGCGATGGCCAGGTCGCAGCCGAGCATGTCGGACAGCTTCTTGGCGGCCTTGGCGCGGCCCACATCGGGGGAGACGACAACCAGGTTGTCGGTGTCGAAGTGCATGTCGTTGTAGTACTGGCCAAACAGCGGCAGCGCGGACAGGTGGTTAACCGGGATATCGAAGAAGCCCTGAATCTGGCCCTGGTGCAGGTCGAGGGTGATGATGCGGTTGACGCCAGCGCGCTCGAGCAGGTTGGCGACGAGGCGGGCGGTGATGGGCTCGCGCGGGCCGGCCTTGCGGTCCTGGCGGGCATAGCCGTAGTGGGTGATGACGGCGGTGATGGAGCGGGCGGATGCGCGCTTGGCAGCGTCGGTGGCGATGAGCAGCTCCATGAGCATGTCGTTGACGTTGCCGCCGGCCACGGACTGAATCAGGAAGACGTCGGCGCCGCGGACGGTCTCGTCGTAGCGGGCGTAAATCTCACCATTGGCGAACTGCTTTAGCGTAAGGCCCGAAAGCTCGACCCCAAGGTACTCAGCGATCTTCTGAGCGAGGGGACGGTTGGAGGAACCGGAATACACGCGGATGGACTTGCGCATATTCTCCGACTTCTCGGGATCATTAATCGGCATTACCCTTCTCCTTTATATCGAATGCCATATAGATGCCTTGTTGCATTGTAACCGCGCGACGGGGTTAATCGGGTCTTGATAACGTCTTTACCGTCAACGGACACGAACCGACCACTCATCCGGTTGCGCAGGTCACGATAGAAAAAGGAGCCGCCCCCATGGGAACAGCTCCTTAGATGCTTGGTAAAACGTTATACCTCGTCGTCCTCGTGCAGACGGCGGCGGTAATCGGCGGCCCAGCCCTCAATGTTTACCTGGCGGGCACGACCCAGGCCAAGTGCGTCGGCCGGGACCGGCTCGGTGATGACGGAGCCGGCGGCCACGAGCGCGCCGTCGCCGATCTGGGCAGGCGCGACCATCATGGTGTCGGAACCGATGAAGGCGTCCTTGCCGATGACGGTCTTGTGCTTGTGCACGCCGTCGTAGTTGCAGGTGATGGAGCCCGCGCCCACGTTGACGCCGGAGCCCATGGTGGTGTCGCCGATGTAGGACAGGTGCGGCACCTTGGAGCCCTCGCCGATCGTGGACTTCTTGATCTCCACGTGCGTTCCGGCCTTGGATCCGTCGAGCATGTGGGTGCCCGGGCGCAGGTAGGCGCGCGGGCCGCAGTCGACGCCGTTCTCGATGACGGCCTCGATGGCGATGGTCTCATCGATGATGCAGCCGCTGCCGACGGTGGTGTCGGTGAGACGGCTGTTGGGGCCGAGCTGGCACTCCTCGCCCACGGTGACGTGGCCGATCAGGTGCGTCTGCGGCCACACGACGGTGTCGCGGCCGATGGTGGCGTCGGGGCCGATCCAGGCCTGCGTGGGGTCGATGAAGGTAACGCCCTCGGCCATCCAGTGCTCGTTGATGCGGTCGCGCGCGATGGCGGTGAGCTGCGCGAGCTGGATGCGGCTGTTGACGCCCAGGCCGTCGCGGTAGTCATCGCAGTGGAAGATGGAGACTGCCTGGCCGTGGCCCTTGAGGATCTCGAGCATGTCGGGCAGATAGTACTCGGACTGCGCGTTGTCGTTGCCGATCTCGTCAATGTGCGCGGCGAGCTGCGCGCCGTCGAAGGCGTAGCAGCCGGCGTTGCACTCGAGCAGCGTGGCGGCCTGCTCGGGTGTGCAGTCCTTCTGCTCGATGATGCGTTCGATCTGGCCGTCGGCACCCAGCTTGATGCGGCCGTAGCCGAAGGGGTCGGGCGGGGTCATGGTCATGACGGTGCAGGCGAGCTCGCCGGTGGCGACGGTCTGCGCGAACTTGGCGACGGTGTCGGCGGTGATGAGCGGCAGGTCGCCGTTGAGCACGACGACGGGGCCTTGCGTGATGCCGCAGGCCTCGAGCGCGACCTTCACGGCGTGACCGGTGCCCAGGCGCTCGGTCTGCTCAACGCACTCGACTTTGGTGGCGCTGTTGGCGTAGGCGCCGTCGATCAGGGCGCGCATCTCGTCGGCGTGGCTGCCGATGACGACCACGACGCGGCTGCAGCCGGCCTTGATGGTGGCGTCGACGATCCACTGGACCATGGGCTTGCCCAGGATCTTGTGCGAAACCTTACAGTGGTTCGACTTCATGCGGGTGCCCTCGCCGGCAGCGAGGATAATTGCGGTTGCGTCCATGTGATCTCCTGTTACGTTATAGAGACGTGTGTTTGGAAACGATACACGGCGCAATATGATACCGCAGGCATATGTTGAGCGCGTAGCGATTGGCTCATGGCGGCCGATGTCGGTGCCGCCGGCGTGGCGTTTGCGCTGCTTGCGTGCGGCGTTGGCGGTGCTGCGGAGCTGTCGTTTGAGCGAGGGGACGGGGGTGCCCGTGGACAACATACAAGAGGAGTTTGGCGGCGAGCCCGTCGCGGCATTCTCGATGTCGCATCCGGCTGTGCCGGCCCTCTACATGGTGCTGACGCTGGGGCTCACCATGTTCTCGATGCAGCCGGTGCTGATTGCGCTGTCACTTGCGGGCGGGCTGGCGTATGGATTTGCGACGCGCGGGGCTGCCCGCACGCTGGGCGCACTCCGCTGGCAGCTGCCGGTGATTTTGATTATCGCGCTGGTCAATCCGCTGTTTAGCGCCTCGGGCTCGACGGAGCTGTTCCGTATTGGCATGCGCGCGGTGTATCTGGAAAGCATGGTATACGGCCTGTGCATGGGCGGGCTGTTTGCGGCGAGCGTGCTGTGGTTTGAGGCCGCGGCGTCGATGCTCGAATACGACAAGGTGCTCGCGCTGCTGGGCAATGCCGCACCGGTGATTGCGCTCATGATCTCGATGTGCATGAGGCTTATCCCGCAGTTTTTACGCCGCGGTCGTACGGTGCTGGCGGTGCAGGATGCGATTGATGTGCCGGGCCGCGTGCCCACCGATCCCGTGCGATCGCGCCTGTGGGCGTCGAGCGTGTTGATGGGCTGGGGCATGGAAGATTCGCTGGAGCGCGCGGACGCCATGCGCTCCCGTGGGTGGGGCGCCGCGACGCGTCGAACGACGTATGCGCGGTATCGGCTGGGGCGCGGCGATGTTGCCGCGCTGGTTGGACTTGCGCTGTTTGGCATGGCCACGACGGCAGTGGCGTGGACTGCGACGATGCAGTATTCGTTTTACCCGCAACTATCGGTGCCGGCGCCGTGGCTGGGCTATGTCGTGTACGCTGCCTGGATGATGCTGCCTTGCGCGTCGCACGCGATTGATGAGAAGAGGTTTGGCTGATGGCTCGGTTGGATAGGAGCTCGGCGGCGGGTGTGGCATATGGCTCGGCCGCGCCGGCGATTGAGGTGCGAGGCCTTAGTTTTGCCTATCCCGGGGCCGAGGCACCGGTGCTCGAGGGGCTTGATTGGCGTGTTTCCCAAGGTGCGTTTGCACTGCTTGTTGGCGGTACCGGTTCGGGCAAGTCGACGCTGCTGTCGCTGCTCAAGCCCGAGATCGCGCCGGCGGGTACGCGCTCCGGCGAGCTGCGCGTGCTGGGCGAGCCCGTCGCCGACATGGATGTGCGGGCATCGGCGGAGCGCGTGGGCTATGTGTTCCAGGATCCCGAGAACCAGATCGTGTGCGAAACCGTGTGGCACGAGATGGCGTTTGGCCTGGAAAACTTGGGGCTAGCACGTGATGAGATGCGCCGCCGTGTTGCCGAGACCAGCTATTTCTTTGGTCTGGAGGACTGGCTTCATCGTGATACCGATACGCTTTCGGGTGGCCGCAAGCAGCTGCTGTCGTTGGCGGCCGTTCTGGCGCTGCGCCCGCACGTGCTGCTGCTCGACGAGCCCACGTCTCAGCTCGATCCCGTTGCCGAGAAGAATTTCCTGCACGCGCTGTTTCGTGTAAATCGCGAGCTGGGCTGCACGGTTGTTGTGGCGACGCATCAGCCGCGCCCAATGCTCGAATACGCGACGTGTGCGTACCGGATTGAGGATGGCCGCGTGCACGAGGCGGCGGATATGGCATCTTTGGGACGCCGAGAATCGCTGTTTTCCGATGACACGTTGGGGTGGGGTGCCATCCGATGTGCAAAAAACGGAGTATTCAGCAGGCGTGAGGACAATTTAGGCTCTCTGGAGCCGCCCGGGGACGTATCGAGCGCGAAAAAAAGTTCGGAATTGGACAAATCGTCCGAATTTATGGCGCAAACGTCGCTCGAGAACGGCTCGGAAGCCTTCCCGCGCACGGATGGGAGCAGAATACTCCAAAAAATGCACGCTGGGTCGGCTACCACCCTGTCGGAAGGTTGGTTTCGCTACGATCGAGCGTCCGGCTGGGTGTTGCGTGGGCTCGATGCGTCGTTTTCGGCCGGTGCGGTGCATGCGATCGTGGGCGGCAACGGATGCGGTAAGTCGACGATGCTCTCGGTGCTGGCGAAGACCGCCAAGCTGCAGCGCGGCCGCATGGTGCGCGGAGCGGCCTCGGCGGCGTTGCTGCCTCAGAATCCCAAAGCATTGCTGGTTGCCGAGACGGTGTGCGACGAGCTGATGGAATGGGCTTCAGCCTGCGGATATGACGAGACCGTGGCGCGGGAGCGCGCGGCGAGCTTGGGGTTGTCGGGTCTGGATGGACGCCATCCGTACGATCTTTCGGGCGGGCAGCGTCAACTGCTTGCATTGGCAAAACTGCTGCTAATCGGCCCCGAACTGCTATTGCTCGATGAGCCCACCAAGGGTCTAGACCTGGCCAGCCGCCGCATCATCGCCCGCGCCCTGCGTGATCATGCGAAGGCTGGCGGCACCGTCATCATGGCCACGCACGATCTGGATTTTGCCGAGCAGGTTGCCGATGACGTTGCCATGATGTTTGACGGCGAGATTGCCTGCATGGAGCCGCCGGCCGACTTCTTTGTCGACAACGTGTTTTATAGGGCGTGATGGGATGACGGATTATCGCGTCGCGCGCCTGCTCGCAAAACTGGAGATCCCGCTGCTGCTGGCGGTGCCAGCCGTGATGGCTGCGGCGTTGCTGGCGGGCGTTGAGCAGGCGGCACTTGCCATGCTTGTCGTGGTGGCGCTGGTGCTCGCGCTGTTCTTTGCGGGCTACGAGGCGTCGCGCCCGGGCTTACGCCAAATTATGCCAACGCTGGTTCTGGCGGCGTTGGCTGCGGCGGGGCGCATTCTGTTTGGCCCCATTCCCGACTTTAAACCGGTGAGCGCCATCGCCATTATCGCGGGGGCGACGCTTGGTCGCCGCAATGGTTTTATGGTCGGTGCGCTGGCGGCGCTGACCAGCAATTTCTTTTTTGGACAGGGCATGTGGACGCCGTGGCAGATGTATGCCTGGGGTCTGGTTGGCTATGTTGGCGGCGTGCTGGCGCATGCGGGCGCGTTCGACCGTGCGGATGGAACCGTGCGCATGCCGGCGCTACTGACCTACGGTTTTGCTTCGGGTTTGCTATACGGCGTTGTGATCAACGCCTACGACATCATCGGTTTTGTACAGCCGCTCACCTGGGCAGGCGCCGTAGCGCGTCTTGCTACGGCGGTGCCGTTCGATATCACACACGGACTCGCGACCTGCGTGTTTTTGGCCGCCTTGTACAAGCCTTGGTGCCGTCGCATTAACCGTGTCGTCGTGAAATACGGACTGTAGGGCATTTCGCGTTCCCACACGAACTTGCGGTGGAATGGTTCTCGTTTTTGGCTATTTGCTGCCCAAACAGGAACTATTCCACCGCACCTTATAGGGGGAGAGGGGTCACATGATCTGTTTTCCTCTGTCCCCCAGGAATTGCTTGGCGCTAGAGCTCTAGCGTGAGGGTGACGGGGCAGTGGTCGCTGCCGAAGATATCGCCGCGGATGCCGGCGTCGCGCACGTTGCCGGCGATTGCGTCGCTCACCAGGAAGTAATCGATGCGCCAGCCGGCGTTGTTCTTGCGGGCATTAAAGCGATAGCTCCACCAGCTGTAGACACCCTCGACGTCGGGGTTTGCCGCGCGCCAGGTATCGGTAAAACCGGCGTCGAGCAGCTCGGTAAACTTACCACGCTCTTCGTCCGAAAAGCCTGCGTTGCCGCGGTTGGACTTGGGGTTCTTAAGGTCGATCTCTTCGTGCGCTACGTTAAAGTCGCCGCAGGTCACCACGGGCTTGCCGGTCTCGCGCTCAAGCGCGCTCAAAAAGCCGCGATAGGCATCGTCCCAGGCCATGCGCACATCGATGCGCGCGAGTTCGTTTTGCGCGTTGGGCGTGTAGACATCCACAAACCAAAACTTGTCGAACTCGAGCGCACAGACGCGGCCCTCGGTTGCGGCTTGGGCAACGAGCTCGGCGGCCTCGCCCTCGCCGGCGTAGGGTAACAGCGCGTCGGCGTGCAGCACGCGCAGCGGTTCCTGGCGGCTAAAGACCGCGGTGCCCGAATAGCCTTTGCGCTCGGCGTAGCTCCAGGTTTGGTGATAGCCGGGCAGGTCGATATCGATCTGGCCCTCCTGCAGCTTGGTCTCCTGCAGCGCCAGGATATTGACGTCGAGTTCTTGCGCAATCTGGATAAAGCTCGGGTCCTTTTTGAGCACGGCGCGCAGGCCGTTGACGTTCCACGAGGCGAAAGTGTAAGTCTGAGGCATGGTGTCCTTTCGACGGGGTTGGCAGGCTTAAGATTAGCGCAACAGGGGCGGGGTGGGCTCCGTGCATGCTGACTTAAAGGCCGCATGCTGGGACGTCGCTCAACGCTGCCCGACTAACAAGGACGGAGGACTCATATGACGCAGGCAATATCGGACCCCAGGCAGGCCTCCGCCGCGCTGGCGGATCTGTTTGACACCCACAAGCGCGTGGTCTTCTTTGGCGGCGCTGGTGTTTCCACGGCAAGTGGCATCCCAGATTTCCGCAGCGTGGACGGCCTGTATCACCAGCAGTTTGCCTATCCGCCCGAGACCATGCTGTCGCATAGCTTTTACGAGGCACATCCTGCGGAGTTCTTCGACTTTTACCGCACCAAGATGATCGCGCTTAACGCTAAGCCTAACCGCTGCCACACCAAGCTGGCCGAGCTGGAGCGCGCCGGCAAGCTCGACGCCGTGGTGACGCAAAATATCGACGGTCTGCACCAGGCGGCCGGCTCGCAGCGCGTGTTCGAGCTGCACGGATCGGTCCATCGCAACATTTGCCAGTCGTGCGGCGCGGTCTATAGCGCCGAGTGGATTTGCTCGCGCGAGCACGAGGACGCCGCGGGCGTGCCTGTGTGTCCTGCGTGCGGCGGGCGCATCAAGCCCGATGTGGTGCTCTACGAGGAGCCGCTCGATGAGCATGTGCTGACCGGTGCCGTTGCCGCCATCGCCGCGGCCGATGCCCTCATTGTGGGTGGGACCTCGCTCGTGGTGTATCCGGCGGCGGGCCTTACGCGTTACTTTACCGGCGATACGCTGGCCATATGCAACCTTGCTCCCACCGATCAGGATGCAAATGCCGACCTGCTGATTTCTTGCGACATCGCGGCCGCGTTTGCGTTCTAGCCCGCGCGCGCGGATACAATAGAAAGACTGAGTGCAAAGCGACCCCGCCGCCAGCTCTCCAAGCTCGGCGGCGTGGGCATTTTAGGAGGATGTTCATGGCGAACGACAGCAAGACATGGCGGTGCGGAAAGTACGAGCTCAGCTTTGACCGTCCGCGCATCATGGGCGTCCTCAACGTGACGCCCGATTCGTTTAGCGATGGCGGGGAGCACTTCGACCCCGATGCCGCCATCGAGTACGGCCTGGCGATGCTCGACGCCGGCGCCGACATCATCGACGTGGGCGGTGAGTCCACGCGTCCCGGCTTTACTCCGGTCAACCCCGACGAGGAGGCTCGCCGCGTGCTGCCCGTTGTGCGCGCGCTGGCCAAAGAGGGTGCCATCGTCTCGATCGACACGCGCCACGTGGCGGTTGCCAAGGCGGCCGTGCGCTGCGGCGCCTCGATCGTCAACGACGTGACCGGCTTCACCGATCCCAAGATGGTCGAGTTTGTTAAGACGAGCACCTGCGGCGTCATCGTGATGCACGCCGGCGAGGTCGCTGCACCCGCCCGCACGCACGCGACGGTGCAGCTCGATACCTCGGCAGCGGCGTTTGTTGCCGAGAAGGCGCGCGAGGCGGCTGCCGAGGCCGCGCGTGAGGCCGAGAAGCCGGCTCGCCGCCGTCGCGGCAAGTTGCTGGGCGAGCCTAAGCCGGAGGCCAAGCTTCCGGGCGGCGTGGTGCAGCCCTCGCTGCCGTTTGGCGAACCGGAGCCCACGTCCGAGCCTGCAACCGAACTGGGGCAGGAGACGCCGGCCGCCGAGCAGGCTACTGCCGCCGAGACCGTCGCGCCCGCGCCCGAGGCCACTCCCGCAGCCACCGAGGCCGCATCGGAGTCCAATGACCGCCTGGCCGCCATGATGCGCCGCAGCGCCCGCCGCGAGGAAGCCTACGTGCCCACCTCGCAGCTCCGCCGCTTCACCCTGCCCGATTCGGCGCCCATCATGCGCCGCGTCATGGGCTTTCTGTCCGACCAGGCCCGCACGCTCATCCATGCCGGCGTGTCACGCGACCGCATCTGCATTGATCCTGGCCCGGGCTTTGGTAAGTCGGCTAACGAGGACATCGTCATCCAGCGCGAGACTGCCAAGATGGCGTCACTGGGCTATCCGCTCATGTGCGCCGTGTCGCGCAAGCGCTTTGTGGGCGCCGTCTCGGGCGTGACCGAGGCCGCCGAGCGCGATGCCGCTACGTTTGGCGTGTGCCTGGGCGCCATCCAGGCCGGTGCCAACATCGTGCGCGTGCACGACGCCGCGGGTTTTGCGCAGTTCCTGAACGGCTACTGGGCGGTTGCCAAGCCGCAGCCGCGCCGCGCGTTTGTGGCCGTGGGCTCCAACCTGGGGCATCGCTGCGACAACATCCGCGCTGCACGCGAGATGATCGCCGAGATTCCACTCACCTGCGTGTCCAACTCCTCCAAGATTTACGAGAGCGAGCCGGCCTACGAGACGCGCCAGGACGCGTTTGCCAACGCCGTCATCGAGATTAAGACCGAGCTGGCGCCGCTGGTGCTGCTCGACGAGCTCATGAAGATCGAGGCCGAGCTGGGGCGCGACCGCTCCAAAAAGGCCAAGGCCAACGGTCCGCGCACCATCGACCTGGACCTGCTGTGGATGGACGGCGAGACCCACGGCGGCAAAAAGCTGCGCCTGCCGCATCCGCTGATCGGCGAGCGCGATTTTGTGCTGGTGCCGCTCGAGGACCTGATGCACGACCCGGCGCGGTTCTTCCGCTACAACGGCGTCGAGGTCAAGGAGCCCGAGGACCGCGTGGGCCATATCGTGGGCGAATTGGGGCGTATGTAGATGATTGAGATGAACGCTGTAGCCGCCGGTACCGAGCTTGACGCCGCGCGCGATGCGGGCCGCGAGGGTGCGTCCGCGGGCTGGTGCGCGTGGAACGCGGGCGATGCATCGCTGACGTTTTCGCTGGTCGTGCGTCCGGACGTGAACATGCACGCCTTCCACGGCCTGCCGTTTGTGGCCGCGATGGGCATGATGGACGCACTCGCGGGCACGGCTTCGACGCCGGGGTTGGGCCTTGCCGGTAAGGTGGGTATTCAGTGGCCGAGCGATATCGTGTGCGGTGCGCCCGCGTTCGAGACGTCGTTCGCGCGTGTCGCCGTCAACGGCGGTGCCGGTGCCGCGGGCATGTTCGGCGCCGTGACGGTGGATATTGAGCGTTCGGCGCTGAGCGAGCTTGGTGTGGACGTGGCTGACGAAGTGCTGGTCGAGGCGCTCGCCGCCGCCGTGCTGACCCGTGTGGACACCTGGGCGGTTGTTGCCAACACGCCGCAAGGCGCCGCAGGGCCGCTGGCTCCCGTGCTGGGCGAGTATTTCGACATGGTGCCGCTGCTCGGTCGCCAAGTTGCGGCGGTGTCGCCCAACGGCTTGCCGCTTGCGGTCGGTGTGTTTGCGGGCCTGGACATCTGGGGTCGCGCGACCATTAAGACCGATGCCGGCGAGCAAGAGTTTCCGCCCGAGGCCGTACGGATTCGCGGTCTGTAACGCAGGGCACCAGAGCTCAAAGACAACGATGACAACGAAGCCCTCTTCGGTCTGTGCCGGGGAGGGCTTTGCGTGACTGCGGGGTAGCACCTCGGACCTATTCCTCAAAACTGAAAATTTTTCGATTTTGAGGAATAGGCTTGGCGAGCATTTGCGGGGACTGTGGCATCGGGCGTGCTTGACTTAAGCTCCTGCTCTATCCCAGCTCCTGCATGCGGCGGTAGATTTCGCAGATACCCTTGATGGTGAGCTGTCCGTCGACCACGTCGAAGGCATCGGTCGAATCGGCGACGATGCTGGCGAGACCGCCCGTGGCGATAACGGTGGCATCCTCGCGGCCCAGCTCGCGCTTCATGCGCGCGACCAGGCCCTCGGCCATGGCGGCGGCGCCCGTCACGGCGCCCACCTTGATGCACTCCTCGGTATCGCGGCCGATGGCATGCTCGGGCGCCTCGAGCGGCACGCTGGCGAGCTTGGCGGCTCGGGCGGCGAGCGCGTCCATCGAAATGCGGATGCCCGGCGCAATCGCTCCACCAATGTAATAACCGTCCTCATCGATGACGTCGATATTGGTCGCGGTGCCAAAGTCCACCACGATCGCCGGCGCGCCGTAGAAGGTCTCGGCAGCGACGGCGTTGGCGATGCGGTCGGCACCAACGGCCTGGGGGCGCGCCGCCCGCAGCTTGGTTACGGCGGCCGTCTGCGGCCCGATGACGATGGCGTCCGCGGCAATGCGGTCGGCCACGGCGTGCCACTCGCGCGAGAGCTGCGGCACCACGCCCGCAAAGGCGATCGCGTCGACCGCGTCGAGCGAAAGGCCGTACATCTTAAAGAAACCCATCAGGCGCACATGGATCTCGTCGGCGGTATAAGAGCGGTCGGTGGGCATGCGCCACGACTGCACCAGCTCGTCTCCGTCAAACAGGCCCATGGCCGTCTGCGTATTTCCCATATCGATAGCGAGCAGCATGTCTACTCCCGGTGTTGGCATAAAAGGACGCGCACCATTGTATACGTGCCGTCGACGGCGCTCGGCTGCGATTCGTTTACGGTGATAGGGGCTGAGGGGTTTTAAATATGAAGGAATTATGCTCTACGAGATTTTCCTTGCCGTTTACCGAACTCCCGCGTAATATTCTTTCTTGCGCACATGAGGCGCCCAGACATTGCGGGGTGGAGCAGTCTGGTAGCTCGCCGGGCTCATAACCCGGAGGTCGTAGGTTCAAATCCTGCCCCCGCGACCAAGAACTTGCAGCTCGTCGGCCTAGCCGGTGAGCTTTTTTGTTATTTCGGGACCGTGTTTTCGGTCCAATTCTCGGCCTCTCAAACAAAATCTCGATCTGTAACATCTAGACCCGATTTGGGCGGCTAGGTGTTACAGATCGAGATATACCGGTGGGCTTGGTCGTGTTTGTCTAAATCTGTAACACGAGGGACGGTTTTTGCCGAGTAACCGTTACAGATTGAGATTTTCTAGCAGGCGGGTTTGGTTTGTCTCGATCTGTAACAGGTAGGGGTCAAAAGTGGGCCTAGCTGTTACAGATCTAGATTGTTGAGGATGGGCCGAGAGGAATGTCTCGATCTGTAACAGTAAGACCCGGTTTTGTCGCGTAACTGTTACAGATTGAGATAAACCGACGGGCCGCCCCGCCCATCCCCATCCACCTGCCGCTACCTGCTGTCCGCCGATTTCCGTTGCGCTGCTGTATTCCCATGCCATATCCTCTAGATAACTACGCGGCATCATCGCCGCCGCGCCTACAAGAGAGGAATGTCCATGACCACACCTGCATCCAAGCTGCTCCAGCCCATTACGGTTGGCCCCCTTGAGCTCAAGAACCGCATTATGTTCCCGCCGCTGACCACCGGCTACGAGGAGCGCGATGGCTCCATCGGCGAGCGCAGCCTGGCCTTTTACGAGCGTCTGGCCCGTGGCGGCGTGAGCTACATCGTTATTGGCGACGTTGCTCCCGTTATGACCGCAAGCCCCACGCCCAAGTTGGCGACCGACGCCCAGATCCCCACGTTTAAGGCGCTGGCCGACGCCGTTCACAAGCACGGCGCCAAGGTCGCGCTGCAGCTGTTCCACCCCGAGTACGATGTGCCCGGCGTCGGCCGCATGGTCATGGGTTCCATGGTCGCCGCCAAGGCCGCGCAGGAGGCCAAGGCCGCCGGCGACGAGGAGACCTTTGCCGCCAAGATGGCCGAGTCCAACGAGATCCGCAAGCAGGCATATGCCAAGCTGCACCACGACATGCAGCACTTTGTGAACGAGGCGAGCGTAGAGCAGCTCACCCAGATCAAGGAGGCCATCGCTGCCTCGGCCGCCCGCGCGCAGCAGGCCGGCATCGACGCCATCGAGGTCCACGGCGACCGTCTGGTGGGTTCGCTGTGCTCGGCCATCCTCAACCAGCGCACCGACGAGTACGGTGGCTCGTTCGAGAACCGCGTTCGCTACGCGCTCGAGGTCGTCGCTGCCATTAAGGAAGCCGCGCCGCAGCTGATGGTGGAGTACAAGCTCCCCGTGATTATGGAGAACCCCGACGGCACGCCGCGCGGCAAGGGCGGCCTGCAGCCCGACGAGGCCTGCGAGTTTGCCAAGCTGCTCGAGGGCGCGGGCATCGACATGATCCAGGTCGCGCAGGCCAACCACACCGGCAACATGGGCGACACCATTCCGCCCATGGGTGCCATGCCCTACAACTGGACGCTGCCGGTGGCCGAGCGCGTCAAGGCCCTGGTCTCCGTGCCGGTGGCCACCGTCGGCCGTGTTGTTTCGGTCGAGGCCGGCGAGAAGATTCTTGAGGACGGCGCGGCCGACATTATCGCCTATGGCCGCTCGCTCATGTGCGACCCCGACATTGCGCTGAAGGCCGCGACCGGCGAGCCCATCCGCGAGTGCCTCAACTGCAACAAGGGCTGCGTCGACGCGATTCAAAACCGCAAGTACATCTCGTGCGTGCTCAATGCCGAGAACGGCGACGAGGCGACCATCGCCATCAAGCCGGGCGAGGGCGACAAGAAGATCGCCGTGGTGGGCGGCGGTATTGCCGGCCTGGAGGCCGCACGCGTGGCGGCCAAGCGCGGCTACGACGTGACCGTCTACGAGGCGAGCGATCACTTGGGCGGCCAGATTGTGCTGGCAGCCGCGCCTCCGCGCAAGGACGAGATCATGCGCTCGGTCGAGTACTACGAGAAGATTCTGCCCGGCCTGGGCGTGAAGGTTGAGCTCAACCATGCCGCTAGCCCCGCGGATCTCAACGCCGCCGACGCCGCGATTGTGGCTGTGGGCGCGCACGACGTGGTCATCCCCGTTCCGGGTGCAGATTCGGAGAAGGTCGTCTCGAGCTGGGACGTGCTGTCCGGCAAGGTGGAGCTTAGCGGTCGCGTCGCCGTCATTGGCGGTGGCCTGGTGGGCACCGAGACTGCCGAGTACCTGCTGCAGCACGGCTGCGAGGTGGCGATTGTGGAGATGCTCGACAAGATTGCCGCGGGCGAGTCCGAGACCATTCTGCCGCTGATTATGAGCGACTTTGCCGCCCACAACGTGGAGCAGCACGTGAAGACCCGCCTGACCGCCATTACCGACGAGGGCGTGGAGGCCGTGCACACCACCGAGGACGGTGCCGAGGAGCCGGTGAAGATCGCCTGCGATTACGTGGTGATGGCCGTGGGCTCCAAGGCCAACGCGTTTGACCTGGATGGCGTGACGGCGCCCGTGACCTGCGTGGGCGACTGCTCGGGCGAGCGCACCGCCGACATTGCGAGCGCCATTCGCACGGCGTATCACGCGGCCAACGAGCTGTAGTTGAACATCGCGGCCAGGCGGGGCGGTAGCACGGATCCGCCTCGCCCGGCTGTGCCCCGTCGGGTGTCAACCGGTGCGGGGCCTGCAAGCGCAGCAGGCCCCGCCCTTTTTGTTTTGCTCCGGTGGATGGCAATGCGCGGTAATCATGAGGAGTAAGTACGTCTGCTGCCTTGCCGATCACTCAAAATTATTGGGGGAGGGGTTAATAACTATATCCTCTATGCCAAAGGACATAAAGAGGTGCCAATTTTGTTGACAAGCGAATGACGATTGGCTGCGAGTCAGCTACCAGCGTAAATAATCGATAAAGAAATGTCGTAAATTGGTGCCAAATGCCCAGATAACACCGCGTCTATTTTAATTAACTGCTTTGAGCAAACAGTAAAATGCTACTATCTAACTTGCACGTAAGAAAGCAGATTAACGGTTAAGGCTAAGAAGTGGCAGGTATGTCGGAAGCAACAAGGACTCGCACGCATGCGCCCGAGGTTAGGCAGCGCGCCGTCGAGATCCTCCAAGAGGGGGTCGGTCATCGCGCCCTCGCCGCGGAGCTTGGCATTCCCCAGGCCACGGCTCGTCAGTGGGCCCGCGCGTATGCCGTGGGCGGTGCCGACGCCGTTCTCAACGCCGGTTCGCATCATCACACCTATTCGTACGAAGTTAAGCTCGCCGTGGTCAAGGACCGCTTGGAAAACGGCTTAACGGTTCGCGAGGCCATGATCAAGCACAAGATTCCCAGCGAGTCTTCGGTCAAGGCTTGGTGCCGCCAGTATCGCGAGAGCGGTGAGTCCGCGCTGGTTGATAAGCCGCGCGGCCGCAAGCCGCGCGTTAAAAAGGCGGAATAGCGAACGGGATGGTGCGCCCACAGGGGCGCATTTTTCTTGCCGCGCCAACTTTTTGGACCGTCGTGAGCCTACTGGAACATCCTCCAAAGTGGTTAATAAACCGCGCGCAGTGGCCCGTGCGCCCGCCGCCGCGATAGGGGGAGCGTCGCCTCTCTGCTCCAAAGCGGACAGACTCCTTACCCCGTACGCCTAAAACTCCCCAGTTGACCGAAAACCCGCCGCCGCTACTCCTCAACTGAGCTATAACGTTAAACAATTGCAGCGTTTTTGCATGGGGGAGTGATGGTATGACGCTACTGTATTTCCTTACCCTGTTTCCGCTGGTACCGGCGCTGGGCATGCTGCTCGCGCGCGGTGACCGCGTCCGCGATGCGGTAGGGCTTGTAGGCTCTGGCATCATTATGGCGGTGACGGTTGTAGTTGCCGTCATGTTTTTTGGCACGGGCCCGCAGAGCTTCGAGGTGGCACCGGGCACCTCGCACGTGCTCTCGATCATCAGCTCCGTCATCGACGTGATCCTGTGCGCCGTCATCCTGTACAACGCGCGTAAATATAAGAGCACGCTCACCACGGTGCTCGGCGTGGTGCAGCTGGCGGGCTCGATTGCCTTCGCGACCATGACGTTGCCTGCGGCCGAAGCCGTCACGGCGACGCCGCTCTACCTAGACTACATGAGTGTGATCATGGTGCTCGCCGTCGGCATTGTCGGCAGCCTTATCTGCGTGTACGCCCTGGGTTATATGAAGGACTTCCAGGCCCATGACGAGCACGAGGCTGCGCTGCGCGGGCAGACCGCGCCCGACCGACGCCCGCAGTTCCTGGCGCTTATGTTCCTGTTCCTCTCGGCCATGTTCGTCATCGTGACAAGCGACAACCTTGAGTGGCTGTTCTGTGGCTGGGAAATCACCACCGTGTGCTCGTTCCTCATGATTGGCTACACGCGCACGCCCGAGGCCATCAAGAACGCCTTCACCCAGATCATCCTCAACATGCTGGGCGGTATCGCGTTTTTTGTGGGCCTTATGTTCTTGCACGTTAACGGCATGTCGCTGACCATTTCGGGCATGATCGAGCTTTCCGGCGCCGGAACCGCGCAATCCGCGCTGCTGGTGATGCCGGTCGTTCTGCTGTCGCTCGCCGCACTCACCAAGGCCGCACAGATGCCGTTCCACACTTGGCTGTTGGGTGCCATGGTTGCCCCCACGCCCACGAGCGCCCTGCTGCACTCGTCCACCATGGTCAAAGCCGGCGTGTTCCTGATGGTCAAGCTGAGCCCGCTCTATGCCATCTATCCCGTGACCGGCTTTATGGTCACGAGTGTGGGTGCCATCACGTTTTTGCTCGCTGCCCTCATGGCCATCTCGCAGAGCAACGCCAAACGCGTGCTCGCGTACTCCACCATTTCCAACTTGGGCCTTATCAGCGCCTGCCTAGGCGTCGGCGCGCCCGAGGCCGTGTGGGCCGCGATCTTCCTGATTCTGTTCCATACGGTGGCAAAGTCGCTGCTGTTCCTGTGCGTGGGCACGGCCGAGCATCATATCGGCAGCCGCAATATCGAGGACATGGACGGTATGTTCAGCCGCATGCCGCACCTGACGCGCCTGATGATGCTGGGCATTATGGGCATGTTCGTGGCCCCGTTTGGCATGCTCGTGTCCAAGTGGGGCGCCCTGGTGGCGTTTGCCCAGACCGGCAACGTGCTCATGATCATGGTGCTTGCCTTTGGCTCGGCCGCGACGTTCTTCTTCTGGGGCAAGTGGCTTGCCAAGCTTTCGGGCGTCGACCCCACGGCTCAAAACGTTGAGGTCAATGTTCATAAGACCGAATGGATGGCCCTCAACACCATCGCCGCGCTGCTGATTCTGTGCTGCGTGGCGTTCCCGGTTATCTCGAGCGGCCTGGTGTCGCCTTACTTGGCCATGGTGTTTGGCCGCGTGCCGTACGTTATTGGCAAGGACTCCATGTATCTGATGGTGGTTATCGTGGCGTTTATCGCCGTGGTGCTGCTGACTTCATTCCGCGTGAGCAACAAACCGCACGTAAACGTATATCTTTCGGGCGTGGGAACCGACAATTACCGCCATTTCCGCGGCTCGATGGGACACGAGGTGAAGGCCGAAAAGCGCAATTGGTACTCGGAGGACGCCCTTGGCGAGAAGCGTATTGGCCCCGCGGGTAGCGTCGTGTGCTGCAGCATTATCTTGTTTGCGCTGCTGTGTTGCGCGTGGATTGGGCCCGAGAGACTTGCCATGAGTGCGCCCTCGGTGTTGCGCGGTAAGTATTTTGAAGGTTCGGGTGTCGTGGGCATATTTATTGGTACCGTGGCGTTTGCCTTGATTGCGCCGCTTGTGGGTGGCCTGATCGACGGCCTTGACCGCAAGCTTTCGGCCCGCATGCAGGGCCGTGTGGGCCCGCGCCTGCTGCAACCGTTCTACGACGTTGCCAAGCTGCTGCGCAAGGCTCCTGCCAGCGTAAACACCATGGACGATACCTATATGGCATGCGCGCTCATCTTTACCGTCGTGGGCGGCGGCATCTTTGTGTCGGGTTCCAACACGCTGCTGTGCGCTTTTATGGTTACGCTCGCCGCGATCTTTGTGGTGCTGGCGTCCGCCTCGACGCAAAGCCCGTTTGCCCAGGTTGGTGCCGATCGCGAGCTGCTGCAGGTTATGAGTTACGAGCCCGCCGTTCTGCTGATGAGCGTGGGCCTCTACCTTGCCACCGACAGCTTTGATTCCATCGCCGTGACGGGGCAGTCGGCGCCCATCATCGTGTACAGCGCGCCCATTTTCCTTGCGCTGCTCGCGGTGCTCACCATCAAGCTGCGTAAGTCGCCGTTTGACCTTTCGTACTCGCATCACGCGCATCAGGAGATTGTCCAGGGCGTCGCCACCGAGATGAGCGGCAGCACGCTGGCCAAGATGACCCTTATGCACTGGTGCGAGACCGTGCTGTTTTTGATGTGGGTGGGCATGTTCTTTGTCTGGGACAACCCGGTGAGCTGGGTGGTCGCCCTGGTCGTGATGGTCGCGACGTATTTTGTCGAGGTACTGATCGACAACACCTTCGCCCGCAGCACCTGGCGCAGCTGCTTTAAGCTCGGCTGGGGCGTGGCGCTGGTGTTTGGCCTGCTCAACCTTATGCCCATCCTCGTCGACGTGTTTATTTAGGAGGCGGCATCCATGGATCATAAAATGTCGCGCTCGCCGTGGGTTATTCATTACGACGGCTCGAGCTGCAACGGATGCGATATCGAGGTGCTGGCCTCGCTCACGCCGCTGTTCGATGCGGAGCGCTTTGGCGTGGTCAACACCGGCAACCCCAAACATGCGGACATCTTTTTGGTGACGGGGTCGGTCAATGCCCAGAACCTGCCCGTCGTGCGCCAGATTTACAACCAGATGCTCGAGCCCAAGTGCGTGGTGGCGTGCGGCATCTGCGCGTGCTCGGGCGGCGTTTTCCGCGATGCCTACAACGTGATCGGCGGCGTGGACCGCGCGATTCCCGTGGACGTGTACGCGCCCGGGTGCGCCATTCGCCCCGAGACGGTGATCGATGCCATCGTGGAGGCGTGCGGCATCTTGGACCAGAAGGAGGCCGTGATGCGCGCCGGCGGCGATCCGCTCACCGTGGGCGGCGCCGCCACCTGGGACGGTGGCGTTGAACTGGGCGAGGACGGGTTTGTGGCCGCTGCGGAGGCTGGGACTGACGATGCGCCCACGGCTGGCGACGCGGTCGTCAGGCCCGTCGCTGCTGACGGCGCCGCCGGGAAGCCCACCGTGCCCGCCGCTGCAAAGGAGGCCGAGTAATGCAAAAGGCAATCTATACCACCGTTGGGATCGATGAGCTGCTGTCACATGTGCAGGCGCTCAAGGGCGCCGGCGCGCGCTTTGTGCAGATGCACGCCGAGCGCTGCGTGGACGACGGTTCGTATCGCCTGGTCTATACGTTTATCAACGTCCGCGCCGCGCAGGAGCACATCGCGCAGGACGGTAGCTATGCGTTCGAGAATCTGGTGGTCGAGGGTATCGACCAGTACCAGGAGATCCCGTCCATCAGCTCGTACTATCCGGCCGTGTTCCCGTTTGAGAACGAGGCGCACGACCTGTTTGGCCTTGCCATCACCGATATGCAGATCGACTTTAAGGGCTTTTTCTACCAGGTCTCGACCGCCGAGCCCATGAGCGTTATCACGCCCGAGGTGAAAGCTGCACGCGAGAAGGCCATGAAGGTCCGCGCTGCCGCCGAGGCCAAGGCGCGCAAGGCTGCTGCCGAGAAGGCCGCTGCGGCTGCTGCGGGGGAGGGCGCCGCTGGCGACGCCGCGGGTGCTGCGGGAGCTGCGGGCGTCCAGTCCGCTGCGGCTGCCGGCTCCGATGCTCAGCATGACGATGCCGCCGCCAAGGCCGCGCTTAAAGCTGCCGAGCTGGAGGCAAAGCTCGCCGCCATGGATCCCGAGAAAGCGGCCAAGGTCCGCGCGGCGCTTGCCGCCAAGGCCGCCCGCGACAAGCAGAAAAAGGAGGCGTAGGGTCCATGGCACATCGCTCCGTTATTCCGTTTGGCCCGCAGCATCCGGTGCTGCCCGAGCCGCTCCATTTGGATCTGGTGCTCGAGGACGACCGCGTGATCGAGGCAATTCCTCAGATCGGTTTTGTGCACCGCGGACTCGAGAAGCTCACCGAAAAGCGCGATATGCATCAGTTTGGCTACATCGCCGAGCGCATTTGCGGCATCTGCGCCGTGGGCCATAGCTGCGGCTATGCCACAGCTTGCGAGCGTATGCTCGACATCGAGGTTCCTGGCCGCGTGCAGTATATCCGCACCATTTTGCACGAGCTTTCGCGCATCCATTCGCACTTGCTGTGGCTGGGTCTGCTCGCCGATGCCTTTGGTTTTGAGGCGCTGTTCTATCGTTCGTGGACCCTGCGCGAGCAGATCCTCAAGATCTTCGAGAGCACCTGCGGTGGCCGCGTGATCCTGTCAATCAACGAGATCGGCGGCCTTAAGCACGACATCGAGGACTCCGAACTGGCGGGTATTGTCAAGACGCTCGATGCCATGCGCCCCGACTACGAGGCTCTGGTGCATACGTTTTTGAACGACGACAGCTGCGGCGAGCGCTTGCATGGTGTGGGCGTGATCAGCAAGAAGGACGCGCTGGAGCTTTCGATGGTCGGCCCGTTCGGTCGCGCCTCGGGTGTGGATTACGACGTACGCATGTTTGGCGACGGCGCCTATGCGGACTTGGCGGCGTTTGAGCCGATTGTTGCCACCGACGGCGACTGCTATGCCCGCTGCCAGGTGCGTTGCGCCGAGGTCACGCAGGCCATGGACATTATCAAGGAACTTGTGGACAAGATCCCGCACGACGGTATCGGTGGACGTACCAAGCTCACGCCGGCCGACGGTGCGCGCGGCGAGGTCGTGATTGAGCAGCCGCGCGGCGAGGCGTATTACTATGTGCGCGGCAACGGCACCAAGAACCTGGATCGCTTCCGCGTGCGCACGCCGACGTCGCAAAACCTGGCGGGTCTGACGCACGCGCTGCAGGGCGTGCTCATCGCCAACGTGCCCATGATTATCCTGACCATCGACCCCTGCATTAGCTGCACGGAAAGGTAGGCGCGGCATGAGTTTACTGACATTTGCCAAGACGGCCTTGGGTTCTATGGTCAAACAGCCGGTAACGGTGTGCTATCCGCAGGAGAAGCTCGCGGCACCCGAGCGCCTGCGTGGGCACATCGTTAACGACATGGACGTGTGTATCTGCTGCGGCATGTGTGCGCGTCGCTGCCCGGCGGGCGCGCTCGCGGTTGATCGCAAGGGTGGAACGTGGTCGATTGACCCGTATGCCTGCGTGGTATGCGGCGAGTGCATCGAGAGCTGCCCCAAGCACTGCCTGACTATGGATACCGCCCGCACTCCAGTCGCGGCGGACAAGACTCCCACGGTGGAAACCAAACCGGAATAGAGCTGGAATAGGGACCGGTGGGGCAAAATGCCCCACCGGTCCCGCGCTTAAACGAGCGGTGGAGCCGCCGCGAACAAAACTATGCCGGATTACTACGATAAATCGCCTACCCCCAACCGCGCCGCATTTGGCAAAATCAAAATCGCAGGTAGACGGCTTGCGGTTTTGCGAAAAAGTCACGCGTGGTCGGGGATCTTATTTTTATCGTAGTAAACCGGCATAGTTTTGAAATAGCGCCATATCGGTGACGGCCCTTGATCCCCCAAGGACGGAGGAAAACGGGCCCTTTTGCCCCGTCCATCTTGAGTCGCACCTATTTTCCTGCGAAAACGCCGTGTCTCAACTTTGGTGAGACATTTGTCTCACGCCCAAAACAGAATCTGGAACATGTGTCACCTGCCCTAATTGTGTCTCATTCCGTAACTTTAGGCTGATGCAAGGTCTGAGACCGCGAGAAGGGAGACGCGATGAGTAAGTACACGAGGGGTCTCTTGGCGGTGATACTTGCCGTAGTGCTTGTGTTGCCGGCTGCGGCATTTGCCATGCTGCCCGAGGCCAACGCCAGGTCCAGCACAGGAATGGACGGACCAACGGCGAGCAAAAAGATAGTCGACCCCGACACTACCGGCCGCTGGCAATACTGGGCGTCGGGCGGCGAGCAGGACCAGACGACACGTTATGTAGGCCGAATCTGGACGGACAAGACGGTCGAGCCCGCAGAGGACGAAAAGTCCGACTTTGTGACAACGCTCTCCACGATGTCTTCGACTTCTGACACAACGTCGCTGGTCACTAAACCGCTCGATATCGTGATGGTGCTTGATGCCTCCGGGTCGATGGATGAGAGCATGGGCGGCAACGATCAGACCAAACGCATCACCGCACTCAAGAACGCTGCCAGTTCCTTTATCGACGCCATTGCCGAGCAGAATGCAAAGATCGATGCTTCCAAGCAGCATCAGGTTGCCATCGTAAAGTTTGCGGGAAGTAGGGCTGATTGGGTCGGCAACGACACGTATTGGGAGTCGGGGTATAGGTACAACTACTCGCAGACCATGAAGAAGCTGACGCCCTGCACGGGCGATGACGCGACGAGCCTTAAGAGTACGGTCAACTCCATCAGTCCTAATGGCGCCACGCGCGCCGACTATGGCTTACAGCTGGCTGATGGGGTATTTTCGTCTGGTCGCGCCGACGCCAAGAAGATCGTTGTCTTCTTCGCTGATGGTTCACCTACGAGTTCTAGTGGATTCCAAGCAAGTGTTGCCGATAGCGCCGTCAAAAGCGCCAAGAGTCTCAAGAATAAAGGTGCCGACATTTATACGATCGGCATCTTTAATGGTGCGAATCCCGCTGCCGATCCTACGAACTACTGGACGAGCAACGAAAACAAGTTCATGCACGCCGTGTCGAGCAACTATCCAAACGCCACGTCCTATACAACCAATGAGCTTGGTAAGCGCACCGAGAATTCCGATTTCTACAAGGCTGCGTCGAACGCCGATGAGCTCAAGAAGGTGTTTGATGATATCTCGAGCTCTATCACCTCGGGCAAGGGTTCTCCCACTCAGATCGAGGATGGTTACGACGAGAGCAAGTCCGGCTACATCACCTTTAGTGATGAGCTGGGCGACTTTATGCAGGTCGATACGTTTGTCAGCGCTCAGATTAATGGCGTCCCCTTTGATGAAGTGACCAAGACAACCAAGGGCAATACGGACACGTACGAGTTTTCGGGCGTGGCCAAGGACCTGGTCATCACCGTCGAGCGCTCTGCCAATGCGCAGCAGGGCGATATCGTGACGGTCAAGATTCCCGCATCGCTGATTCCGCTGATCCGCTATCACGTGGACATGGAAAACGGGATCTTTGAGCGCACGTCGCTCAATGACATCAAGCCTATTCAGATTAAATACACCTCGAGCGTCAAGGACGCCGCGCGTAACAACCTGTTTGCGCCCGATGACGGACTCAAGAAGTATATCGAGAAACATAAGGGTGCCGATAACCAGACGGTCTACTTCCTAGCCAACAAGTGGTCGGGCGGCGAGCTGGGCGATGTTGTCGCCGAGTTTGAGCCCGCCGATACCAACAGCTACTATTACTTCCAAAAAATCACGCCTATCTACACGGACAAGGAATGCACCCAGCGCGCGACGGTAAAGCCGCAGGGCAACGACGTCTATTACTACAAAGACGAGTTTGTGGCGATGGGCGCAAACGGCAAGCCGAAGGACGATTATGCCGTTGTGGAGTTTGAGGGGCACGAGATCGCCAGCTACGACGGCGCTCTGGTCAAAGATGACGGCTATTGGTCCTTTAATAAGGGAACCGCGCGCTTGGCCTATATCGACCAACTGCATACCACCAAGGACGATGTGGAGGCGAACGGCAACAAGACCGAGACCGCGCGCGACGTGCTTAACCCCAGGTGGAATGACCTTTCCTCCGTTGCGACTTCCACGCACGTGCATTCGCACCTGGGCAACAATGGCAAGATTATCTTTAGCCTTGCAACCAAGCCGACAACGGTGGATACCAAGACTGACTTTGGTCTGACCAAGGTGCTCGAGGGCCGCAAGTGGGCGGATACGGATGCGTTTGAGTTTGAGCTCTCCGCGACGTCCGACAACAATGCCCCGATGCCCGACCCCGCGACCGTAACTGTGACCGAGGGCAACAAAGCCATCGATTTCGGCAAGATTAAATACACCGAGCCCGGAACGTACGTTTATAAGGTCAGCGAGAAGAACGCTGGTCAGATCATCGACGGAATCACCTACAGCAAGAACGTTGCGGAGATCACCGTAACGGTAACGCCCGACAAGAAGGGCGCGCTCAGCGCTGAGGTGAAGGTGACCTCGGGCGAGACTGAATTTGTGAACACCTACGCCACTAAGCCCGCCAAGTCCAGCGTCACCGACGAGATTGGGGTCACCAAGGTCCTGACCGGCCGCGACCTCAAGGCCGGCGAGTTCAGCTTTGAGCTGCGCGAGATCAAGGGTGAGGACTCTAAGCTTATCGAGACCGTCAAGAATGACGCCAGCGGCAAGGTTACGTTCAGCCCGATCAAGTACACCGAGATCGGTCAGCACACCTACACGCTGCGCGAGGTCAAGGGCAACGCCGGTGGCGTCACTTACGACGAAACCGTCTACACCATCGTGACGACCATCAGCGATAACAAAAAGGGCCAGCTGGTGGCTACGCACGAGCTACAGGGTGCCGAAGACGTCAAGAACATTGAGTTTAAGAATGCTTACAACCTGACCCCCAAGAGCGCCAGCGTCACCGACCAGATCGTCGCGACCAAGTCCCTGGACGGGCGCGACCTCAAGGCTGGCGAGTTCCGTTTCGAGCTCGTCGAGGGTAACGATGTCGTCGTCAGGGGCACCAATGCGGCCGACGGCAAGATCACGATGGACAAGATCACCTACACCGAGGCCGGCGAGCACACCTACACGCTGCGCGAGGTCAAGGGCGACGCCGGTGGCATCACCTACAGCACCGCGACCTACACCATCGTGACCACGGTTACGGACAATGGCGATGGCACGCTCGATGTTCATCATGTCCTGAAGGATGCCAAGGCTGCCGAGTTCAAGAATTCTTACGGCTTGACCCCCGAGAGCTCTAGCGTCACCGACCAGATCGTCGCGACCAAGTCCCTGGACGGGCGCGACCTCAAGGACGGCGAATTCTCCTTCGAGCTTGTCGAGGGTAACGATGTTGTCGCCACCGGCAAGAACGATGCCGATGGCACAATCGTCATGGACAAAATCACTTACGATAAGCCTGGCAATCACACCTACACACTGCGCGAGAAGCTCCCCAACGAGGCGGGGCTGAGCAACGGGATTACGTACGATAAGACGAACTACACCATCAAGACGAGCGTCATCGACAACGGCGACGGCACGCTTAAGGTGACCCATACGCTCGAGGGCACCGAGCCGGCACACTTTGAGAACAAGTACAATACAGCCCCGAACGAGTCCAGCGTCACCGACCAGATCGTCGCGACCAAGTCCCTGACCGGCCGCGATCTCAAGGACGGCGAGTTCTCCTTCGAGCTCGTCGAGGGCGAGGGCGCCAAGGTCGTCGCCACCGGCACCAACGATGCCGACGGCAACATCAAGATGAGCACCGTGAAGTACGACAAGGCCGGAACGCACACCTACGCGCTGCGTGAGGCCAAGGTCGACGCCGACAACGGTATTACCTACAGCACCGCGGCCTATACCATCGTGACGACCGTCACCGATGACGGAAACGGCAAGCTTTCGGTTAATCACGAACTGCAGGGCGCCGAGACTGCGGCGTTCGAGAACGCCTACACCGTGACGCCCAAGGACTCCAGCGTCACTGACCAGATCACGGTGACCAAGTCCCTGACCGGCCGTGACCTCAAGGAAGGCGAGTTCTCCTTCGAGCTCGTCGAGGGCGACAAGGTCGTCGCCACCGGCACCAACGACGCGCGCGGCAACATCACGATGAGCGCCGTCAAGTACGACAAGGCCGGAACGCACGCCTATGTTCTGCGCGAGGCTAAGGGCGCCGAAGGCAACGGCATCACCTACGACGGCAAGACCTACACCGTCGTGACTACGATCACCGATAACGGTAAGGGCAAGCTCGAGGTGAAGCACGAGCTGAAGGATGCCAAGACTGCGGCATTCGAAAATTCCTACAAGCCGAACCCCGACGAGTTCAGTGTCACCGACCAGATCACCGCGACCAAGGTCCTGACCGGTCGCGACCTCAAGGCTGGCGAGTTCTCCTTCGAGCTCGTTGAGGGCGACAAGGTCGTTGCTAAGGGCACCAACGCCGCCGACGGCAAGATCACGATGGGCGCTGTGAAGTACGACAAGCCTGGAACGACGCACACCTACACGCTGCGCGAGGTCAACGGCGGAACCACCAGCAAGGGCATCACCTACAGTGACGCCAGGTACACCATCGAGACCACCATCACCGACAAGGGCGACGGCACGCTCGAGGCAAAGCATGTCCTGAAGAGCGACAAGCCTGCGACCTTCGAGAACACTTACAGCGTGACCCCGACCGATGCAGACCTCGACTTTGGTCTGAGCAAGGCCATCGACGGTCGCGAGTGGACGGATGGGGACGAGTTCAGCTTTACCATCACCGCTCCCGATGGCGCCCCGCTGCCCAATCCTGCAACCGTAACCGTGAGCAGGCGCGACGCGAAGGACGGCATCGCCGCCATCAAGTTCGGCAAGATTCGCTACACGGCTGCCGGAACCTACAAGTACGAGATCCGCGAGAACGCGGGCAGCACGGTCGGCATGACGTATGACGCCCATGTCGCGACCGCCGAAGTAACCGTGACCGAGGACGGCGATGGCACCCTGACCGCCAACGTCACCAAGAAGGAAAACGGACGCTTTACCAATACGTACCGCTCTGAGCTTAACTACACCGCGGCCGGCGGCCTCAAGCTCAGCAAGACCCTCCGCGGACGTCCCATGACCGAGGGCCAGTTCACCTTTACCGTGACGCCCGCCGACGAGGCTTCGGCCAACGCACTTGGCCTGCTGCCCGGAGCCAACGAATTCAAGTCCCCTGCGACGGCAGAGGGAACGGTCGGCCTGATCGACATCCTGGCAGGCCATGAGGTCAAGTTCACGCAGGCTGACGCCGGTAAGACCTTTACATACACCGTGGCCGAGAAGAACGACCATCAGCCCGGCTACACCTACGACGACGCTGTCCGCACCGTGACGATTGCTATCGCCGACGACACCGCCGGCACGCTCACCGCCACGACGACCGTTTCTGGCGGTTCCGAGGGCACGCTGCCGACCGAGTACAAGACCGGTGCCGCTGCGGTCGAGAGCGCCGTGGTCCCGTTCGTCAACCGCTACAGTGCTACGACCAACACGACTGGTGGTACCGCTGCTCAGGTCGTTGCCACCAAGACCCTGGCCGGTCGCCCGATGGCCGACGGCGAGTTCTACTTTGGCATCGCCTACGCGGGCGAGAAGGAAGCCATTGAGGGCACGTGCACTACCAACGTTAATGAGCATGTAAGCTTCGGTTCCCTGCATTACACCACCGAGATGCTCGCCGACCTGGTAAACGCCAAGCGCGCTATCCGCACCGATACGGATGCCAAGCTTGCATGGACCATCGGTTACACCGCCTTTGAGTTCACACCGCAGCTCGCGGCCAAGGGCATCACGGCCGCAACGCCGAGCTTTAGCTTTAAGGTCATTGTCGTCGATAACGGCGACGGTACCCTGACGGCAACGCCTGTCTACGACGGGATTAAGCCCTTGTTCGAGAACGTCTACGGCACCGATGCCGTTGATGCCGCACTCGCTGGCACCAAGAAGCTCCAAGCTGCCGAGGGCCTGACCCCGGCCGACATCGCGGGCAAGTTTACCTTTACCGTGGCCGCTGACGAGGCGGGAGCCCCGATGCCCGAGCACGCGACCGCAACCAACGATGCGGCCGGCAACGTGGACTTTGGCAAGATCCACTTTACGCTCGAGGATCTCAACCGCGCCCTGGGCGTGACGGACGATGCGACCGACAAGGCCGAAGCCGATGAAGCCGAAGCTGATGAGGCAGAGACCGACGAGGCAAATGCCGACGAGGCAGAGACCGACGAGGCCGACGTTGACGTTAACGCCGATGAATCCGAGGACGAGAACGAGCCTGCCGCCGCTACTCCGCGCTCGCACACCTTTACCTACACGGTGACCGAGTCCGGTAGCGCCCCTGGCGTGGCCAATGACGCCAACGCCACGCGCAAGGTTTCCTACACCGTGACTGACGACGGTGCCGGACATCTGCGCGTCGTGCGCGAGGGTGACGACGGCGCGGCCTTCACGTTCACCAACACCTATAACGTGACGCCTACCGATTCTGTGGTGACCGATCAGGTCAAGACGGTCAAGCGCCTGACCGGACGCGACCTTGCAGCAGGCGAGTTCACGTTTGAGCTGCTCGAGGACGGCGTGGTTGTCGCGAGTGGCACCAACGACGCCAACGGCACCGTCGCGCTGAGCCCGATCCGCTACGAGGCGCCCGGCGCGCACACGTACATGCTGCGCGAGGCTTGCCCCAACGCGCTCGGCCTGTACAAGGGCGTCACCTATGACGGCACGACCTACACCGTCCTGACCACCGTCTCCGACAACGGCGACGGCACGCTGACCGCGACGCACAAGCTCGAGGGAACCACCGAGTCCGCTGGCTTTACCAACAAGTATCACGCCATGCCCACGCAGGTCTCCATCGGCGCCATCAAGGTACTCGAGGGACGCGAGCTCAAGAAGGACGAGTTTAGCTTTAAGCTCGTTGGCGAGGACATCGAGTCCACCGTCACCAACGATGCCGACGGCAAGATCAACTTCGACAAGTTCGAGTACAACGAGCCCGGAACGTACGTCTACACCATCAGCGAGGTCAAGGGCGACGAGGCCGGTATGACTTACGACAAGTCCGTCTATACCGCGACCGTCAACGTGGTCGATGGCGGCGAGGGTAACCTCAAGGCGAGCGTCGCCTATACCAAGGGCGACAAGAGCGTCGAGGGCATCGTGTTCAACAACACGTACAAGAAGCCCGAAACGCTCGTGCCGACGCCCGACCCCGGCACGCCCAAGACCGTGACGAACATCGTCAAGACGGTTAAGGGCTATCTGCCCACCACGGGTGACCAGCAGGCAGCCGCGCTGCTCATGGCATTTGTCATCGCCATGGCTGGCGTCGGAGCCCTGGTCTGGGGTATCCGTAAGCGCTAGGCACGTCGACAGCGCCCGGGGCCAAAAGGCCCCGGGCGGCCGGCAGGGTTAAATCACGACCTACTCCTACCCCCAGCCGCCACGGAGGCATCTCCCTCCTCCGTGGCGGCGCTTTTGTGCGTAGGCGAAAAGGGCCTGCCACGAAACCGGCCCATCTACTACGTTTAGCCCCTTACCCCCAACCATGCCGAAAAGCGCAAAAACAAAACCGCAGGTAGAACGCCTGCGGTTTTGTTCAAAACGAAGGTATGGTCAGGGGTATCGAGTCAAACGTAGTAGATGGGCCGATTTCGTGGCGAGCGGTTCCGGCTGATCCCTTGGGGACGGAGGAAAACGGATCATTTTGGTCCCGCGAGGCTGGCGGAGACACTCGTGCAGGGCCGCCCGAACAAAACTATGCCGGTTTACTACGATGAATCCGAGATTCCTGACCACACCCGCATTTTTGCAAATATCGCAAGTGTTCTACCTGCGGTTTTGTAAGTGCACAATTTGCCGTGGTCGGAGATATGCGGTTCATCGTAGTAAACCGGCATAGTTTTGAAATGGCATCAAATTGGCGGCAGCCAGCGGCTAGCCTCGCAGATAGGCGATGGCGATTTGGGTGCGGTTGCGTAGCCCCATTTTGGCTAGGATCGAGCTGATGTGGTTGCGCACGGTGCCTTCGCCCATGTAGGCGGTGGCGGCGATCTCCTTGTTGTCGAGGCCGCGGGCGATGAGCTCGGCGACTTCGAACTCGCGGTCGGTTAGGCCGGCAAAGGCTGTGGGCCGGCGAGGCGTGCCCGCCTCGACGCCCGTTCCGTCAAAATCGATGTCCTCGATTGCCTTACCCTCGAGCACGCGTTTACCGTCCATAACCTGCGCCAACGCCGGTGGAATGGCGGCGACATCGGTTTTAATCAGGTAGCCGCGGGCGCCCAGCTTGAGCGCCGACACAATGTACTCGTCATCCGAGAATGTCGTCAGAAACACCACGCGTGCCGCGGGGTCGCGCTCAAGGATCTCGCGTGCCGCCGAAAGGCCGTCGCGCCCCGGCATCTGAATGTCGAGCAGTGCAATATCGGGTGCGTGCTCGGCATAGAGCGCCACCGCATCGTCGCCATTGGCGCCGGTGCCCGCCACTTCGATTTGCGGCTGGGCGCCCAGGATAATCTTGAGCGAATCGACTACCAAGCGGTCGTCGTCGACAACGATGAGCCTCATTGGTCCTCATCTCCTTGCTGTTTGGGAGCGGTGGCAAACACGCGCCAGCCGCCGTCGCCGGCACGCGGGCCGGCGGTGAAGGTGCCGCCAAGCGCCTCGATGCGCTCGCGCATCGAGGCGAGCCCCATGCCCTCCGCGGCGCCGCGGCCGCTTGCTTGGACCTCGCCCGCGCCATCGTCGGTAACGATGAGCTGGTAAAACGACGGATGCTCCATGCATCGTACAGTGACGGTCTGGGCACAAGCATGGCGCATGGTGTTGGAGAGCGCCTCGCGCAGGACCGCCGCAAAGCAGTTCGCGACGTTTGCGGGCGCATGTTCGGTCATAACTTCAAGCTCAATCTGCGGGCCGCCGTCCGAGCGCGCGCCTTCAACAATGCGTTCGAGCTGCACGGAAAGGTCGACGGCGTTGTCGTTGAGCGCATGGACGCTGGCGCGTACGAGCTGGAGCGCCTCGTCAACCGTGCGTTTAACGTCGGCGAAATCGGCGGCGACGCCAGGCTCGTCGGCGTGGACCACGCGTAGGGCTTCGGCCTGCAGCGAGGCGCGCGTGAGCTGGTGCCCGACGTTATCGTGGATCTCGCGCGCGATGCGGGCGCGTTCGGCGAGCGTCGCGAGCTCGACTTCGTAGTCCTGGCGGTCGGCAAGATCGCGGTTGCGCGCCTCGAGCGCGAGGGCTCGTTCCTGCAGCTCGTCGCGGGTACGGCGCATGCGCAGCTGCTCGCGCTCCAGCTGGGCGGTGCGTAGCGATAGCAAGGTGGCGGCCACCGAAAGGATGGCGGCTAGCAGGAGCGTTCGGGCGGTAAGCGCATCGGTGCGAAGGTCCGCGACGAGCGCAAAGGCAAAGACGGAGCCAATGCCCAGCGCGACCCAGGCGTGCTCACGGCGCACGCGCCGCGCGATGTCATAGAGGGCGAGAGGCGCAAACGGCACAAACGGCGGCACGAAGACAGCCGCGATGACGTAAGCGTAGCTCGCGGCCTCGTTCGCACGGCGGGCGCGGTTTCCCTGTGCGACCTCGGCCAGCGAGGTGGCAATAACGCCAAGGCAAAACGCCGCGACCAGGCGAGCGTCCACAGCAAGACCCACGGCGGCCGCAATACAGCACGCCAGCACGATCGATTTGTCGAAAAGCCTGTTCATACGGGTATTGTACGCGAAGCCGCGCATGGTGGAGGGGCCGCCTGCGCAACCGTGACATTCCTCCCGCGCGGCAAATCGGCGTCGATCGCTCGCACGAGCGGGGGTTTCGCCTCCGCCCCCCCCCGCACTCGTGACAAAGCTCACTGGCGCGCCCTCGCCGCACCTGCGATGATGCAATCGTACTGGGCCACGACCAACAGAAGGGCCGCCTCATGACAGACATCGTCCACGTCGAAAATCTCGTCAAGCGCTATGACGATCTTATCGCGCTCGACCACTTTAACCTGAACATCGCCCCCGGCGAGATTTTTGGCCTGCTCGGCCCCAACGGTTCGGGCAAGACCACGTCCATCAACTGCATCCTGCAGCTGCTCGCCTACGACAAGGGCACCATCGAGCTGTTCGGCGAGCCCATGACGCCCGCCCGCTACGACCTTAAGCGGCGCATTGGCGTGGTGCCGCAGCAGGTGGCGGTGTTTGACGAGCTCACGGTGCGCGAGAACATCGACTACTTCTGCAGTCTGTACGTCAACGACCGCAAGCGCCGCCGCGCGCTGGTGGACGATGCAATCGACTTTGTCGGCCTGGGTGACTTTACCAAGTTCCGACCCGGCAAGCTTTCGGGCGGCCTGGCGCGCCGCCTTAACATCGCCTGCGGCATCGCGCACAAGCCCGAGCTCATCTTTTTTGACGAGCCCACGGTGGCGGTCGACCCGCAGAGCCGCAACGCCATCCTAGAGGGCATCTGCCGCCTGCGCGACGAGGGCGCCACGGTGGTGTATACCAGCCATTACATGGAGGAAGTTGAGCAGATCTGCAGCCGCATCATGATCATGGATGGCGGGCGCGTGCTGGCGCGGGGCACCAACGACGAGCTCAAGCGCATGATCCAGATGGGCGAGCGCGTGACTGTCGAGGTCGGCGCCGTCGAAGCCACCACGGTCGAGCGCCTGCGCGCCCTCGAGCACGTGCTCAGCGTTGAGCTGTCCGGCGGCGAGCTCGTCT
Source organism: Collinsella sp. (assembly GCA_048500675.1). Classification (GTDB taxonomy): domain Bacteria; phylum Actinomycetota; class Coriobacteriia; order Coriobacteriales; family Coriobacteriaceae; genus Collinsella. The sequence goes on from DBFSAO010000067.1 coordinate 44,483, forward strand.
GCACCTGCGAAGCGAGTCCGCACAATTTGGTCGACATTCTCGACACGCTGCGCGCCGCCGACGTGGCGCTCGGCCGCGTGTGGAGTGAGCCGCCGACCCTCAACGACGTGTTCCTCGAGATCACCGGCCGCGAGCTGCGCGACTAGGGGGCGGCCATGTTCAACACCATCATCATCACACTCAAGACGCTATTGCGTCGACCGAGTACATGGGTCTGGGGCGCGATCTTTCCCATTGCGCTTTCCACGATGTTCATGTTTATGTTTGCGAACCTCAGCTCCGACGGCAAGGTCGACCCGGTGCCGGTAGCCGTTGTCGCTGACGAAGCCTGGGGCGCTTCGTCCTTTAAGGATGTGGTGACCTCGCTTGCCAAGGAGGGCGACGATCAACTGCTCGAGATCCACGAGTGCGAGGATGTGACCGCCGCGAACCGTGCGCTCAAGGCCGGCGAAGTCGCGGGCGTCTATACGGTCGATGCCGCGGGCACGCCCAAGCTTACGCTGCTTTCGAGCTATGACGGCTCGCGCGCCTCGTCGGTGCTCACCGACCGCAGCATCCTTGAGACGGTGGCAAGCTCGTATACGCAAAATGCCGAGCTCATGGCCCAGATTGCCCAAGATGACCCGGCGGCGCTTGCCGACCCGGAGGCGGTTGCGCGCGCCCTGTCGCTCGAGGGCGGCACCCGTCGCGTGAGTCTGACGCGCACCACGCCCGACGGCACGACCATTTACTACTACGCACTGTTTGGCCTGGTAGCGATGATGTCTGCCGAGTTTGCCGCTTTGAGCGTCGTCGACCTGCAGCCCAATCTGTCGGGCCTTGGCGCGCGCCGCTGCGTGGGCGGCCTTTCCAAGACGGCGTCGCTGGCCGGCATTTTCGTGGGCTCGTGGCTGGTTTCCTTTGCCTCGATGGCGGTTGCGATTGGCTACGTGCGCCTGGTCGTGGGCGTCGACTTTGGCGGGCGCGAGGGGCTGTGTCTGGTGGGCGGCGGCGCATCCGCGCTTGCCGCGACGGGCCTGGGGCTCTTTGTGGGTACGCTGCCCGTTAAGGGCGGCAAGGCGTCCAAGTCGGGCATCCTCACGGGCTTTGCCACCACATGCGCCCTGTTCGCTGGTCTCTATGGCGAGCCGGCGATGGCGCTTGCCGACGACGTCGCCCGCGTCTGCCCGGTCGAGTGCTGGCTCAACCCCGTCAAGCTCATCTGCGACATGTTCAACCGCTTGTATTTCTTTGAGGACCTGGGGCCGTTCGCCGTGCGCGCCGGCGCGCTTGTCCTCATGACCTTGGTGTTTGTCGTCGTCGCCACGCTGATCTTTGGAAGGAGCCGCTATGAGCACCTTTAAGACCGCGCTTCGCATGGCGCTCGCGCACCCGTTCTACCTGCTCATTTACACGGTGTTTATCTCGCTGATGGGTGTGTTCATCGCGGCATCGGTGAGCTGGAACTCGTCGCAGCTCACCGAGTACAAGCCCTACGACGCCAACGTGATCGTCGTCGACCGCGACGACAGTGACCTTTCGCGGGTGCTCACCAAGCACCTGGGTGCACGTTTTGACCTGGTCATGGGCGTTGGCGACGACATGTACGACCTTGCGGACGCGCTCTCCAAGAGCAACAGCGCCAAGGGCAGCGCCGACTGCGTGTTCTTTATCCCGGAGGGGTTCGAGGGCGACTTGATCGCGGCCGCCCGCGCGGGGGAGTCCCTGCCCAAGCTCGATGTGACCTACGGATCTGGCACCATGGCGGCGGCGCTTTCGTCTGCCGAGGCCTCGCGCTGGATCTCGCTCGCGGGTGCTGCGGCGGCACTTGACCCCGCTGCCTCCGACGGCGACGTGGCCAAGGCTGCCGAGCATGCCGCCGCAAAGCGCGCCGAGGTCGAGATCGAGCAGGTCAAGGTCGACTCCACGGCCGCCGCCACGCTCGAGTCGTATTTCAACTTTGGCGCGTACGCGATCATCTCGTCGGTCATCGTGTCGGTGGGACTGGTGTTCTCGGGCATGAATGAGCCCGAGCGCGTACGCCGCATGGATGCCGGCCCAATCTCCGAGCGCCAGCGCTCGCTCGCCGTGTTCGCGGCCGCCGCCGTGCTCACCGTCTGCATCTGGTTTGTGTCGAGCATGATGGGCGTCGTGGGCTTTGCCGGCGCGGTTGCCGAGGTCGGCGTGGGCCGGGTGTGCCTGGCGCTGGCGGCGACGTTTGCCCTGGCGTGCACGCCCCTGGCTGTTGGCTTTGCCCTTTCGAGCCTGGGTGCGCGCGAGGAGTTGCTCAACGGTGTGGGTAACCTGCTCGGTATGCTCATGACGTTTTTGGGCGGTGCCTGGATGCCACTGTCGCTCATGGGGTCGGCCGTGCAGACCGTGGCGCACTTTGTGCCGACGTATTGGGTGAACGATGCGATCGGCAAGGCGCTTGCGTCGGACCTGACGTCTGCCGTGCTGGGCGACATTGCCTGCGACCTGGGCGTCACCGTGCTCTTCGCCGCCGCCATCGCCGCCGTAGGCCTAGCCCTCACCCACGCCAAAGCCCGAGCCTAGTCGTCGGGTGGTCATTGGGGACAGACTTAAACGACTAGTCATTGGGACAGTCTTTGCCGATCTACCGCTTCGCCGGCTGGGTTGGCAAGGACTGTCCCCATTTGCCGGCAGGAAAGGAACGTCCCTAACTGCCGGGTGACTAGTTTGAAATAAATGCCATATGTCGCGCAAAAATAGTTCGCCTGGGTTTACTATAACCCTAGAAAAGTAGCAGAAGGCTAACAATGGGGGATAGTATGGCGACGAAGCAGGCCTACGTCCAGGTCAAGGACCTCAAGAAACACTACGGCGACGGCGATGCGCGCCTGACGGTGCTCGACGGCATCGACACATCCATCAACCGCGGCGAGATCTGCGTCATGCTGGGGCCCTCGGGTTCGGGCAAGTCGACGTTCCTCAATCTCATCGGTGGCCTGGAGGACGCCGACGGCGGCTCCATTATGGTGGACGGCTGCGACCTGACGACGCTCAAGCCCGCCGACCTGGGCGAGTACCGCCGACGTGAGCTGGGCTTTGTCTTCCAGTTCTACAACCTGGTGCCCGACCTCACCATTAAGGAAAACATCGAGGTTACGGCGCACCTGTCCAAAAACCCGCTCAATGTCGATGACCTGCTGCGCTCGCTGGGCCTCTACGAGCACCGCAACAAGTTCCCGCGCCAGGTCTCGGGCGGTCAGCAGCAGCGCTGCGCCATCGGCCGCGCGCTCGTCAAAAACCCGGGCCTGTTGCTGTGCGACGAGCCCACGGGCGCGCTCGACTTCAAGACATCCAAGGAAATCCTGCAGCTCATGGAGGACGTCAACCGCACCTACGGCTGCACCATCATCATCGTCACCCATAACGCTGCCATCGCCCGCATGGCCAACCGCGTGCTGCGCCTGCGCGACGGTCGCATCGTCGAGGACGAGCTCAACGAGTCGCCCGTCGCGGCCGCCGAGCTCGATTGGTAGGCGGCGCCATGTCACCTCTCGCAAAACGACTCCCCCGCGAGCTGCGCCGCAATATCGGTAAGTACCTGGGCATCTTTCTGCTTATGTGCGGAAGTATCGCCCTCACGTCGGGCTTTTTGCTCGCAGCACATTCTATCGGCTGCCTTATCGACGACATGCGCGACGAGTACACGATCGAGGACGGTCGCCTGACCACGGCGTTCGAGGCGACCGACGACCAGCTCAAAGCCGCCGAGGACGCGGCCGAGGACGTCGGCGGCGTCACGCTCTACAAGAGCTTCTCCATCGACGCCATCATCAAAAAGGCGTCCGGCGACGACGGCACCAAGCGCACGCTGCGCACCTACGCGCACCGTACCAAGGTTGATATCGCGTCCTACTGCGAAGGCGGGCAGCCCCGCGCGGACGACGAGGTGGCCATCGACCGCGTCTTTGCCACCAACAACGATCTTGCCGTGGGCGATCAGGTTAAGCTCCAAGGCCGCACCTACACCATCTGCGGCATCATGACGCAGCCCGATAGTCAGGCGCTGTTCCTCAACAACTCCGACTTTACGGTGAACACCATCACCTATGGCGTGGCCGAGGTCACCGACGCCGGATTTGCCGCGCTTGAGGACGCCGGCGGCGCGCCCACCTACACGTATTCCTTCACCTTTAACGACCGCGACCTCTCCACCGCGGATCGCATCGATGCCGAGCAGGATATGGTCGAGGCGCTGACGGACGCCGATGCGCGCGTGGACGACCTGACCGATGCCGACTCCAACCAGGGCATTGGCTATGCGCGCGACGATGTGGACGGCGACTCCATGATGTGGACGACGCTGCTCGACATCATCATCGTGATCATGGCGTTTGTCTTTGTTGTCCTCACCGACGCCACCATCGAGGAGGAGAGCGCCGTCATCGGCACGCTGCTCGCCAGCGGCTATCGCCGTCGCGAGATTGTGCTGCACTACCTTGCGCTTCCCGCCATCGTGGGCGTGCTCGCATCGCTGCTGGGCACCGCGCTCGGCGTTGCGTTCTTTACCGAGCCCATGCGCAGCCTCTATTACGGCTCGTACAGTCTGCCGCCCTTCCAGGTGTACTGGAGCTGGGAGATCTTTGTAAAGTGCGCCGTGGTTCCCGCCACCGCGCTCATTCTTATTACGCTCGTGGGCCTGCTCCGTAAGATGGGAAAGACCCCGCTGCAGTTCCTTCGTCACGAGGCGGGCGGCAAGTCGGGCACCAAGCGCGGTTTTCAGCTGCCGGAGCGCATGGGTTTCGTCTCTCGCTTCCGCCTACGCATCTTCCTGCGCAACCTGGGCAATTTCGCCACGCTCTTCGTGGGTATCGCGTTTGCGTCGCTGCTGCTGCTCTTTGGCCTGGCGATTTTGCCCACGATGACGCACTACGCGGACAACCTGGAGACAAGTCTTGTCGCCGAGCATCAGTACACGCTCAAGGCTCCGCTGGAGCTTGAAGGCACCGCCGAGGAGCGCGGGCAGTGGTCGGCGCTTGAGCGCTTGCAGTCGGTGGACGGTGCGCTCCTCACCGCCGCCCAGGATGCGGATGACGAGCTTGACGACGCGGTCGATGCCGCGCAGACGGCAGCAAATGCCGCGACCAGCTCTCCGTCTGCCGAGAGCTTGTCCGCAGCGCAGGACGCGCTCGCAACGGTTCAGGATAAGAAGGATGCCCTTTATGCGCGCCTTGACGATCTTGCCGATGCCCTTGGCTGCGACCGCGACGAGACCATCGATTTGATCGAAAAGGCCTCGAAGATCGATACCGACAACGACGACATTCATCCCGTCAATACGACCGACAACGGTGCGGCGAAGATTGCGCAAGCCGAGAAATACGCCGTCTACCAGCTGCAATACGACCGCGGCGACGGAAATGGGCAGGAGACGATCTCCATCTACGGCATCTCGTCCGATTCGCGCTACTGGAAGGACCTCGATGTGGGCGACGGTCTCGTCGTCTTTGGTGGCGGCTTGCTCGATAAGTTTGGTTGGAGCGAGGGGCAAAAGGTCACGCTCCACGACAAGTACGAGGGCAAGGACTATTCACTGGAGTACACGGGCAAGGACGCCACCTGGGGCTCCAAGTCGGACATGAATATCTACATGAGCATCGACGACTTTAACGAGCTGTTCGGCAACGACGCTGCCTACTTTAACGGCTATGTGAGCGACGAGAAGCTCGACCTCGATGCGCGCTACTTTGCCGGCGACACCACGCCCGACGACATGCGTGCCGTGGGCGACCAGTTTATTGGCATGATGAGCGACATGATCGGCATGATGGTCGGGCTCGCGGTGTTCATCTTCCTTCTGTTTATGTACCTGTTGACCAAGGCTGTCATTGACCACAGCGCCCGCTCGATTAGCTACATGAAGGTCTTTGGCTATCGCGACGCCGAGATCTCGCACCTGTACATCCGCTCGATCACGTTGTGCGTGGCGGCGTCGCTCGTGCTGAGCCTGCCCGTGATTATCGGCTCGCTTACGGCCATCTTCCGCTCGATGCTGCTCGCCTACAACGGCAATATCGAGATCTACGTGCCCGCTTGGTCCATGGCGGCGTGTGTCGGCATTGGCTTTGCGACCTATCTGGTCGTGGCGCTGCTGCACACGCGCTCCATCAGGCGCGTCCCTCTGGCCGAAGCCCTCAAAGTCCAAGAGTAATCATTGGGGACAGGCTTAAATGACCAAGGGTGGCCATTGGGGACAGGCTTAAATGACCAAAAGCGGTCATTGGGGACAGACTTAAATGACTAGTCATCGGGGACGGTCTTTGCCGACTCGCCGCCTCGCCGGTAGGGTTGGCAAGGACTGTCCCCAACTGCCGGCAGGAGAGGAACGTCCCTAGCTGCCAGGTGGCGAGGCACTCATTTAAGTCCGTCCCCAATGAGTGGTTTCAGTCATTTAAGACTGTCCCCAACGACTAGGTTTCGCGCTTGACTTTGACCCCACTTCAATGGGTACCATCCCCTTATGTCTGTAACGCCATATAGACCGAGGGGATAATCTATGACCGCAACTGCACCCGCTGCACCGGCGAAGGTGTACTTTACCAACCTGCGCACGCATGCTCGCGAGAGCCAGCTCGACAAGCTCAAGCGCCTTATTCGCCGCGCCGGCATTGAGCAGATCGACTTTGAGAACAAGTTCGTCGCCATCAAGATTCACTTTGGCGAGCTGGGCAACTTAAGCTTTTTGCGCCCCAACTACGCTCGCGCCGTCGCGGATGTCGTGAAGGAGCTGGGCGGCAAGCCCTTCCTCACCGACTGCAACACGCTCTACGTCGGTAGCCGCAAAAACGCGCTCGAGCACATTGACACCGCTTACCAGAACGGCTTTACCCCGTATGCCACGGGTTGCCAGATCATCATCGCCGACGGTCTTAAGGGTACCGATGAGGCGCTCGTCCCGGTCGAGGGCGGCGAGTACGTGCACGAGGCCAAGATCGGCCAGGCGCTCATGGACGCCGACATTGTGATCAGTCTCACCCACTTTAAGGGTCATGAGCAGGCCGGATTTGGCGGCGCCATGAAGAATCTGGGCATGGGAGGCGGTAGCCGTGCTGGCAAGATGGAGCAACACGCCGCCGGCAAGCCGAATGTCGATACCACCAACTGCGTGGGCTGCCACGCCTGCGAAAAGATCTGCGCGCACAACGCCGTCTCGTTTGACGACACCCGCGAGCGCGAGCTTGCCAACGGTAGCACTCGCACGGTACGCGTGGCCGCCATCGACCACAATCGCTGTGTGGGGTGTGGGCGCTGCATTGCGGCGTGCAACCAGGACTGCATCAAGCCCGGCTATGACGCTGCGGCCGATGTGCTCAACTACAAGATCGCCGAGTACACCAAGGCCGTTGTCGACGGCCGTCCGAGCTTCCATATCTCGCTTGCCATGGATATCAGCCCCAACTGCGATTGCCATCCCGAAAATGACACGCCTATCGTCAACGACATCGGCATGTTCGCGAGCTTCGACCCGGTCGCCATCGACCAGGCCTGTGCCGATGCCGTCATGGCGTCCGAGCCGCTGCCCAACACCGAGCTCACCGACAGCGCTGCCAAGATGGAGCACAATCACGAGCATCTGGAGGGCGAGCAGGCACACGACCCCTTCTGCATCACGCATCCCGACACCGATTGGCGCGCGTGCATCGCGCACGCCGAGAAGATCGGCCTGGGCACGAGCGAGTACGAGCTCATCGAGGTCAAGTAGCGCCTGGCTATTGGACAAAACAAGCGCATTTGTTGCGTAACGTAAACATAAACCGCCTGCGAGCAAAGCGCTCACGGGCGGTTTTTCGGAAGTATGCGGCAAATTCTGAGGTTGCCGAGCATGCGGCGTTTTTTGCCAACAAAACCCCTGATAAATTGTTGATAAAACCGTGGCCTGGTCGGTAGTTTCAGATTTTGCCGCATACTTCCGAAATCATGGGGCTGGAGGAGGCCGTAGACGCCGCTTTTTGCCTAAAAATTCTCGTCGAGGAAGTCGTTGACCGTGTTCCAGTAGAGCTCGGGGTCGACCTGCGCGCTCTTGGCGTGGGCGGCGCCGTGGACGGTGAGCTTTTGCTTGACCTTGCTGGCGCACGCGTCGTAGTTTTGGTCGAGCATGCTGTACGGCACAAAGGTGTCCTGGTCACCGTGGATAAACAGCATGGGGACCGTTGCGCGTTTGAGCTGCTCCACGCTGCTGGCCTCATGAAAATCGTAGCCCGCGCGCACGTTGCACACCAGATTGGCCACGTCGAGCAGCGGAAAGCTGGGCAGGCCAAATACATCCTTGAGCTGCAGGGAAAACTCGTCCCAAACACTCGTATAGCCGCAGTCCTCGATAATGCACTTCACGTTTGCGGGCAGAGATTCCCCTGCCACGTTCATGGCGGTTGCCGCACCCATCGACTCGCCAAAGACCAGGATGCGCGCCTCGGGGTCAGCCTGAACGATCCGCCCGATCCATGCAACGACATCGAGCCGCTCGGGCCAGCCCATGCCGATATAGTCGCCGCCGGAGCGCTCGTGGGCGCGGGCGGCAGGCGCGAGCACGTTCATGCCGCGGTCGTGGAAGCGCTTGGCGTATCGGGCCATACCGATGGGCTCGTTGGTATATCCATGCAGGCAGACGGCGTAGTCGTGCGTGCTCTCCGAAGCAGCAAAATACCAAGCGGCAAGCTCGGTTCCGTCATCTGCGGTGAGGCTGCTGCTCTCGCGGTTCTGCTTAAACCACGCCCGTGCCTCGGTCTCCTCGGCATCCATCTGCTCGCCCTTTCCGGCGTCCTTTCCGTCCTGCATCATCTTCATGGTGTACGGCGCTTGGGGGTTCAGGGCAAAGTCGAACAGGAAGTTGCCGGCAAACCCCAATAGGGCGACAACGAGCACCGCGGTAACGGCCAGGCCGATCTTGAGTCCTCGATGGGGGTGCGTATTTTGAGCCATAATCGCTCTCCTATAAGATGTTAATACATCAACATTTAATGCAAGCGCATTATGGATGTTCATCGTTGATGCGTCAACAAGCAAAGAATGGGTAAACAAAAGGTCACGTATAGTGCAAATTTCGCACGTACCCAGACGCTTTGATATAGTGTTGAGAACTATTTATGTTGGAGGATGTAACCGGCATGTCCGATTCGAGCGACAGTTCCAAGCCGCGACCTAAGGCCGCGGCCGTTCCGCAGTACACGGTGGGCGAGGAGATCATGAACTCCGTCACCCATGGTGTCGGCTGCCTGCTGGGCATCGCAGGCCTCGTACTTTTGATCGTATTCGCCGCTCTGCGCGGCGGCGGCCCGGCACATATGGCCGCGGCGATCGTCTACGGCGTCAGCATCATCCTCGAATACCTGGCCTCTACGCTCTATCACGCGATTCAGCCCGCGGGGGCCAAGCGCGTATTCCGCATCATCGACCACAGCTGCATCTACCTGCTCATTGCGGGCAGCTATACGCCGTTTTGCCTCATCACGCTGGCAAACGACGGCGGCGCCGTGCTGTTCTTTGCCGTATGGGCCATCGCCATCATTGGCATCGCGCTCGAGTGCTTTTTGCGCAAGCGTCAGCCGCACTGGGTAAGCGGCCTGGTCTATCTGCTGATGGGCTGGCTCGTCGTCTTTAAGCTGCCCGCACTCGTAGCGCTGTTGAACCCCGTCGCGTTAGCGCTGCTCGCCGTCGGCGGCGTGTGCTACACCGTGGGCGTGCCGTTCTACATCGCCAAAAACGTGCGCTACCTGCACAGCGTGTTTCACCTGTGGGTGCTCGCCGGTAGCATCTTCCAGTTCATGGCGGTGATCCTCTTCGTAATCTAACGACCGAGCCCGTGCCCGCGGATCCATCCGGACAACCGCTGGGCGCAACCGCCTTATCCGCCAACTACGTCTCCTGCCAACGTCCCGAATCTTGGAGGTTCGAGAAACTCCCGATGGACATAACCATCTCCCTTATCACCACACTCGTTTTGACCCTCATCAACGGCTACTTCTCTATGTCCGAGATGGCCCTCACCACGGCCAAGCGCGCCGTGCTGGAGCACGAGGCCGAGGAGGGCGACAAGCGCGCCGAGCGCGCCATTAAGCTTGCCGCCGATTCCGACCAGCTGCTGGCCACCATCCAGGTCGCCATCACGCTCGTGGGCTTCGCCTCGTCTGCCGTCGCCTCGACGAGCCTGTCCGACCCGCTCGCCACGTGGCTCATGAGCTTTGGCATCGCGCCGCTCTCCGCCATCGCGCGCGGTCTGGCGCCGGTCATCATTACCGTCGCCGTCGCCTTCGTGTCCATCGTGATTGGCGAGCTCGTGCCCAAGCGTATCGGCCTCGCTAACGCCGAGGGCGTGTCCAAGCAGGTCGTGGGGCCGCTTTCCGTGTTCCAGAAGATCGCCCGCCCGCTCGTGTGGCTGACCGGCGCTTGCTCCGACGGCCTGGCCCGCATCCTGCGCATCAAGAGCGCCGATGACCGCCAGAACGTCTCGGAGGAAGAGATCAAGTACATGGTTTCGGAGCAGGACGACCTGCTCGACGAGGAAAAGCGCATGATCCACGAGATCTTCGACCTGGGCGACACCGTCGCTCGCGAGGTCATGGTGCCGCGCGTGGACACCACCATGTGCGAGGACGACGAGACGGTCGCCGACGTGTTGTCCACCATGCGCCAGACCGGCTTCAGCCGTATCCCCGTCTACCACGAGGATCCCGACAACGTGGCGGGCATCGCACATATCAAGGACCTGATCCAGCCTGCGCTCGACGGCAAGGGTGACCAGCCCATCGCCGACTTTTTGCGTGACGCCACCTTTGTGCCCGATACCAAGGACATCCTGCCGCTGCTGTCCGAGATGCAGACCTCGCACGATCAGATCGTGGTGGTTGTGGACGAGTACGGCGGCACGGCCGGCATCATCACCATCGAGGACATCGTCGAGGAGATCGTGGGCGAGATCGAGGACGAGTTCGACCCCGATAACAAGTACCTCACGCGCCTCTCGCGCCGTGAGTGGCTCGTCGATGGGCGTTTTTCGTGCGATGATGCGATTGAGCTTGGATGGCCGCTCGAGGAAAGCGATGATTATGAGACCATCGCCGGCTGGATTTTGGAGCTTTGCGACTCGGTGCCCGACATCGGAGAGGTGTTTGAGGTTGCGGGGTACAAGTTTAAGGTGCAGTCGATGCGTGGCCAGCGCATCTCGCTCATTCGCGTGATCGCTCCGGCCGAAACCGATAAGAAGGATTCCGAGTCTGCGGCGGACGAGCCGGCGGCGTCGGGTGCGGATGCTGCGATTCCGCACGACGGCGACGAGTAGGACAAGGAACGAGTAGGGGAGAGTTATGGCAGGCCTGTTCAACATCCTTAAGGTCACCGTCAGCGAGGACAAGATCTGCGCGCATGTGCTGGTGAACCCCGGCATGCCGCTCATGACCTCGGAGGATATCGAGGCCACGGCGCGCGTGTACTATCTGGTGCCGGCGATTGCCAAGCATCTGTGCCTGGGCGATTCCGGCCGCGAGTTCCAGGATTGCATGGGCCAGACCGAGCTCTGCCACCTGCTGGAGCACGTGTCGGTCGAGCTGATGAACGAGACCGGCCTTGCCGGCAACATCTCGTGCGGGCGCACCCGCGTGAGCGAGCATGACGAGCGCGTCTTTGAGGTTGAGCTTTCGTGTCCCGACGATGCGCTGGCCATCGGTGCGCTGTCATCTGCCACCTTCATGATGGATTGGGCCTACCTGCATGCCGACCAGCCTGCGCCCGACGTGGACGGTACGGTCGCGGGCCTGCGCAACCTGGTTTTGGGCATGCGTGCCGAGGCCGAGGGCAAGGATCCGCACGAGGCCGTCGCCGCCGCGAATGGCGAGGATGCTGCCGAGGATGCGGCCGAGGGCGATGCTCCTGTGGACGCCGACGTCGATTCCGTTGTCGATGCGGCCGCCGAGCCGGCAGCTGAGCCCCAGGGCGTTCCCAGCTTTGATGAGGAGCCCCAGGTGGCGATCGATACCGAGGGCGCGGTTGTCGAGAATCACGAGGCCTCCGCGGCCGTCTTTGGCGGCGCGGCAACGGCTCCGACTGGGTCGGCGCATGAGGGCGGCTTGCCCCTCGTGGACGGCGCCGGTGGGGATCCGGCTGCCACGGTTGCCATGCCCGCTGTGCCGCAGGAGTAGATTCGCTCGCTCAACACCATCATGTACCTGCGTCTTTGCCGTATGCAGATGAGCGGGGCGGCAAGTGTTACGCTGCGGGTATAATGGACAGCATTCAAACGGTGGGCGCCGACGTGCCCGCAGGAGAGGAATGATCATGGGTAAGACTTTTAGCTTTGTCTCCGGTGCACTCTTTGGTGCCGCCGCCGGCGCTATCATCGGCGTTGCTCTGGCCCCGCGCTCGGGCGCCGAGACCCGCGCCATGGCTGCCGATATCGCCAACGACGCTTGGGATAACATGCGCGATACCTACGAGCACGGTGCCGAGGAGGCCCGCGCCGCGGTCAACGACTTCGGCCCGATGGTCGATGCCAAGACCGATGACCTGCGCGCCAAGGTCGACCTGGCCCGCGAGCGCATGGATCAGCTGCGTGAGCAGCTCAACGACGCCATCTCGGGCGGCAACGTGACGCCCGCCGCCGACGTCGTGGTCGAGAACGCCGCCGAGGCCGACACCGAGGCTGCGGAGCCCTCGACCGAGGCATAATGCGCGCCGGGGATTTTGTCGGCGCCAAGATCTATCGCAAGCCTTCCGAGGACAAGCGCACCAAAAAGGACGGCACGCCGCGCAGCCCTAAAAAGCTCGGGAAGATTCACTTTCCGGTCTTTACCCCGGGCGGCACGCGCGTGGCGGGCTTTATGGTTCGCCAGTCCGATATTGCGGGCATGATTGAGCGCCCCGACCGTTTTGTGGCGCTCGATGCCATCGGCGTCTATGAGGGCGCCATCGCGGTGGATGACGCCAAGGACACCTACGATGCCGCTGCGGCCAAGCGCCTCGACATTAACCTTGACGATTGCATCATCTGGGTTGGTATGGACGTGCGCACGGAATCGGGCGATGTCGTGGGCTATTGTTCGGACGTGGAGTTTAAGCCGCGCTCGGGCATCGTTCAGATGTTCTATGTGACCGCCGGTGCCGCTTCGAGCGTGCTGGTCGGTGACACGCAGGTGCCGCCGACGATGCTGCGCGGCTACGAGAACGGCGCGATGATCGTTTCGGACGAGGTCAAGACACTCGGGTATTCGGGCGGCGCGGCCGCCAAGGCTGCCGAGGCCAGTGTCGTGGTGGGCGATAAGGTCAAAAAGGGCGCCAAGATGCTCGATGACAAGGGATCGGTCGCCGTGGACAAGGGCAGTCGCGCGCTGGGCAAGCAGCTCGGCAAGACGCGCGGCATGTTCAAGGCCTTTAAGGACGAATACCAAAAGGCGAGCGGTGGCTCGTCAAAAGCTAGCAAATAGCGACGTACCAAATGATGGGAGGCGAGCCGGAGACATGTTGCTCCGGCTCGCTGTGTTTATGGGGGAGGGCACATGCGCCAAAACGGATCCAATTTAAACGGGCGCTCCGGTGCGCGTCCGACGGCGCGCCGCGACCTGGGGCAGCTGCCCAGCGGCCAGCGCAAACGCCACCGCAAGCCCGGCGCGATGTACCTCAACCATAGCCGCGGTTTTAGCGACCGCAGTGCGCGCATTGGCAACGGGCGCTCGCCCCGCCGTCCATCTCGCCTGCCCTATGCGCTCATCGCCGTGGGCTGCGCGCTCGTGTTGTTTATCGTAGCCGTCGTGGGCTACGTCAACCGCAGCGTGGACGTGGAGCTCAACGGGCAAAAGACCGCGGTGCGCGTGGGCTCTACGCTGCAGAATCTTATCGACGACCAGGAGTTGACCGACACCTACGACGCCGGCGACCTGCTGGCCGTCGACGACAGCGTGCTCAAGCGCCACGGGGGCGAAAAGCTGTCGGTGAAGGTTGACGGCAAGCGCGTGAAGCAGGGCAAATGGGACAGCCGCGAGCTTACCGGCGGCGAGAAGGTGACGGTCAAAGACGGCCGCAACATCTACGAGAAGCACGAGGTGCAGGCCACGACCATTGAGCCCAAGCTGAAGGTCGAGGGCACGGGCGCCATCGAGTACGTGCAGACATGGGGCGTCCAGGGTCGCTCCGAGGTGTGGGTTGGCGAGCAATCGGGCAAGACGCAGGACCGTGGCGAGGTTGTGCCCGCCACCGATTGCGTGGTTGCCTGCGCCAGCGTGGCGCCAAAGGGCAACGAGAAGGTCGTCGCCCTGACGTTTGATGAAGGGCCGAGCGGTGCCACCAAGCAGATCTTGCAGGTGCTCAAGGAGAAGGGCGTGAGCGCCACATTCTTCCTTTCGGGCGATGCCGCCGAGGCCTCGCCTGCTACCGCCAAGGCGATTGTCGACGCCGGGTGCGAGGTCGGTTCCAATAGCTATAGCGACGATTCGCTCAAGGGCGAGGATCGCGAGGCGGTGCGCAAGCAGATTTCGAAGGGAACCGACGCCATCAAGTCGGCAACCGGCGTCAAGACGATGCTGTTGCGCGCCCCCTACGCCGCTTTTGACGAGCAAAATTGGATTGACTCGATGGACTTGGTGTCTGCCGTGGTCTCGTGGAATATCGACTCGGGCGACTGGTTGCTCAATGGTGCCGACGAACAGGTCTCGACGGTGCTCGACTCGGTGACGCCGGGCAATATCGTGCTGCTCACCGACAGCGACGAGTGCGCCGAGCAGACGCTCGAGGCGCTGCCGCAGATTATCGATGGCCTTGTTGCGGACGGCTACAAGATCGTGACGCTGAGCGACCTGGTCAAGACGGACACGTCGCTGAGCAAAAAGCTCACCTCGCTGACGAAGGTCACGATGCCCAAGAACGCCGTGTTCCCCCAACTCGCCGAGGACGACGAAACCACGGAGTAGTCCCCAACGACTATGTCACGGATACGTCAGCGTTTGGTATGCCTGCAATGTGCAGCGCATAAATTCGGTGCCGCAGCGCGATGCTGATGCTATAGTTACTGCGGTTAATGAGGGTCAAGAGAAAGGTTGCAGGTGAAATCCAAACCTCGACCATACAGTCGATGACCCCATGCAGGTGCTTTCTGCGCGTGCACGGGGTGTGAGCGCCGAGCGGCGTGCCGCCCGCGCATGCGTATACATATCTAAAAGTCCACGGATTGCGTGCCGGCATGGTCGCGCGGTCCGTAGGAATAATGATGGGGAGCACCATTGAATTATCTGAGTGAGATGCTCAAATTGCCGGTCTTGGACGTCGACGGCGAAAAGCTCGGCGTGGTCAACGATTTTGGCATTGCTACCGGCGAAGTTTTTCCGCACGTGACGTCGCTCGCGTTTCGCGGTCCCGGCAAGACGCCGTTTATGATCAGCTGGCGCAAGTGGGTCGACCGCATCGACGAGACGGGCGTGTACCTCAATACGTCTGCCACTAATATCCGCTTTTCCTACCTGCAGCCGACCGAGCTGCTGCTCGCGCGTGACGTGCTCAACAAGCAGATCGTCGACACGCAGGGCATGAAGGTCGTGCGCGTAAACGACATTAAGTTTTCCATGTCGGGCGAAAACCAGCTGCGCCTGCTGGGTGCCGAGGTCGGCGCCCGCGGCCTGCTGCGCGCGATCAGCCCTGCGCTCGAGCATGTCGTCGAGGGCTTTATGAAGCACCTGGGCAAGCCGCTCAGCGAGGACATCATCGCCTGGTCCTACATGGACCTGCTCGACCGCTCGACCAAGAACATCCAGCTCTCGGTGTCGCACAAGACGCTCGGCGAGCTGCACCCCGCCGACATCGCCGACATTATCGAGCAGCTCGACCCGCGCCTGCGTGCGCAGGTGTTCGCGCAGCTCGATACCGCCCAGGCAGCCGAGGCAATCTCGGAGTTCGATGACGACGAGCTCATGACCGAGATGCTCGAGGGCATGTCCGACACCGACGCGTCGTCGATGCTGGCCATGATGGACCCGGACGACGCTGCCGACCTGATCGACGAGCTCGATTATGAGAAGGCCGAAAAGCTCCTGCGCCTGATGGGCGTCAAGGAGGAGAAGGCGATTCGTAACCTGCTGGGCTACGAGGACAACACCGCCGGCCGTATCATGACCTCGGAGTTTGTCTCCCTGCCCGCCACGGCGACGGTCGGCGACGCCATCGAGGCGATTCGCAAACTCGACGAGGACTTCGAGAGCGTCTACTACGTCTACACCGAGGATCCGAGCGGCATGCTGACCGGCGTGCTTTCGCTGCGCACGCTGATTGTGGCCGACCGCGACGCCACGCTGGGGCAGCTCGCCTATCGCGACCTGGTCTATGTGTCGCCCGACGAGGACCAGGAAGACGTAACGGACGAGATGACCAAGTACGACCTGGTCGCCATTCCCGTCTGCGACGAGAACCGTCATATCCTGGGCATCGTGACCTTCGACGACGCCATGGACGTTATCGCCGAGGAGCATCAGGAAGACCTGCAGATCGCCGGCATCGGCTCGGGCGACAGCGCATCGGACGACTCGACGAACGTGCTCAGCTGGTTTGTGCATCGCCAGTACTGGGTTGTCGTGTGGGGCATCGCTTCGTGCATCATGGCAACGGTACTGGGGACGGCGCTCGGCTCCGCGCACCTGGTGGTGTTTCCCATGTGCGCCATGCCGCTCGTGCTGCTGGCCGCCTCGCGCATGGTGTCGTTCGTCAAGAACTACTTCCTCGAGTATGACGGCCACGACGACGAGCCCAAGCCGTACCTGGGATTCTTCTTCCAGAGCACGGGCATGGGTCTGATCCTTTCGCTCGTGACCTACCTGTGCGCTCAGCTGGTGCGCACCGCCGCGTTCCCCGATGCTCCCATGTTCGAGGAGCAGCTCTTTACCGGATGCTTTAACATCGCTGCCATCATTTGCCTGGTTGGCAACATGAGCGCCGTGATCTATCTGATGGTGCTGTTCTGGCGCGATGAGCACGACCTCAATACGTCGGGTACCGCCATGAATGTTATTGCCGTCATGATCTCGTGTGTGGCGTACTGCACCGCTGCGGTGCTGCTCACCATGTCGGTCATGGGATAGGTGGTCGCGTGCAAAACACGAAGCAAAAGCCGAGCACCAGGCAAAAGCTAACCATTGCGGCCATCTTTGGCGCCATGGGGCCCGGTCTGCTGGCGGCGCTTTCGGGCAATGACGCCGGCGGCATCGCCACGTATTCCAGCGCGGGCGCCAGCTATGGCTACAAGATGCTCTGGATGCTTCCCGTCATGACCGTGCTGCTTATCGTGACGCAGGAGACCGCGGCACGCTGCGGTTGCGTCACGGGTAAGGGCTTGGCGTCGCTCATCCGCGAACGCTTTGGCGTGCGTAAGAGCGTGCTGGCCATGGCGGCGCTGTTGATCGCCAACACCGCTGTGACCATCTCGGAGTTCGCGGGTATCGCGAGCGGCCTTGCCCTTTTTGGTGTCCCGGCGAGCATTTCGGTGCCGCTTGTGGCGCTGCTGGTGTGGATGCTTACCATGTCGGGCAGTTTCCAGCGTATCGAGAAGATTTTGCTGCTGGTGAGCTGCGTGTTCGTGACCTATATCGTTGCTGCATTTATGGCCGGCCCCAACTGGGGTGAGGTCGCGGTCGACTTGGTCGTCCCCAACATTCAAAACGATCCCAACTACGTGTCGCTCGTGGTCGCAACGATCGGTACCACCATCGCACCGTGGATGATCTTCCTGGCTCAGAACAACGTGGTCGATAAGAATGCGGGCGAGGATGACATCGTGCTGCAGCGTATCGATACCGTAAGCGGCTCGATCGCTGCCGATATCATCGCCGGCTTCATTATCATCACGACCGGTACGGTGCTATTCCCGGCGGGCATCCAGATTAGCGATGCTGCCGACGCCGCCCGCGCGCTGGAGCCCATTGCGGGTCAGTGGTCCACGGTGCTGTTCGCCTCGGGCCTGGTCGCCGCGAGCTTCTTGGCCGCTTGCGTGCTGCCGGGCGTTACGTCCAGCGCCATCTGCGAGGCATTTGGCTGGGAGCGCGGCGCCGATCGCAGTTGGGACGAGGCTCCGGTCTATCGCGGCATCATTACAGCCATTATCGGTATCTCGGCCGTGCTGGTACTCATGCCCGGCGTCGATCTGTTCCAGATCATGATGACCTCGCAGGTCATCAACGGCGTGCTGTTGCCTGTGGTTCTGGTGTTCCAGGTGGTTATCGCCGCCGACCGTCACATTATGGGCGCCAACCGCAACGGCCGCGTGTGGAACGTGCTCACGTGGGCGACCATCGGCGTGATTACGGTGCTGACGGTCGTCATGTTTGTCCTGCAGGCGATGGGCTACAGCGCTTAACGTCCCTTTTGGTTTCCGAGCAGGCCGCAGCAATGGGCTGCGGCCTGTTTTTTGCTTGCTATAGGGGGTTAGTTATATGGCAGTGGGCAAAAAATGCCAAAAATGAGTACTGTTGCTAAGGCGATGGCATTTATGTGCAAAAAGATAATGTACACAATCTAGAGTGTGTACATTAAAATTTGCCACAACAGGCTCTAATCCAGCTAGGTTGGCCGCTTTAGTGGTTTGCAGGGGTCGCACGGACGCCATTTTGGGCGGTTTTGCCTGCTACTAAAATGGTAACAGTACTCATATTTGCCCTTTTTTGCCCACGACCCCTTGGCATGTTGTTGCGAAGCCGCCCCCGGACTGGAATTGACAGCCCAGGGGCGGCTTTCGCTTGTCGCAGGAGTGTCCTGTCCCCAGGTCCGGCATAAAAGGAACGTCCCTAACTGCCGCAGGGGGCGTCGGCCGCGGCCGACGCCCCCTGCGGGTGCAAGCAGATTTGACTGCGCGTTACTTATCGGTACCCAGCTTGTGCGGCTTGAAGGCGAGCGTGTTGACGAGTGCGTCGGTGGCAGACTTGACCGCTGCCGGCTGCGGGTCGTTGACGTGGTCCTCGGGGTGCACGGGCAGGTCCTTCTTGACCGCGTCGTGGATCAAGTTGAGATACTCGGTCACGCCGGTGGTCGATAGATGCGTGCCATCGCCGTCGAACAGGTCATTTCGGTTGGCGCTGTATCCGTACCAGTCGATAACGCGCACGTTCTTGTAGCGCGTGGCAGCGTTGGCAATGGCTTGGTTGGTCGAGCCGACCCACGGCTGCGGGCTGCGCGTGTTTACAAACACCACGACGCGCTTGTCTCCGGCATCGGACATGATGGCATCGATCTGGTCGTCAGTCACCAAGCCGTTGGTGCCCAGGGCGAAGACCACGATTTTGCCGGCAAGGTTCTGCTGGATATAGCCCTCAAATGTCGCACGGCCCGCATCGAATTGGCGGCCTTTTTCGGCATCGATATGGCTGTGCGGGAACACGCCATCAAAGGAATCCACGGCGCGCAGCGATACGGAGTCACCAATCATCAGCAGGTCGTAGGAGCCGTCCGCGAAGCCGTCGTTGTCCATGTCGGTGTCGTCGGCCGCCTGCTGGTCCTTAGGCGTGGCGTTTTTGGCTTCCTTGTTGAGGACTTCGGCACCTTCGCCGCTGAGTGCAGACGTCTCGGGCACAAAGATCAAGCCGCCCAGTGCAACGACCAGTACGACAGCGCAGGCGGCGCAAACGGGAATATGCGCGCGCACCCAATTGGCAGGCGTGGTGGTGCCATCGCGGAACTCGGAGACGGTGCGTCCGAAGGCGCCCTTCCTAAACGGCGTCTCGATAAAGCGATAAGAACATTCGGCCACGGCGACCACCAGCAGTACCTGCAAAATGTACTGCCACCAGGGCGTATCGTTGATGTTGGCGACCGGATTCATGAGCAGCAACAGCGGATAGTGCCACAGGTAGATGCTGTAGGAGCGCTTGCCAACCCATACGAGCGGCTCGGCGGATAGCGCGCGGGCCACCATTCCCTGGGGCTGCACGCAGGCCGCGATGACCATGAGCGTGAGGACGGAGCACAGCAGCGTGCCGCCGCGATACTGGAACGCGGTGTAGCCGTTGGTGAACGCGACCATAGCGGCAAGGCCAACCAGGCCTACAACGCCCAGCACATCGATGGATGCGGGCGAGGACCAAAAGCGCACGAGGGCGCTCGGCTGAGCCGGGGCGGCTTCGGCTGCGTTGTCGGCCTTCGTGCCCTGCTTGTCCTCGGCATTCTTGTCGTGCTTGGCGACGAGGCGGTCGAGCCCCAGGCGACGCGCGAGGCGCACGGGCGCCAGGTCGCGATCGGGGATAACGGCCATCCAGGCGCCCAGCAGCAGCGAGAACACACGGGTGTCAGTGCCGTAGTACACACGGCTGGGGTCGGCGGCAGGGTTGTAGAGCACCATCATGGCGATGGCGGAAACCGCGGCAAGGCCCAGAACCACGCGGCGCGTGTTGGGTTTGCTCACATGCATGGATACCATGGCAAACAGTAGCGGCGGCCAGATGAGGTAGAACTGCTCCTCGATGGCAAGCGACCAAAAGTGCGTGAGCGGCGAGGGGTCGCCCAGGGCATTGAAGTACGAGACGTCCTGGGCGATCTGCCACCAGTTGTTAAAGAACAGCAGCGACGGCAGGATGTCGGGGCGCATCTTGGTGAGCATCACGTGGTTAAAGATTGTGCACAGCGCGCAAGTCACGAACACTACCGTTACCACGGCGGGGACCAGGCGGCGGATACGGCGGATCCAGAAGCTCTTGAGGTCGATGCGTCCGGTCTTGGCGACTTCGTTGAGCAGCAGGCGCGTGATTAGATAGCCCGAAAGCACAAAGAAGATCGTGACGCCGAGCAGGCCGCCTTGGGCCCACGTGAGGTTAAGGTGATAGAGCACCACCGCGACGACGGCGAGCGTACGCAGGCCGTCGAGTGCAGGGATGTAGCGGGACTTGGGGCGAGCGGGCGTCTGCTCCGCGGCGGGAGTGTTGGCGCGGCCCGCGTTGTTGGCAGAAGCGCGATGGGGGCTCGCGGTGCGTCGCGGTTCGTCGGCACGGCGTTCGCCCTTCACGCGTTCGTGCGGCGCCGGCTCGTTGCCCGTGCGGCGTCGACCGCGCGAGCCCGATTGCGAGAGTTGTTCCATAAAACATCATCCAATGACGAGAATAATCATCACGCCTTCATTGTAGCTGCCTGCTCCTGTGAATGCTTGCTGCTGGCGCAAGCTCAAGCGCGCGTCCACATCAAAGTGAACTAAAGTTATAGGGGGTGCGAGAGTGTACGATCGACGGCCGACGGTGGGCATAAGGCCCGCAGATGAGGAGGTTTCCATGGCAGATCGCGGCATCGTTGCGGTGTTCGGCAGCATGAACATGGACCTTTCGGTGGCGTGCGAGCGCATACCGCGTGCGGGCGAGACCGTCGGCGGCAGCGGGTTTATCACCAACGCCGGAGGCAAGGGCGCCAATCAGGCCGTAGCTGCCGCGCGTATGGGCGCGTGCACGCACATGATCGGCGCGGTCGGTCGCGACGCGTTCGGCGCGTCGCTCGTGGCGGGGCTCCAAGACGCCGGCGTGGACTGTGACTTTGTAGTGCATCGCGATGACGTGGAGACGGGAACGGCGACCATCATTCGCTGCGAGAGCGACAACCGCATCATACTGTCACCGGGTGCCAACCATGCGCTTGCGGGCGCGGACGTTGCCTGCGCGTTGAGGCGTCTGGTGGCCCATGAGCTCGACGGCGACGCCAGCGAGATTGCCCCGGCTGCCGGAAGCGTCTTTATCGCCCAGGGCGAATGTGACCTTGCGGCGACGGCCGAGGCGCTTGTTTGCGCTCACGAGCTGGGGTTCTATACGGTCTTTAATCCAGCGCCCGCCTGCGAGCTGCCTGCGGAGGTCTGGCCTGCGGTCGACCTGGTCTGTCCCAACGAGACCGAGTGCCAGGTGCTGACGGGCATTCTGCCCACGGATGATGTGAGTTGCGTCGCCGCGCTCAATGCGCTGCTCGACAAGGGCGCCGGCGCCGCGGTCATCACGCTGGGCGGTGTCGGCTCGGTTACGCTCGGCGATGGCGGTGAGCTGCTGCGCATGCCGGCACTTTCGAGTGCGGTAGTCGATACCACGGCCGCCGGCGATACGTTTATCGGCGCGTTGGTGGCGGCTCGCCTAGAGGGCTTGCCGCTCTTTGAGTGCATGGCCGCGGGCGCTCGCGCCTCGGCAGTGACGGTGTCGCGCCTGGGCGCTCAGCAATCGATTCCCACGCGCGCCGAAGTTGAACATTGGTTTGGTTAAACGATAAAGACGGAGAAGCGGAGTAGAACAATGGCAATCAAGAAGCTGATCCTTGATCTGGATATGGGTGTGGACGATGCGATGGCGCTGGCCTATGCCATCGCGAGCCCCGAGGTGGAGCTCGTGGGCATCACCACGTGCTTTGGCAACGTGCGCGTCGAGCAATCGGCGCACAACTGCCTGGCGGTGCTCGATCTGCTGGGTCGCCCCGAGGTTCCGGTGTACCTGGGTGCCGACCGTCCTCTGCAGGCGACTGAGCCCTATACGCCGCCGGCGTCCACCGCGCTCATTCACGGCAAGAACGGCATCGGCGGCGCGAGCGTGCCCGCGTCGCCCTACGAGCCGGTGGGGGCGACCTCGGCCGACGGCAACGCTGCGGTCGATTATCTGATCGATGCCGCGCGCACCTATGGTCCCGATCTGGTCTACGTAGCGACTGGCCCGCTCTCCAACCTGGCGCTCGCCCTGGAGCGCGATGCGGCGGCGATGATGTCCATCGGCCGCGTGGTCGTGATGGGCGGCGCCCTTACCGTGCCCGGTAACGTGAGCGCGGGCGCCGAGGCCAACATGGCGAGCGACCCCGAGGCAGCCGACGCGGTGCTGCGCTCGGGCCGTAAGCTCACCATGGTGGGTCTGGACGTGACGCATCGCGTGGTGCTCACACGCCGCGACATTGCCGGCTGGACGGGCTCGGGCACCATGGCGGGCTGCGCATTTGCGAGCATGGTCGAGCACTACATTGGCTCGTACGAGATGAACGCACCCTACCTGGGTGGTTGTGCGCTGCACGATCCGCTGGCCGTTGCCGTGGCGGTCGACCCCACGCTCGTAGGTGCGCTCGGCTGCAACCTGCGTGTTGATCTGCTGGGCGAGTACCGCGGTCGCACCATCTGCGATGAGCGTCGCCTGTCCGATCCGGACAAGAGCGCGCTTGTGGCACTGACCGTGGATGCTCCGCGCTTCCTGTCCGAGTTCAAGACGCGTATGGCCCGTGTCCTTGGCTAAGTTGTCTTTTTGGGACGGGGCTTTTTTGACTGGTATGATTGGTGTGACCATTCGAACCAGCTAAAAGAGCCCCGTCCCAATTTGACTATCGAGAGGATCTGCCATGGAGCGCATCGCGAGCTTTTCCGTTGACCATCTGCTGCTTGAGCCCGGCGTGTACGTGAGCCGCATCGACCGCGATCCGGCGACCGGCGCCGCCGTTACCACCTTTGACCTGCGCCTGACCACGCCCAATAAGGAGCCGGTCATGAACACGGCCGAGTGCCACACCATCGAGCACCTGGGCGCGACGTTCCTTCGCAATCATGCCGAGTGGTCGAGCCGCATTGTCTACTTTGGCCCCATGGGCTGCCGCACCGGCTTCTACCTGCTCACCCGCGGGCTGACCCCGGCGCAGGCATTGGAGCTGACCGTGGAGTCCTTCCGCTTTATGGCCGCCTTTGAGGGGGATATCCCCGGTGCCAGCGAGGTGGAATGCGGCAACTACCGCGATATGGATCTGCCCGCCGCCAAGGCCGAGGCCGCTGCCATGCTGCCGGTTCTGGAAGCCCTGACCGCCGACCGTCTGCACTACTGAGCCTCTGTGCCGGAACTCTAGACAAACAACAAAACCCGGAACTTCCTGTCGGACAGGAAGTTCCGGGTTTTTGGTTTTGTTCGGTTTATTCGTCCGGGTCGCCGCGCTCGGGCATGGTGCGCAGCTCCCGCACCAGCATGGCGCGCAGCTGGTACTGATGCTGCTCGGACGCAAGGTCGGCTCCGGCATGCAGCTCCACCTCCGGTGCCCGCCCATCGTCCGTGTACAGCGGCACCGTGACCACGGCCTGGGTG
>DBFSAO010000068.1:0-4117 GCA_048500675.1 Collinsella sp.
CGGCGTCATTGCGTTTGAGGGATTCCAGCTGTTCCGCGGCCCCACCCAAGCGGAGTCGGAAACCCAGCAAAAAGAGGACGATAACCAGTACCTGGACATCAACACCCTCAAGGGCGACCCCAACGACGAGGACGACGAGTAACAGATGCCGTAAACTGAGGGCCGTAAACCAAATCAAGCGACTCGCGGGATTGTGGGGGCGTAGACGGGCGAATGGGCCATCGACGATTTTGAGCTGGCAAGGGCCGGGAATTAGATTCCCGGCCTTCAACCTAGCACTGCTTTATGAGATCGAGCACCGCAGGAATGTCATCGGCGTTCCGAAGCGCAACGTAAGTGGGTAAGCCCGGGCCAAATCCGCCCTGTGCGCGTTTGTCCTGACACATGTCCTCTGGATCAATTAGGTCGTCCACGCTCTTTGCCAGGCCAACGGCGATCCAACCACCGTTGCTGGTCCTGCCTTCTAGCACGGCATGCAGTTTTCGCTTGCCCGACCTGAGTCCTACATAGTACTTGGCTATATAGGACTCCCACGAAGGATTACCACTCAGAACAGACTCGCGCACCTCATCGAAAAGCTTCTGGTTGAGTCCACCTTCGGCAAAAGTGGGGTGATTCTCCTGCAGAGTCCAAATAGGCGCCTCGTCAGACTCCCCGCGAGAAGGACGGTACTTGTCGACGACGTCTGCCGGGAGGTCGGGATACTTCCATATCTCGCACGCTTCTTTCGCCAGCTCGTCCGCGCGCTGCCCAATCTCTTCCTCACCCCATTTTTCATGCGAGACAATCGATTTGTTTAGGTAGAGCGGGCTGCACTTAAATCCGACGTCAGGCAGATTGAGCTTGTCCGAGAACGGCCGGTTTGAGTACTCCTGGTTGTATCCCGTCAGCGTAAGATTTCCCAAGTTGTTGCACAGCCTGTCGTGGACGTCTTCCCAGTTCTCACCAAGCGATTCCTTCCAGCCGTGCTCATCATCGATCGTCTGGGGCATGATGTGCTCGATCTGGTAATCGTCGGCTGAGATGGACTCCTTCGGGTGGTGCCAGTTCTCCATGCGTTCCAGGTAATAGCGCTTTTTAGAGAAGCGGTTGTAGCAGTCACGCGTCTTAAACTCCTCGACAAAATGCTCGTCTGTCGGAAAGTATGCGGTCATACCGCTGCTGTGGATAAGGAACATCGCCGTAACGTACTCCTCGATATCGTCCTGCTGCTCGAGATTCCGATACATGCCGGCAAAGAAATTATTTAGGCCCGTGGTAAGTCTGCCGCAAACCGCTCGCCTGAACAGAAACGACTCGATAGTCTCGCAGATACGTAAAAACGCATTGCGGTCTAGTCCATTCCCCTCGTAAACCGAATAAAGCAACATTAAGAGGGGCCTTATCTGCTTCACGTCGAGGCTTACGATTCTGCCGAACACTCGGCGCAGTCCGTCGTCCTTCTCCTTACCAAGGAACAGACTGGCGTATCTATGTGCATACCCGCGCAGCTCCTTAAGCAGGCCCTCGGTGTCACCATCGTAGTCGTCGGCGAAATAGCGCTTAAACTCGTAGTAGGCCTCGTTCTCCTTCGGCATCCTATTGGGAACTTTAAGCCACAGCCAGTACCAGATAAATGCATTGAACTCGTCCTCGCCGCCTTTTCCGAACAAGCACTCGAGTGGATGCCAATAACCCTCATAAAGCTTGGTCTGTTCGTCGTTGGGAAGCGACATTAGAACGTAGTTACGGATGAGGTCAATGGGCGTGAGCGGCTTGCCCTTGGAGTTCATGGACTCAAATATGAGCTGGGCATTATCAACGCCAGCGGTGAGCTTAGTGTCGATGACCTGCACGCGGTTTAGCCCCGCCCAAAGCCTTGCAGGGTCGAATGATTTCCCGTGCATCTTTTCACGGAAGAACGCATGGTTTTCGACAATGCGATCCGATTTTTCATCTGGCACGGGAGCCCCAGACACGATGGAGAACAGCGTCTCTTTATCGTCCTGCGAGAGCACCAGCTTGTAGCGTGCCAGACCGTTGTAGTCGTCATCGTTAAAGAGGTAATTTTTCCGCAGCGCTGAGATCTTGAGATCGCCAAGGAAGCCGGCCTTGTTGGGATTACTCTCCAGATAGTCAGCCAAGGCAGTAATCATCAACGAAAACGTCGTCATGCGCTGCTGTCCGTCAATCAGAAGCACGCGCGAAATACTCGTGGCAGAACTCTCAGACTCGGGGATATAAAGCATCGACCCCACGAAGTGCGATACGCCATCACGACCCGCTCGCATGACGTCATCCCAAAGCACCTCGCACTCTCTTACACTCCACGAGTAAACTCGCTGGTACACGGGAATGACGAACTGCATCTTCGCCACGCCCATAAGGTCGAGCAGATTTGCCTCGGTTGCTTTCATTTGTGGTTGTCCCCTTTCTTGTTTACGCCGCTTGCGGTCAGTCCTCCACTGAACGAAAGGCGCTAAAGACCAGAGCATCGAAGCACTGGAGCAACCGGGATGCTCATATCGTTAGATTCTACAACGAAAGCAAACACTTACGCCGTCATGGTGGCGCGCGATCGCTGCACGCCACTCCCCAAAATCATACGATGTCAAAAGACTGACACTTGTGTATGCCTTTTGACATTGCCACAGTCTTACGGGCTTCTTGTCTCATATGCCAAGAGCGGATATCTAGATCGCTGCCTCTCTCGCCCAAAGGAGCTCGACAAGAACTGATCGAAGGGCAAATCAGACATCGAGCAAGTCGCCGACCTGCACTCAGCCTCGACAAGTGGCGTCGAACACAAGCTCACCGGCATAAAGCTTGCGTTAAAAACAAAAGGGTATGTAAAAAAATGGTTGGAAGTTGGTAAATTACCGGTTGGCAAAGTAAGAACCGGGCTATCTAGTTCCAACCATTTATTTTACAAATGGTATTGGTACAAATCCAACCATATATTTAACGAACGGGCCGTTGGATTAGCGGTCTAAAATCCGTCACGCCCCTGCGGTCTATCCCCGACTTGATGGTCCTTTCGCAATCCCGCTCGGGATCTTCTTCGAGGAAAGACACAACGCCCTTGGCCATGAGGGAGACGAGGCCTTCGAGCTTGATGACGCAATCGTATGCGCACCCCTTCAGGTTCTCCGTACCCGTCCCGGCATGGCCATAGCTCGCGACGATCCCATGAGCGTCGCCGTGAACGCATACCCCGATAACCTTATAAGGACTATAATCCTCCCCTCTGCCTTCGATGACTGATGACCCCGCATGGACAACGGCGCAACGCAGTTGATAGAGGTCTGAAGCTGTGAATATACCTCGCGCCTCTATAACGTCGAACTCCTCGCTTATCTCACTTTGACTCTTCTCGTCTTTTCGCTCTGCCGCCATCTTTTCGCCGGTATTGGGAAGCTCCAGGTATTTAACGCACCAGTCGATGTATCGCATGCCGACGGCTTTTGCGCAGACGTCCGGTATGGTCACGACGAGGTTCAGTGCCGCGAGGAGAAGCCCCGCATCGAAGGCCTTCTCGCATTCCTCCACGAGCCTGCTTGGCGTGCGATGGATTACGGTCGGAAAGCCGCATTCGTTGGCATCGCATTTCAGGCCGCCTGAAGGCCTTGGCTCCCAGGCTGCAATTTCGTCGAGCCTCGCATTCACAGCATCTCTCCCGTCATTGCGTCGACCTTCACTCCCAACCTCGGGTCTATGAACTCATCGACGGCCTCGTCCTCGCGGTCGGGCTCGGTCACGAAGAGCGGACCGGGTGCATCGATGCGAGGGCCGATCGTGAGCCCATTGCTCGCGATGATACGGTCGAGGTTCTGCCTGCGGTAGAGGGTCCTTGCCCGGAGCGTCTCGAACGAGTATCCGCGCCCTCTCATATCCGTCTCGTTTATGAGCCGGTTCGCACACTCGGTGTAGCCGTTCGAGATGCGGCTGGGGCATTCCCAGTAGTTGAAGATGAACTCGCGGTGGTTCTGAACGGTCTGAGCAAGGGCTCTGAACGGATCGAACTCCCTGCCATCGGGAATTTCCCGAATCCAGGCGTCGAACGCCGCCTCAGCCTCCTCGCGTGAGGACGGATGGTCGTCGTAAATGCCGAAGAAGTCCTCCTTGAGGTCGTACGCGG
>DBFSAO010000069.1:0-46650 GCA_048500675.1 Collinsella sp.
TCAATTGGTGCGGCGTATAGGATTCCGCGCATCCGCTGCGCGGATCCGCACCGGCTTCGCCCGCCTGCCGGCGTGCTCGCCCGCGGGCTAAAAACGCTCCGCGTTTTCTTTACGCCCGCGCCTCGACCGAGGTTCGAATCCATGCGGTGCTTACGTAAAAGAAAAGCCCCCGTTGCCGGGAGCTTCGATCTCAAATGGTGCGGCGTATAGGATTCGAACCTATGACGTTCTGATTCGTAGTCAGACCCTCTATCCAGCTGAGGTAACGCCGCGACTTGTTGATTATTATGCACATCGACTGAATAAAGGTCAAGCAATTTTCGAAAAAAGTTATCAAATTTGATTTTTACTCATTTTGACCACTTGATGCTATCTTCGACGCATCGCGATATAAGAAAAGCCTCCGTTACCGGAGGCTTTAAAGTTCAGTTGGTGCGGCGTATAGGATTCCGCGCATCCGCTGCGCGGATCCGCACCGGCTTCGCCCGCCTGCCGGCGGACTCGCCCGCTCGCTAAAAACGCTCCGCGTTTTCTTGACGCTCGCGCCTCGAACGAGGTTCGAATCTCCGCAATGCCCCCGTAAAGGAAAAGCCCCCGTTTCCGGAGGCTTAAAACTCAATTGGTGCGGCGTATAGGATTCGAACCTATGACGTTCTGATTCGTAGTCAGACCCTCTATCCAGCTGAGGTAACGCCGCAACGCACGGATTATTATGCACGTGACCCCTCGATGGGTCAAGCGACAATTTGGAAAAATTTTACGAAGTGATGATTAAGATGCTCGCACCTCGACCGAGGTTCGAATCCGTGCGGTGCCGGCGTGAAAGAAAAGCCCCCGTTGCCGGAGGCTTTCGATTTCAATTGGTGCGGCGTATAGGATTCCGCGCATCCGCTTCGCGGATCCGCACCGGCTTCGCCCGCCTGCCGGCGGACTCGCCCGCGGGCTGAAAACGCTCCGCGTTTTTTTGACGCCCGCGCCTCGACCGAGGTTCGAATCCATGCGGTGCCGGCGTAAAAGAAAAGCCCCCGTTGCCGGAGGCTTCAAGTTCGATTGGTGCGGCGTATAGGATTCGAACCTATGACGTTCTGATTCGTAGTCAGACCCTCTATCCAGCTGAGGTAACGCCGCAGCGCAAGACATATAAAACCACTTTAGCTTATTGGAGTCAAGCTCAATCTCAAACTTTTTTGTGAAACGCAGTTTTGTCATGCTGCTCCGCATATACCGCCGTTCCCCGTACGATCGATTGGCTTTTCGATCACGTCAAACTTGGCATCAAGTTCCCTCAGGAGCGATCTCACCCGCTGGGCACAATCATAATCGGCAAACGAGATGCTCAGCATGCGCGCGACCTGGTTGGAAGTCCCAACTCCATAGAAGTGCTCCAGCGCCACAAGCCCCACGTGCGTCACAAAGGTCTCGACCACATGCGGCGACTCCTCAAAACACCATTGTGTCAACGGACCCTCACTCGTCTGTCGAACCACCAGGCCACCCATGCCAGACGGCTCACACGTTACAAGCAGGTACTCCCCACCCTCGTCGCTCTCAAACAAAACCACCCGATCATCAAACAGCTCCATCGCGTCCCCTTTCTCTCGCTCTTATTTAGCAAAAGCATAACAGGTAGATAGCTGTATACAGAACAGTTGTTCGTGTGTTTTCTATTGAGCTGTCCGCACGGCATGATATGGACCTGCGCACGAAATAGGGCGCCCCCGAAGGAGCGCCCTTGCATATCCCCTATGCAGCCAAGTTACGCGACCGGCTCGATCTTCTCGAGACCGCCCATGTAAGGACGCAGAACCTCGGGGATCGTGATGGTGCCGTCGGCGTTCTGGTAGTTCTCCAGAATGGCAGCCATGGTGCGGCCGGCCGGCAGGCCGGAACCGTTGAGCGTGTGCAGGTAGCGCGAACCCTTGAAGTTCTCGGGGTCGCGATACTTGATGTTGGCGCGGCGAGCCTGGAAGTCACCGCAGTTGGAGCAGGAGCTAATCTCCTTGTAGGCGTTGTAGCTCGGCAGCCAGACCTCAACGTCGTAGGTCTGACGGGCAGAGAAGCCCAAGTCGCCGGTGCACAGGCTAATCACGCGATACGGAAGGCCCAGCTGCTGCAGCAGGTACTCGGCCTCGGCGGTCATGCTCTCGAGCTCATCGTCGGACTCCTCCGGCTTAGCGAACTTGACCATCTCGACCTTGTCGAACTCGTGCTGACGGATGATGCCGCGGGTGTCGCGACCGGCGGAACCGGCCTCCTCGCGGAAGCAGGGGGTGAAGGCGGTGTAGCGACGCGGCAGAGTGTCGGCATCGAGGACCTCGCCGGCGTGCAGGTTGGTAAGCACAACCTCGGCGGTGGGGATCAGGAAGTTGTCGCCCGAGACGTGATAGGCGTCGTCCTCGAACTTGGGCAGCTGACCCGTGCCAAACATGGTCTGACGCTTGACGACGATGGGCGGCCACCACTCCTTAAAACCACGGCTGGTGTGCGTATCGAGGAAGAAGTTGATGAGGGCGCGCTCCAGGCGGGCGCCGGCGCCACCGAGAACGGTAAAGCGGCTGCCGGAGAGCTTGTTGCCACGCTCGAAGTCGAGGATGTCCAGATCGGTGCCCAGATCCCAGTGCGGCTTAAAGTCGAAGTCGAACTCGCGCGGGGTGCCCCAACGACGGCGCTCAATGTTCTCGTCCTCGTCCTTGCCGTACGGCGTGGCCTCGCAAGGAATGTTGGGCAGGTGAGCCATGAAGTCGTACTGCTCCTGCTCGAGAGCAGTACGGCGCTCGGCCAGGCCGTCAATCTTCTCGTTGACGGCGCGCACGGCCTCCTTGGCGGCCTCGGCCTCGTCCTTCTTGCCCTCCTTCATCAGGGCGCCGATCTTCTTGGACTCGGCATTGCGCGTAGCCTGGAGCTCCTCGACCTCGGTGATGACGGCACGGCGCTCGTCGTCGAGCTCAAAGAACTTCTCGCGATCCCAAGACGTCTGGCGGTTAGCCATGGCGACATCGATGGCATCGGGGTTCTCGCGAACAAACTTGATATCAAGCATTAGATCCTCCGGCGATATACATTCCATTTAGGTTGCAACCTTGTACATGTATGGGCAAGTATATACTTATGAGCGTTTACGACCCAACTCAACTACGCAAGAAGGCACCCAATGGACGCAGTTTTTTCCTTTTTGTTTGGCACCCGCACCGGTTTTGCCATCCTTTTCGCCGGCGGCATCCTGTTATTTGCGATTCTTGCCTTTGTAATGGAGAAGCGTACCCATAAGATGTACGTCGACCGCGGACCCAAGTCCGAGGATGAGGAAGACAGCTTCTGGGACTAACCTGCCAAAAAGGGACAGGTTTATTATGGTCTGTTTTATCTGGGCAAACGCAAGCGCCCCGCAACTGGAATTGAGCCAGTTGCGGGGCGCTTTTCGCTAAAAGGACAAAACCGCAGAAAATACCTGCCAAAAATAAACCCGTCTTTTTTTTGGTCGGTTTTACTGGAGAGTTGCGTCGATTGCCTTGACCAGGGCGCTGCGCATGCCGGCGTCCTCGAGCGCAACGACGCCCTTGATGGTGGCACCACCGGGCGAGCATACGGCATCCTTCATCGCCGCAGGATGCTGACCAGTTGAAAGCTGCAACTTTGCCGTACCTAGCACCATCTGGCTCACAATGCGATAGGCATCGGCACGCGGGATACCGTGCTTGACCGCCGCATCGCCCAGGGCCTCGATTGCCATGGCGACAAATGCCGGAGCGCAACCACCCACCGTGCCGCCCACAAACAGCAGGCTCGTATCGAGCTCGACCACCGCACCGAGTTTGCCAAGCAGATCAAGCACCACGGCGCTCTGCTCATCACTAAGCGTGGAAGCCTTCTCGCAAGCGATGACGCCCTCGCCCACCGAAACCGGTGTGTTGGGCACCGTCGAGATATGCGCGACGCCCGGCAGGACCTGCTCCCACTTGGCACTGTCCCAGGTCCAGGCAACCGACAGAACGACCTTTTTGGCAAGAGCATCCTTGAGCGGGGCGAATACCTTCTCGATCATGTACGGTTTGACCGCAGCGACCACGATATCGGATGCGGAGACAACCTCGGCGGCATCGTGGCAGGCGACCATGCCGCGCGCCTCGCAGCGCTCAACCAGTGCGTCGTAGCGACCCGCGCAGGCGCACATGTCGCTCGCAGCTACACCGGCAGCGATCCAGCCATCGGCCATAGCGCTCGCCATATTGCCAAAACCGACAAATCCAATCTTCATATCTCATAGTCCTTTCAGACACATTCCTCAAAACGAAAGGTATTGTCCCACGCCATTGTTTCGTATTGCCGACCTATTTGTGATACGGCTCGCCACGGCTGATCTTGCAGGCACGGTAAATCTGCTCTAGCAGCACCACACGCGCCAGGTTATGCGGCAAGGTAATGCGTCCAAAGCTGAGCATCTCGTCGGCGCGGGCGCGCACCTCATCACTCACGCCGTCCGAACCGCCGATTACAAAGGCAATGTCGCTGCTGCCTCGCAGCATAAGATCGTCGAGCCGCGCCGAGAGCTCCTCACTCGAACGCTCCTTGCCCTCGATAGCCAGCAGGATCACATGCGCCCGAGACGGCAATGCAGCAAGAATTGCCGCCCCCTCCTTGTCGCGCGCGGCATCCACGCCGCCCGCCTTAGCCGGGTCGATATCGGCCACCTCGCGGATATCCACCTTGGCATAGGCACCTAAGCGCTTGGTGTACTCAGCGCACGCGTCCTTCCAAAAGCGCTCCTTGAGCTTACCGACGCAAACGACGGTGTATTTCACGCGCGCCTACTCCTTCGAACCGTTTTGAACTTTGCCGGCGGTCAGCATCTGCTCGAACATCGAGGCCGACTGCGAGAAATCGCTCGGCAGTACGACCGTCGAAGTTTTACCCGTGCGAGCGAACTCCGTCATCATCTCGGACCACTGCGTAAACATGAACAGCTGGTTGGCCTCGTCGTTGCCGACGCCCGTCTCCTGGATGATCTCGAGTGAATCTTTGATGCCCAGCGCGATGGCCTTGCGCTGGTTGGCGATGCCCTCGCCCGCCTTTTCCATAGCCTCGGCCTCGGCGGTCGCCTCGGTGACGCGCTTGATACGGTCTGCCTCGGCGAGCTCCTGTGCCGCAGCGCGCTTGCGCTGGGCGGCGTTGATGTCGTTCATGGAGTTCTCGACCTCGGTCGGCAGTGCGATTTTGGTGATGAGCGTCGACACGAGGGTGAAGCCGTAGGCGGCCATCTGCTCGGAAACGGTAGCGTTGACATCCTTGGCGATGTCATCCTTCTTGGCAAAGACCTCATCGAGTGTGTAGACGGGGATCGAAGAGCGCAGGGCGTCGGTGATGAAGTCACGCATCTGGTCGACGGGCTCCTGCAGCATGTAGTAGCTCTTGTAGATACCCGAATCTGCCGGGCCGGCGCCCATGTCATAGCTCACGTGGTACTGAGCAGAGACCTCAAGGCCGATGGTCACGTTGTCCTGGGTCTTAACGTCGATGCCAAAACCGTTTTTCATGGTGCGCAGACTCACCGTGGCGGCCTTGCGGTCGATCACGGGCACCTTCATGTGGAAGCCCGCGTTGACGATGCGGTTAAACTTGCCCAGACGCTCGATGATCACGGCATGCTGTTGTTCAACGACATAGCAGGCGTTGGGAAGCAGTAACAACAAAATGATGATGGGAATCAAAAGGCTGGTAAGGGCGGCGATGATACCGGACAACAGCATGGTCTCTCCTCTGATAGGCATACGTTGGCACTAGGATACCCGCACAAGGAGATCGTACACAACAAAAAAGCTCCCATTGCTGGGAGCTCTTTCATTCAATGGTGCGGGCGAAAGGACGTCCGCGTATCCGCTTCGCGGATCCGCACCGGCTTCGGCCGCCTGCCGGCGTCCTCGCCAGCTCGCTAAAAACGCTCCGCGTTTTCTTTACGCTCGCTCCTTTACAGGTTCAAGTCCCTGTGATGGGCCCATAACAAAAAAGCTCCCATTGCTGGGAGCTCTTTCATTTAATGGTGCGGGCGAAAGGACTTGAACCTTCATGGGGTTGCCCCCATACGGACCTGAACCGTACGCGTCTGCCAATTCCGCCACGCCCGCGTGCAGGAATTAGAATAACGGAGCGCCATCGCGAACGCAAGAACTATTTTTGAAAAAGTTTGCAGGCATTTTCCCAAGCTGCTCGCGCGATTGCCTCAGCATCCTCGCCGGTACGATCGACACGGTCGTTGACCAGCGTGTTTGCCGTAATGGAGATCATTGCGGGCTCGCATTCAAGACCGCGGATGGGCTCCGGAGCCATATACGGGCAATCCGTCTCGAACAAAATTCGATCGAGTGGGGTTGCCGCAAATGCCTCGCGCACATCGTCGTTGCGCTTAAAGGTGGCCGCACCGCCATAGGCGATATAGCAGCCCAAATCCACAAAGCGCTCCATCGTGACGCGGTCCTCGCCAAAACAGTGCAGCACACAACCAGCCTGGGGCACACCCACCTCGCGCAGTACGTTGTACGCATCAACGTGCGAGGTGCGCTCCCCATCCGAGTCCTCGTGACGCAGGTGCAGCTCCACCGGCACATTGCGGCGCACGGCAAGCTCGAGCTGGCGCGCCATGCAATCAATCTGCACGTTATGGGGTGCCGGCGCGATATCGTCGTCATAGTCCATGTGATAGTCCAGGCCGATTTCGCCAATACCGGCGCATAAGGGGTCATCAAGTGCCGCAACGACCTGTGCATGAACGTCGTCGGTATAGTCCGGCGCGCCATACGGATGCACGCCGGCAAGATACTTGATCTGCGGGATATCCTGCATCGGAAGAATCTCGCGCACCAGCCAGTCGCTATAGTCCGC
Source organism: Collinsella sp. (assembly GCA_048500675.1). Classification (GTDB taxonomy): domain Bacteria; phylum Actinomycetota; class Coriobacteriia; order Coriobacteriales; family Coriobacteriaceae; genus Collinsella. The sequence continues at coordinate 6,874 of DBFSAO010000069.1, forward strand.
CACGCTGCGCTTGTCGGCAATGGGGTCGAACATCGTCACCAACAGGTCGACGCCCGCGGCTTTGGCGCGCACGAGCGTCTCGGGCACATCCTTGCCCCAAAACGAAAGCAGATGTGCATGCGTGTCGGCAAGCGGCGCCAAGGGCACGGGACAAGCAACCGTCTTCTTTTTCTTGGTAAACGTCACGCGTTCGGCATTAGGCGTCATGGATTAGCTCCCGGGCCAGACGGACAAAGTCGGCAACATCGAGCGTCTCGGCGCGCGTGGTGGGTGCGATACCGCAAACCTCAAAAGCGGCATCGAGCACGTCCTTGGCAAAACCGTTGGCGCTCATGGAATTTCGGATGGTCTTGCGCCGCTGAGCAAATGCAGCGTCGATCACACGAGCCACGAACTCGCGATCGAGCCCCTCGGGCACCACGCCGTCAACACGGTCGATACGCACGACGGCCGAGTCCACGTGCGGCGCTGGCATAAAGCAACGCGGCGGCACCTCAAAGCGACCCGTCACCTGCGCATACAGGCCGAGCTTTGCCGTATAGCCGCCATAGGTCTTGTTGCCCGGCACTGCGGCAATGCGATCGGCAACCTCCTTTTGCACCATGACGACGGCACGCTTGAGCGCCGGCATCGTCTGGAAAAATTGCAAAATGATCGTCGCCGCCACGTTATAGGGCAAGTTCGCGACAAATACCGTGGGCTCGCCGCCGGCGGCCTGCTCAATCTGCTCCGGGCCCACCTTAAGCGCGTCGCCCATGATAAAGCGGAAGTTGGCATAGTCGGCGGCATGGGCGTCGAGCACCGGTTCGAGCTCGGGATCTGCTTCGATCGACGTGACGCACGCCGCCTCCTGCAACAGCGCAAGCGTGAGCGTGCCAACGCCCGGACCAACCTCGAGCACGCGCTCATCGCCCGCAAGCTCGGCAAGCTCGCAAATGCGCTCGATCACATGGTTGTCGATCAGGAAGTTCTGGCCCAGGCGATGCTTGGTCGCAAGGCCAAACTCCTCCAGCAGCTCCCTTGTTGCCGTGGGGTTTGCCAAAGGCGAAGTTGTCATAGTTGCCTCCTTAGCATGATGGCGGCGTCTTGAAACGAAAGGGCATGGACCGTGGCGGCCATGCCCTTACATCTAAACAGCAAATTGCCGATATGGCGCGCCGCGTCTTAGCCCAGACGCGGGAACAGCGGCTCGCCCTTCTCGACAGGCTGACCGCCGGCAAGCAGGCCCCAAGCGCAAATGCCCTTGAGGTCGTCGGTCGCGGCCTCGTCCTCGCAGGACAGGCGGCGCAGGGCCTCGGCAGAGGTCTGAGGCATGAGCGGCATCAGCAGGTGGGCGGCAATGCGGATGGCCTCGAGCAGGTTGTAGATCACAAACGCCAGCTCGTCAGCCTTGGCCTCGTCCTTGGCAAGTGCCCAAGGCTCAGAGTCCTCGATGTAGTGGTTGGCGGCATGGATGAGCTCCATGACCTCGTCCTTGGCTCCGCCGTAATCGAGCACGTCCATCTTGGCCATGTAGCGCTCGACCAGACCATCGGCGATCTTTGCCAGCGGGTTGTCGAACGCATCGAACGATGCGGGCTTGGCGGGCGCGCAACCATCAAAGTACTTGCCGCTCATGTTGAGCGAACGCGAGATAAGGTTGCCCCAGCTGTTGGCCAGGTCGGCGTTGTAGACCTGCTCCATGCGATCGAAGCTGATGGCACCGTCGGTGCCGGGGACGACGTCGGTCATGAAGTAGTAGCGATAGCCCTCGACGCCCAACATGTCGATAACGTCCTGCGGAGCGATGGCGTTGCCGCGGCTCTTGGACATCTTCTCGGCCTTGCCGGTCTCGGCATTGCGCACGGTCAGGAAGCCGTGGGCAAAGACGTGCTCGGGCAGGGCCTCGCCGATGGCCATGAGCATGGCGGGCCAAATGACGCAGTGGAAGCGGATGATGTCCTTGCCCACGATGTGGAACTGCGCGGGCCAGCGATAGGCCAGCTCGGCACGCGCCTCGTCGGTGTCGACACCGTAGCCGACGGCCGTCATATAGTTGAGCAGCGCATCGAACCACACGTAGGTCACGTGACCCTCGTCAAACGGGACCTGAATGCCCCAGTCAAAGCTCGTACGGCTCACGGAAAGGTCATTAAGGCCGCCCTCGACAAAGCTACGTACCTCGTTCATGCGGAACGCAGGCTCGACAAAGTCGGGGTGCTCGTCATAGAGCTTGAGCAGCTTGTCCTGGAAGGCGGAAAGCTTAAAGAAGTAGGACTCCTCCTGCACGCGCTCAAGCGGACGGTGGCAGTCGGGGCACAGGTGCTGGCCGACGCTGCCGTACTCCTCGTCGCCCTTCTGGACCTGCGTATCAGTGAAGTAGGTCTCGTCAGGCACGCAATACCAACCGTCGTAGCTGCCCTTATACAGGTAGCCGGACTCCTTCATGCGCTCCCACAGGTACTGCACGGCATGATGCTGGCGCGGCTCGGTGGTGCGGATGAAATCGTCGTTGGAAATCTCGAGCTTGCTCCAAAGCTCCTTGAAGTGCGGAGCCTGGCTGTCGGTCCACTCCTGCGGCGTCATGTTGTGCTTGGCTGCGGCCTCGGCGACCTTCTCGCCGTGCTCGTCCATGCCGGTCAGGAACTTGACGTTATAGCCGGCGGAGCGGCGATAGCGAGCCTGAACGTCGGCGATGATGGTGGAATAAGCCGTGCCCAGGTGCGGATCGGCGTTGACGTAGTAGATGGGCGTCGTGATAAAGAACGAAGGCTTGCTTTGATCCATGGGGTTTGTCCTCCAGAAAAACGTTGCATACAGGGGATGATTCTAGCGCAAGGGCTGGATATCCTCCATCTATTGCATATCGAGCACCATGGCATAGACATCGCGCTTGCGGCGCGAATACTTCTGAGACAGGCGCTTGGCCACCGCAGAGGCGGGCTCCCCCTCCTCGAGCGCGGCGCGGATATCCTCGCGCAGGGCCTCGTCGGGATCCGCTGCCGCGGCGCCAACCGGCACGATACCGGCCTCCTCATCCTCGCTCGGCGGCGCGATGACCAGCGCAATCTCGCCCTTTACCTCGCCGCGAGCACGCAGCTCCTCGGCAAGCTGAGCAGCGGGCCCGCGCAAGACCTCCTCGTGCAGTTTGGTGAGTTCGCGGCAGACGGCAACCTCACGCTGGGGAAAGACCTCCGCCACGGCCTCGAGCGTCGCCACGATGCGATGTGGAGACTCGCAGAAGATGAGTGCGCCGGGCACCACGGCAAGGCGCTGTAAACGCCGCACGCGGTCGCCGTGCTTTCGGCCCAAAAAGCCCTCGAAGAAAAAATGCTCGCAGGGAATGCCGGACGAAACGAGCGCCGTGACGCAAGCAGAGGGCCCGGGAATAACTTCAACGGGCACATCGGCCTCACGCGCCGCCTCGACCAGCGCCTGGCCGGGATCGGACACACTCGGCATGCCGGCGTCCGAGGCAAAAGCGAGGGTCTCCCCCGCCAGCAGACGGTCGACCAGGCCGACGGCGCGGCTGGCGATCACATTCTCGTCGCAACGGACAAGCGGCTTGGAAATGCCCAGATGCATCAGCAGCTTTGACGTCACACGCGTGTCTTCGCAGCAGATGGCATCGGCGGCGGCAAACGCCTCGCCAACGCGCGGGGACAGGTCGCCCAGGTTGCCGATGGGCGTGCCGACCACATAGAGTTTGCCCGTATGGGTGCTGTTTTGCGTCATATCAACCTATTCAATCATGCCGCGCTCGAGCGTACCGAGCGCCGCGCGGGCGTCCCATGCTGCAATGCGCTTCTCGGTCTTCCACGTTTGGAAGAACCAACCGGCAGCCGGCGCAAACGAAGCCAGCTGGTTGGCGATAAACACGCGCTCGTAGGCATTGCGGCCCTCGGGCGTAACCGACGAGTTGGCAAAGATCGCCGCGCCCGACCATTCGCCCACCAGCACGGGGAACCCAGTCGAAATCGCTTCTTTAAGCTCGCGCTTGTTACGGGAAATCGCCGTCGTCAGCCCGCGGGGGCTCGTGATATCGAGCGCATACTCGTCGCGGTAATGGTACAGGTGAAGGTCCATGTAGACGTTCTTGTACTTGGCGCCGCGCATAAAATGCTTCCACTCGCTGGGATGCCCCGACGACGAAAAGACGACGATCTTATCCTCGGGCATATACGAACGGACGAGCTCGTAGGCATCGCGATAGAAGTTGCGCAGGTAGTGCGCCGGAATGCCATCCGTCATGGAAAAGAGACTCTTGCGGACACTCATCTGCGGCGTATCCAGCAGCTCAATGCCCAGCAGGCTCTCGGCCTCGCCGTAGCGATCAGCCAAGCGCTCGAGCACGTCGAGTGCGACATGACGGCCGTTAGTGGACGAATGCCACTCGGCAACAGCCTCTGGCGTGGCGGGCGAATCGTTGGAATCGCCCTGGCCACCGGGCACAGTTGCTAGATCAAGCAGCACGCGGATGTCGTACTTGGCAGCCCACTCAATTGCACGGTCGATGTAGTCGACAACCGAGATGTAGGACGCATCGGACTCCTGCGAGCCAAAGGCATACCAGGGCACCGGCAGACGCACGGCATTGAGACCGATCTGCGCCATGCGACGGAAATCGTCCTCACTCACAAACGTCTCGTAATGACGGCGCATGCGCTCGTTATAGGCGGCGGTGCCCATGGCCTCCTGCAGCTCGGCCGCGTTGGATGCACCGGTCGCCGCGTATAGCGACGGGGTCACCCAAGGCTCGGGAATAAACCAGCCAGAGAGATTAACGCCGAGTATCCTCTCCATCACTGCCCCCTTTTGAATCATACGGGCTAAGCCCGCATCGCTCTTGCATGACATATCTATCGATTTGAGTATACCCGCGCATGCAGACAGGCGACCGAACGGTCTACAAAGTGGCGCAAAAGTGGGAGGAATGTCTGGGACAGGTGGGCACGAGCTGGTGCGCCGAGATGTGCGCGCACGTCGGAAGTAAGCGCCGGAAAGCGCATCCCGTTCTGAGCGCGGGATCTGGGACGCAGTTTCCGCCAAAGACCGCAAAAGGAAAGCACATCCCATTCTGACGCCGGATTCCGGGTCGCGCTTTCCCAAGCGGCCTCAAAGCGGAAAACGCATCCCACTCTGAAGCCAAATTCCGGGACGCAATTTCCGCAGAGCCCTCAATAAAAGAAAAGGACCCCTTTGCAGAGGTCCTAGTCAATTCAAGGTGGCGGGGAAGGGAATCGCGTCCGCGCGCTGCGCGGACGGACCGCTGCGGCGCTTACGCGCCTTGCGAGCTGCGCTGGCAAACGCTTACGCGTTTACTCAGCTCCGCGCCCTCATGGGTTCGATTCCATGTGGGGGCTGCATAAAAGAAAAGGACCCCTTTACAGAGGTCCTAGTCAATTCAAGGTGGCGGGGAAGGGAATCGAACCCCTGACACGAGGATTTTCAGTCCTCTGCTCTACCAACTGAGCTACCCAGCCATTTGATGTGTGCCTTGTTTCAAGGCTTGATTAGTATAACCAAGGACGCGTTCCGGTCAACCGAGAATTTTAAAAAAGTTTTTGAGCACAGCCTCGGTTCTATAAATCGGCACGTCAGAGGCATCAGCCGGCAGCAAGAAGTTTTTCACTCAGAGCCGCACGGGCAAACTCACTTGGCGTCATCCCCTCGGCAGCCGCCCGTCGACGAATGGCCTCCTTCATTCCCAGAGGAATCTTGACCGACAGCGTTGCCGTCCCCTCACCTGAGAGCGGGGGCCGTCCACGCACGATTCCACCAACGGTGTGTTCGCCATCCGGAAACTCTCCGCGCTCGTACGACTCACACCACGCGTCAATCATTTCATCCGTTACAACCTGACCATTAGCGGCCGTATACGTCTTGCCCATCATCGACCCCTCTGCCGAGCTCGCTCGATCTCTTGCCAGAATTTCTTCTGAACCGGAGACAGGGCATGAATAATGAGCCATCCACGAATTAGTTCGACCGCAACAAGTTCCACACTTCGACCATCTGGAAGCCATCCAATGGCAAGCCATCTCGGCGGCTCGTCCTCCGACTCGCGGCGAATGCACTCAGTAACCGCGAACCAGGCACCAAGCACCTGCTTTTCCGTCAAGTGTTTTTTTGGCGTTCGGATGGATCTCAACATCCATGCATCTTCTCCTCCATCTTACCCAATTTCGTATGACGAAAGTCCGCTGTCGCCAATTCTTACGCCGGCACTTGTTGGAGGGCGGGAGGTATAGCGAGTATGGAAGGCCGCTCCAGTACTGCCCAGGCGCCTGGGTGGGAGCACGTGCGCCAGGGGCGAACGTTTTCGCAGCAAGCAAGGACATTGCCGTTGCGATCGATAAAGGCGATGTCGATGGGATAGGTCATAAGGCAGGTGTGAACCGAGAAGCAGCGCGGAAACGCCATGACAAACGGCAGTCCGCTGGCGGCAATCGGACGCCGTCCCAGCATGCCGCGCAGACGCACGGTAAACGACTCCGCCACCACAAACTCGGCCGGCGTCCAGCCCAACCTGTTGAGCGCCCGCGCGTAGGCGATATAGGACGAGACCGCGGTCACATGACCACCCCCGGACGCCATGGATCGACCGTCACCGCGCGCTCATGCGTGAGCACGGCCGGCGCCCCCAGCGAAACGCCGGCGATGCTCAGCGAACTCGGCCACGGCTCGTAGTGCATGGTGCAGGTATAGGTCCTAAACGTGCCAGAAAGAGAGAGCAGGCCACCATCCGATGACGCCGCGCCTTGCTCGCTCGAGACCTCAACCTGTAGGTCATATCTCTCCATGGCATCCTGAATCTGAGCTTGAACGGTCGCGGAAGCGTCAATGGAGCTCTCGTCACCCTCCCCGCCCGGCGCCACGGCGTGCGCCAGCACGATGTCGGGCACCACGCGGTCGAAGCGCGCGACCGCGCCGGCAAAGATCATAACGTTGTACGCGACGAGAGCCAGCACGAGCAGGACAGGCGTGACCACGGCCATCTCGACCGTCGCCTGGGCACGCTCCTCGCGCAAGCCCGCGCGAATGCCCATTACGACCCACCGCCAAAAGCTCCCACCAGCGTGGCAACATCGACAGTGAGCGGGATGGAGCCGCCTCCCGGCAGCGGGATCTCCGCAAGCGTGAACACCGCGCCGCTGATGGTGCGCTCGACGTGATATTCCAAGGCCTCGCAAAGTGCCTTGGGGTCAGTCACGCCCAAGGGGATTTTTCGCAGGGTATTTTGAGTTTTGGAGATGCCCGCGATATCGGACCCCGGACTTTTGATGACATTGGCGGTATCGGTCAGCACCGGTTTTCGCAGACGTAAATCGCATGGTTCGAGTCCCAGCGCCGCCACGGAGGACGAGACAGTGTCACCGAGCCAGGACGCGATGGAACCCAACGCGCCGCCACCCCCTCCCAAGCCACCGATCAGCTCTCCCATAAGCTCGTCGGCCGCACCCTGGATGTCTCCGTACCCCACAAGCAGGCGGCCCCAAACATCCATAACGCCATCGAGCACGCCGGCAACGCCGCCCGAACGCTCCTCCAGCGTCGAGAAAAACCGCGAGAGAACGTTATTCTGTGCCGTCGCATCATCGGGCGCCAGCACTGCAGCAGAAATTGCACCACGATCGCCAAGCTCAACTGCCGTGTTAAACGAAGAGTTGAGCTCGTCGGGACTCGTGACATCGCCCGAGACCGCAAAGGCGACCACGCCGTTGCGACCGGGCGGGGCGATGCGCGGACGCTCACCGGATAGTTCTTTGATGGCGGTATCGAACGCATTGCCCGCACGGTCGGCTTCGTCCTCGGTCTGACGCTCGAGCTCAAGCTCCTTGTTGCGACAGTCGACGTAGTCCTCCAGGGCGTCTTTAAACTTGTCAAAGTGATACTCGAAGCCGTTTTCGATAGAGGTTGAAGGCGCCGCAACAGCACCAAGCGACGAAACGCCAAAATGGCATTTGCTGCATTTATCTTGCCCATCGTAATCGGCAACCGAAGCAAATCCGCTCGGCGTTCCTTTCTTATAGCTAGGGCAGGTCGTCCCGTAATGCAGATACGCCTTGCCATCGTTCACGCTCGTCGGCCACACCGCATCGGTATAGAGTTCCGTCGCCCGAACCTCATCAGAGTTGCGCGGCAGCAGCGGAATATAGGAGGAAACCCTGTCTCCGTTCTCGGTTATATATGCCCGATCGACTTCCGCGCTCGCATAGGTATAAAACGCCTTACGCGCCGCAGACTCTGCCTTCATCTCGACACTCGAGCCTTGGGGCTTCTCATTTGCCAGACGCCGATGGTAGTAGTCCTTCGAGCGATCAAGAGCAACTTGAGGCTCCCACGTAATGCTCGATGAGTAATGCGGATTATGAACACCGGAGAGATCCGTTAGGCTTTTTGCGCGCTCCCACATACACGAACAGCTGCCGACCGAACCTTTATCCGATCCACCGCAATCCGCTAGCCAGGCGCGCTCTTTGGCCTTCGCCGTCTCCTCCGATGCTTTTTGTAGCTCCTCGGCCGCGCGCTCCAGATCTTCCGACGCATCTTTAATGGCATCGGTCGAGATTTCGGATCCTTCGAGCGCAACAAAATCCGACTCGGATGTCCTGGGCACGGCAAGCGCCGTACCGGTATAGGTCACGCCGTCGGTATCCTGCGCCGATACTGCCTGCATGGCACGCGCGGCAACCAGGTACGGCAAGGCGGTCTCAATCTTTTGCAGGCCCTTTGCCGCGCTTTTGGCAAACTTGTTACGCGTTTTAATGATCTGGGCTCCCGTATCGATGATATCGCTACCGACAACCTCGGCGCCTGGAATGAGAATGGCAACCAAGCCGGTGCCGATCGTGGCAAACCCCGCCAGGCCCAAACTCAAAATGCTCGCATCCACCACCGTGGCGGCTGTGTGATAGGACGACACCACGTTGGCGCCCGCCAGCGCACCGCTATCGGCCGCCACCTGGGTGTCTCCGGCGCGTGACATGCTCCATATCGCCGCGGTCGACGAAAACAGCAGCGTAAGCACCACCAGAATGACAACCGCAGAGGAGAGCGTGGTATAGGCACCGTCTTCGATAAACAAGTCGATACCGGCACGGCCCATAAAGCCGCCCCGCTTGCGGCGAGCGCCTGGTCGACGGCGGGCCGCAAACCCTTGCGTCACCCGCAGCAGGCAGCGCCTAATCCCATGCAGCAATCCATGAATCATAATCTCCCTCCAGCCATTCGGGACGCGATCGATACGAGACGTCGACCTTGAGCTCGACATAGCCGCCCTCACCCGCACTGCCCATGGCCTGCACAAATGCACCGATCACGGGCAGCGGCTTAACCTCGCCGGCAACAGACACGGACGAAACGCCGCCGGCACCGGCCCGCCCCAACTCGATATCCCACGACAGCGGTCCGCCGGCATGAAAAATCGAGACGTTGGGCACCGCGGCAAGTCTGCGGCGAGTGAACTCCTTAAGGTCATCGTCGTCCTCCACCGTCGTCGTGGTCATGAGCCGCGCGGTCTCGGCGGCAGCGGACTCCATGACCGCACGCGTATAGAGCAGGCACACCGGCTGCAACGCGAGCAAGATAAGCGTCAAAAACGTCGGCAGCAAAAAGGCGGCCTCGACCGTAGACTGCGCCCGATCCTCGCACGCGATATCAATACAGAGCGATGTCCTTGGCACCCGTCGCGGCATCGATAACCGACGATGGGGCGACGCCATGAGACGCTGCCCGCTCGACCAGTGCCGCCAAGCGCCCATCGGTGCCAGCGCGCCAAAGCCCCGCAATCGCCAGCACAATCGATAACAGCGCCACGGTGACGATGGCGTATTCGACGGTCGACTGAGCAGATTCCTCACGCAGGACATTATGCATTTCACGACCCCTCCTTTGACTCCGTCGTTTGCGGAACCAGACGCACGGCACGCAGGCGGCACGAGGCATCGCCGGCATCCGCAGCAACCGTCACCATGTCGACCCAGCCTCGCCCATCGCGCACGATGGCGCCCCATACGTTGCCCTTAATATCGAGATAGCCGCTCAGGGCGAGCTGAGCCGTGGGCACCTCGCGGTAGGCGCGCAACAGGTCTGCCGCCGCCTCGGTCATCGGTCGGTCCTCGGACCATGCGAGTCGAACCGCGATCGCGTTGTCTGCAGACGGCTCCGTCACGCTGGCGGCCCGCTTGTCGAGTGCCTGCAAAAAGGTCCGAGCCGTGACGGCGGCATTCTGACCGCCCATATCTCCCGCGCCTTCCGCTTGTGACACCGCCGCCGAGCCCGATCCCAAATCGGCAGTAGCGCCCGGACGCTGCTGTCGCGCAACGCCCAGTCCCCAAAGCGTCACCGCTATTGCCACGAGCAAACAGGCGAGCACCAGCGGCGAACCAACAGGACGCCTGCCTCCTACAGGCTGTTGATGCCGTCTTTGATCGCGTTCCATAGTTCTTCGACTTTGCTCTTAAACGCGACGATGGCGATAATCGCGATCACTACGAGCACGCCGACCAAGATGGCGTATTCGGTAGTGCCCTGTGCGCTCTCCTCCCGCAACAGCGCCTTGGCACGCTGGCGAGCGCGGATTGTCCGGCAAAAAGCCCAGCTCCAAGCCTTGCCCGCAATGTCGGTCATCGTGTTCATGTATTCCTCCCTACATCATCCCGCCTGCTCCCAGCAGCGGGCCCAATATGGACAGAAGCAACGCCGGCAAGATAAGCGTGCCGGTGGGAATCAGCAACTTGACCGGTGCGCGCTCGATCTCGCGCTCGACTGCGGCGCGATGGGCCGCACGGATCTCGCGACTTTGAGCAGCCAACGTCTCGGCCAGCGGAGCGCCCAAGGCAAGCGCCTGCCCCACCGTGATGGCAAAGGTCTCGAGCGCCCTCACGTCCAAATCACGCGCGGCGGCCAACAGCTCGGCCTCGCGCGTCCCCACGCCCACCTGCCACGCCATGCAAGCTCGTTCAAGACGGACGGCCAGCACCGACCGACGGTTGGCACAGAAAATCTCGAGCGCCGCGTCAAACGAAAGGCCGGCAGAAAGCCCCAGGCGCACCACGTCGATCATCTCGGACACCTCACCGAGCGACACCCGCGCCGGCCCGCCCGCCCCAATCGCGCCCTTCATTCGCGCGGTCAGGGCATCAATCACCGAGCAGCCCGCAGCAATGACCAGTACCGCCTCACGCTTGCACGTCTCTGCAATCTTGCGAGCATCCGCACGCTCCAAACCCGTCGCGGCAAATACGCTCAGGGCACACAGACAAGCCGCGACCCCGACCAGGGCGCTCATAACTCCACCCGCATAATGCGCCGGATAACTACCAGGGCAACGACGTTGAGGGCAAGTCCCAGCACCACGGCGCCCGCACCAGCCGGCGTCGCAAGACCGCGGCGAAAGTCCGCCGAAAGCAAAGCCAGTACCGCGCACATGCCCGCCGGCATCGCCGCGACCATGTGTGCCGACATACGCGCCTGTGACGTCTTAACGTCCAGACGGCGTTTGAGCTCAATGCGCTCACCCACCATGCCCGACGCCTCGGACAGCAAGCCGGCAAGCGGAGCCCCGGTACGCTGCGATACTTTGAGCGCCAAGGTGACAAGCGAAAGGCCGGGGGCATCGATGCGAACGAGTAGGTCATCAAGTGCGTCGGTCGCCGAGATACCGCAATCGATTGCCGCCGCCACCCGCAAAAACTCGGTATGCACCGGCTCTTGCGCATGGGCGCCCACAAAGCGCATGCCCTGTGCCAGCGAATGCCCCGAGGCAAGCGACATGGATAACGCTGTGAATGCCTCGGGCATGGCCTCTTCTACATCATGCTGTTCGCGTCGGCGATCGAAGGTGTCACGCGCGGCACCCACGCCAAACGGCACCACCAGCCCCAAGACAAAGCCGATGGGCGACAACGACGCAACGGCCAGCAAAACGCTGCAGACACCGCTCGACAGCAGCAGAAATGCCAGACGAGCCGCGTTATCCTCAATAGCAAGCCCAAGGCGATCTGCGGGGATCAGCGACACCCACGAGCGGGCAATCTTTGTCAGCAGGTCGTTTTCCGCCAACTCACGCGGCAGCTTCTCCGCCATCGATTCGAGCGTCTGGCGCGCCAGCTCCGCCGGCGGCATCCGCGGCACACGAGGCTCTGCCCCACACGCCGTCGCGACAGAAAGCCCCGCCAAACCCCCTACGACGAGGGGCACAGCGACCTCCATTCGTCCACCTCCTCTTGTGTGAGCGTCCCCGACCGCAGGCCTTCTGCGATAAACGGCGGCTCGCGGTCAAGCGTCCAGGTGCGCTCGGCGGCATCGAAAGTCACATAGCGCTCGAGCTCTACGCCGCCCGACGCGGCGCGACGCACCCCCGAATACGAGGAGACGAAGCGCCTGCCATCGGCGTGGCGCTCGGACATCACGATGCCGTCGAGCGCCATGGCAATCTGCTCCTCGATGAGCTCGCTCGGCAGATCGATGCCATAACGTGCAAGCAACGTCAGACGCACCACGGTCTCCTGTTCTGAGCCCGCATGAAGTGTGGTGAGCGACCCGTCGTGGCCCGTGTTCATGGCCTGCAACATGTCGCAGCACTCAGCACCGCGCACCTCGCCCACCACGATGCGGTCGGGGCGCATGCGCAGGGCATTGGTCACCAGGTCGCGGATCGTCACCGCGCCCTCGCCCTCAATTGAAGCCTCGCGCGCCTCTAGACGCACCACGTGTGGATGATGCGCAAACTTGAGCTCGGCAGAGTCCTCGATCGTCACGATGCGCTCGCCGGTGGAAATCTCGCATGACAACGCGTTGAGCAGGGTGGTCTTACCAGATCCCGTGCCTCCCGCAACCGCCAGGTCCTGTCTCAGCGACACCGCGCATGACAGCAGCTGCGCATACCAAAGCGGCAGCGACCCCAGCCCCACAAGCTCGTCCAGCGAGCAGATGCGGTCCGAGAACTTTCGGATGGTGAGAATCGGTCCGTCAATCGCCACAGGCGGAATCACCGCGTTGACGCGATAGCCCGTTTTGAGGCGGGCGTTGACGATGGGGCTGCGCTCGTCGATACGGCGGCCAAGTGGCGAGATGATGCGGTCGATAAGCACACGGATCTGCTCATCATCCTCAAACGCATGCTCGATGGGGTACAAGACGCCGCCGCGTTCAAAGAAGGCCGAGCGGCAGCCGTTGATCATGATCTCGGTAACGGTGTCGTCCTCGATGAGCGGCTGCAACGGCCCCAAGCCCACCACGTCATCCAAAATCTCGTCGATGATGGTCTCGCGCTCGGGCGTCGCGAGATCGGTCGGCTCCTCAACATTGAGCGCCGCCTCCACCGCGGGACGCAATTCCGAGCGGGCAAGTACCGGGTCGATATAGGCGCTGATACGCGCCACTTCGTCGTAACCCATGCGGTCCATCACGGCGCGCTTAGTGCGTCGTTTCACCGCGCGGCGACGCCCCGCATCTACAGGAGCTGCCGCCGCTGCAGCGCCGGCAGCCTTAATCCTCGTTTGCAGGCTCATCGCTGATCACCCTCGCGCGACCAGGGAAGGCGGATACGCGGGCGTTCGGTGCGCGTTGCACGGTCGGCGACCATATCGCTCCAAGGGCCGACGGCGCACCCCAGTTCCACGAGCATCTCGCGCGTGGCCTCGCGCACGCTGGTCGCAAAAGCGCTGGTCTGCCCCACTGCCTCATCAGCGCGCCCAAACGCCATGAGCGCGGCGAGATCCTGCCCGCCATCGGCGATACGAATCTTGGAGCTCAACGCACAGGCAATCTCAAAGCGCATGGCGACGTCCTCGTCTGCCCCGCGCGCACCGAACCGGTTGAACACGGCGCTCATGCGCGTGCGCGGCACACCTACTCGACTTGCCAGTTCAATGACGCGCGACGCCGATGTCGCGGACGACACCGCAACATCGCCAACGATCAGGCAGCGGTCGCTCGCCGCCACCGCAGCCGCCACGGCGTCGCCCCAAAAGACCGAGGTATCGATAAAGACTACGTCGGATTCGCGACGCAAAACATCAAGCAGTAGCTCCACCGGACGTGCCATGAGCTCGGCTTGCTCGGGCGCCGCAACGGGACCCCAGAGCGTAACGCCTGGCGCCACGCGCATCGATGTGGCTACGATATCCGGCTCGGTGAGCGCGCCCGCCGCCGCCGGCTCGATAAGTGCCGCCATATCGCGCGGAGCATCGACGCCTAACAAGTCGTAAAGGTTTCCAAACATCAGGTCCAGGTCGAGCACGGCGGCACGCAAGCCCAACAGCGACGATGTGTGTGCCATGGTGGCAACGATCGTCGACTTGCCGCAACCGCCCGAACCCGAAATGGCGCAGATGACCGGAGCTCGATGCTGCGGAGCGGCAGCGTCTGCCGGCGGCATCGGAGGCGGCGGGGCGGGCGTCGGCGACAGCGTCCCCGTCTCCCCCGCCGCAACCACACGCTGCGTCCAAGCCGGCATGGCAGCTTGTTCGGTCTGCAAGGCAGGCTCGTTCTGTGCAATCTGCTCATGCTGCATCAGCGACAACTCGCCGCACCCGGCAAAGCCCTCAACTTCGTCGAGTTCATCCGCCAGATTCACGCCGTGCACGTATCCCATATCTACAGCCGGGGAGTCGCCAGCATGCTGTGCCGGCCCTCCAGCGTCATCGTATACAAGGGGGTTCCGGGGGCGCCGACCATGCTCGGCTTCCGCTTTTCCATAATCATCAACACGCGGGCCTCTTGTAGCGCGAGGCGCCCCGGGTTCCCTATCAACAAAAGCATCGGGCTCAATCGTCATGCGCCGATCGGAATCAACCGCTCCCTCGCCCGCGCGCCCGTTGCCGCATATACTGTGCGCAGCGATGACCTCGGTCGCCCCCGCGCGAAACAGTCCCTCGATATCCGACGGATCGAGCGCTTCTATCAACACGACCACGCGACTCACGCGGCCTTCGGCCGTCAGGCGCGCAACAGTCTTGCGCACATCTTCGATATCAAACAGAGACGCCGCGATGATGGCAGCCCCGCGGCGCGACGGAAACGCCCGCGCCATGGAAACCAGCCCGTCCAGGTCACCCACGCGAAGCACCTGTGCACCCGCATCACGGCCCTCGACTTCCTGCTGCAACAGCCCGTAATCGCCGCACGCGCAGCACGCAAGCCAGATCGCCTTCATCACTCGTCGCCTCCGCTCTTTTTGCCGCGCGCCGTGGCGGGAATCGTCAAGCTGACCGTTCCCTTGCCCGAGGCTCCCAGCAGTTCCTTGACGTCTTCGGGGTCAGCCGCCAGCGTCACCCATTCGATCTTGCCCTCGCGCGTGGCACCGGAATTCTCACTGGTATCGATCACGTGCGCGCCGCACAGTCGATCGGTTACGCCATCTTTTTGCACGTACACGTCCACATAGCTGCCCACGCCCGTGGCACCGCCGACCGAGTGCTCGGCATCGACCGCCACCGAAACGGCGACCTTGCCCTTAGGCACCTCGAGCTTGTGGCTCTCGGCCTTGGTGTAGACATTGCAGATCACGGCGTTTTTGGGAATACGCGAAGTCGTCACGTCGCCGCGCACCTGGCGCAGCTCGGTCGCCGCGTCACGCGGCAGCAGGCTCGTCAGCCATTCCTGGGTTATGACATTGGTCTCATCGAGGGTCTCGCCCACATCGATATCGCGCGCCGCGACGCATACCTCGACGCGATCGCCACCGTACTTGGCCAAGGTCTCAGCCTGGACCTGTTCGGCTTGCGAGCGGATCGACGAGCCGTAAACCATGCAGAGCAGAGCAGCGAGCACGCCCGCGACCAGACTGATGGCGATGCGCTTGCTCTTGTTCACGGCCGCTCCTCTCATGGCAGTGCCGGGCGAATGCCCGTACCACCATTGTCTGGGCGGTCAGAGTGCAAAGCGGCGCAATCGCGATCTTGGTTTTCGATGTCAAACCAATCGCCGACCAAAAGCTGACCAGCCCGTCAAGCTCATGGCAAGGTTTTGGTCAGCACGTCAGCAAACTGCATGTTTCGAGGCTTTTCCGCAGCAAAAAAGCCGTCTCCCGAACAGTTGGGAGACGGCTGTCATAGGAAAAATCAATTACAGATGAACATCGGGATCGAGTATTTGAGCGCTCACGCGCATGGATGACGCCAGGTTTTGGAACGTTTCCAGCCGCAGGCTGTCGATCTGCCCGGCGTCCTCGGCCTCGCGAACGGCGCAGCCCGGCTCATGGGTATGTGTGCAATCGCCAAACCGGCACGCGCGCGATGCCTCGACAATCTCGGGGAAGGCGCGCGCCAGACCCCGCTCGTGACCCACGAGCGGTAGACTGCGCAGGCCCGGGGCATCGGCGATCACGCCGGCGTCGCCCGGCAGCGCCACCATCACGCGCGCGACGGTAGTGTGACGGCCCTGGTCGTCGCGTTCGCGCACACCGCCGGTCGCCAACGTATCGTGGCCCAGCAGTGCATTGAGCAGCGTCGACTTGCCGGCACCCGACTCGCCCAGAATCATGGCGCAGCTCCCGGCAGGCACGCAGGCACGGACCTCGTCCAGGCCGCGGCCCTCGGCAGAGGACGTCACGATCACGCGCACGTCCGGACCCACCAGGCGGCGCACGCGGTCCAGATCGCGCTCGAGCTCCTCGGCATCGCAGCGGTCAGCTTTGGTAAGCACCACCACCGGCTCGGCATCGCAGTCAAGCGCCAACACCAGCGAGCGCGCCACGCGGTCGAGCAGCACCTCACCGGCACCGAGCGCCTGCACGATTAGCACGCTATCCACGTTGGAGCAGAGCACCTGGCGCTCTCCACGGGCACGGCCGCGCCAACGCTCAAAGCTCGTACGGCGCGGCAGCACGCACTCAATCACGCCCATATCGTGCCCGGGAGCGCGGCGCACCGCCACACGGTCGCCCACGGCAGGCAGCAGGACCTCGTCCTCGCCGCGCGACTTGGCAAACCCCACGGCATGCTCGGCGCGGAAGGTATCGTCGGCAGTCGCCACCAGCGGAAACCCGCGATCCAGGCGAATAACGGCACCCAGCCGCATCTGCTCGGGCTCCTCGGCATGTGCGCAGAAATCATCAAAGGCAGTCTGCTGGGCTTCATCGACCGGCAGATCATCAAACGCCGGGACATCCTGCAGCGCATCGAGCCCCGGTACGCTCGCCAACAACTCCTCGGCAGACGCGGGGGCCTCGGTCGCAAGCTTCCGACGACGATCGCGCTTAGCCCGCGCCCCCGTCGTCTTTTTCTTCGCTTTAGCCTTAGCCTTAGCCACAAACGCCTCCCAGCAGCCAAAATCACAACTGAGCAGGTATTTTAAATCAAAAAGAGCTGGCCGGGCAAAGCCCGACCAGCTCACAAACTTTCCCTCAGCCCTTTTCATCCGCACGGGAGAAAAGCCAACAAGGATACCGCAGGGCCCGCCCCGGAAGCCCTTTCTCCCGAACGATCCCGCAGCGCGAAGCGCGAGGACCAGTGAGGGAGAAAGGGCGTGGGGCGGGCCCGGACGAGTACGCTACTCCTTCTCGATCGCGCGCATGATCGCCTTGTAGATCTCCATCAGCGGGATGATCAGGAAGGCCAGGCCCAGCGCGGCAAGAACGCCCTTGAGCTCAAGCGTCACGGGGCCAAAGAACATCTCGGCAAGCGTCGGCTGCACGGTCACGATCACCGTCAGCACCAGTGCCAGCGCGGCAGAAGCCCACAGCCACTTGTTCTGCTTCTTCATGGTGAACAGCGACGCACGACGGCTGCGCATATTGAAGCAGTGGAAAATCTCGACCATGTTGAGCGTGATGAACGCCATCATCACGCCTTCCTCGTCGGCATTGCCGGCGATCATATCGACGATGTGGATGTAGCCCATGTCAAAGTACACGCCCACAAAGAAGCTCGCCAGCACCAGCACGGTGATGATCAGACCCTGGACCACGCAGTCCAGGCCCATGTGACCGGCAAAGACACCGTCCTTGGCGTTGCGCGGCTTGCGCTTCATGATGTCGCCCTCGGCGTCCTCCATGCCCAGCGCGAGCGCGGGGAAGCAGTCGGTGACCAGGTTCACCCACAGCAGCTGCACCGGCTGGAAGATGGTAAAGCCGATGAGCGTGGCGATAAACACCGAGAACACCTCGGCAAGGTTGGCCGAAAGCAGGAACTGGATGACCTTGCGGATGTTGTCGTAGATGCGACGGCCCTCTTCGCAGGCACCGATGATGGTGGCGAAGTTGTCGTCGGCAAGCACCATGTCGGCAACGTTCTTGGTGACGTCGGTGCCGGTGATGCCCATACCGACGCCGATGTCGGCGCGCTTGATGGACGGGGCGTCGTTGACGCCGTCGCCGGTCATGGCGACGATCTGGTCGCGCGACTTCCAGGCCTCGACGATGCGCGTCTTGTGCTCGGGCTGGACGCGGGCGTACACGCCGTAGTCCTCGATGTGCGCGTCGAGCTCCTCGTCGCTCATGCGGTCGAGGTCGGCACCGGTAATGGCATGGCTGCGATCGGTGACGATTCCCAGCTGCTTGGCAATGGCCACGGCGGTGTCGATATGGTCGCCCGTGATCATGACGGTGCGAATACCGGCGTCGTGGGCCTCGCGGATGGCGTCGGAGACCTCGGGGCGGACAGGGTCAATCATGCCGGACAGGCCGCAGAAGACCAGGTCGTGCTCGAGCGCGGCGGGGCTGCAGTCGCTCGGGACCTCGGTGTAGGTGCGGCTTGCCAGCGCCAGCACGCGCAGGGCCTCGTCGGCCATGGCCTTGTTGGCGGCCACGAGCTCGGCGCGACGCTCCTCGGTCAGCGGAACGACCCTGTCGCCGTCGTAGATATGGGTGCACAGGCCGATCACCACGTCGGGCGCGCCCTTGGTGTACTGCTCATACTCGCCGTCCAGGGTCTCGACGACCACGGACATCATCTTACGGCCCGAGTCGAACGGGGCCTCGCCCACGCGCGGGTGCTCGGCAGTCAGGCCAGTAAGACCAGCCTTGCCGGCATCGTTGACGAGCGCGCACTCAGTCGGCTCACCAACGGCCTCGCCCAGGTCCTCGTCCCACTGGGCATCGGAGCACAGCGCCATACCGGCCAGGAACTTCTCCTTAGGCGCAGCGAGCTCGTGCTTGACGACGGTCATCTTGTTTTGGGTAAGGGTACCGGTCTTGTCGGAGCAGATGGTCTGCGTGCAGCCAAGGGTCTCGACGGCAGAGAGCTTGCGGATAATCGCCTGGCGTTTGGCCATTTTGGTCACGCCGAGCGAAAGCACGATAGTCACGACGGCAACCAGACCCTCAGGGATGGCGGCGACGGCAAGCGAGACAGCGACCATAAAGGTATCGAGCAGCGCGGTCGGGTCGGTGAGAACGTTGCCCACGCCGTGGCGGATGATGTCGACGCCAAAGATAACGACGCAGATGACGATAACCATGATAGTGAGGATGCGGCTGAGCTCGGCAAGCTTCACCTGCAGCGGCGTGAGCTCTTCCTTGGCCTCGGCCAGGGCGCCGGCGATCTTACCCATCTCGGTGTTCATACCGGTACCGACTACGACGGCGCGGCCACGGCCGTACACCACGGTGGAGCCCATGTAGCACATGTTCTTGCGATCGCCGAGCGGCACGTCGTCGGTGCCGGCGGCGAGCTCGATCACGTTGGCATGCTTCTCGACGGGCACGGACTCGCCGGTAAGGGCGGCCTCCTCGATCTTCATCGTGGCGCTCTCGAGCACGCGGCAGTCGGCCGGGACGGAGTCGCCCGCCTCGAGCATGATCACGTCACCGGGCACGAGCTCGGCGCTCGGCAGGTGCACGAGCTTGCCGTCGCGCAGCACCTTGGACTGCGCCGCGCTCATCTCCTGCAGGGCCTCGAGAGCCTCCTCGCTTTTAGCCTCCTGGACCACGCCCAGCACCGAGTTGACGATAACGACGAACATGATGATGGCGACATCGGCAAAGTCCGCCTCGCCCTTGACCATGCCCGTGAGCGCGCTGATGACGGCGGCAACGATCAGCATGATGACCATGGGGTCGGCCATCTGCTCAAAGAAGCGCTTCCACAGCGGCGTCTTCTCGGCTTCCTCGAGCTTGTTAGGGCCTGTCTTAGCGAGGCGCGACGACGCCTCGTCGTCGCTCAGGCCGAGGTTCTCATCGACACCTTGGTCGCTGAGCACCTCCGCCGCGGCGGACAGGTATTCCTTTTGCATATAGAGTCCCCTCCTGGGATTCGGGCCACTCAGCAGATTGATGCCCGATCATAATTCCCAGGAGAAGGGCAAGGGCTCATCAAGGCTGCCGTGCTGAGCGGCAGTTGATAGTGGAGCTATGGTACCCCAAAGCAACGCGTCTAGCCAAAACAATCCATTTGGAAATATGGTCCATAAGCAACGGTGCAGACCGTGTGATGCTCAATACTGATAAAACGTTTTTTCTTCGGCGCATCATCAAATTGAAATATCGCCCAGATAGCAGCGGTTAGAACGGTTGGTAAAGTTTTTGCATATACCGTTTTTCCGCAAAAAATGAACTTCTAATTCGGCATACGGTCGATTTTTTGGGGTATTCGGACGCCATTTCGTTATAATCAACTCGGTTTTATTTCTTATGGTTTATCTATCAGCGCAAGACGATGTCAGATGGAGGTCTGAATGTACAAGCGCACCAAGATTGTATGCACCATGGGTCCCGCCTGCGATAGCGACGAGACCATCCGCGAGATGATCAAGGCGGGCATGAACGTCGCCCGTTTTAACTTCTCGCACGGCTCCTACGACGAGCACCACGGTCGCATCGAGCGCGTCCGTCGTATTTCCAAGGAGCTCGGTATGCCCGTCGGCATCCTGCTCGACACCAAGGGCCCCGAGGTCCGCACCGGCCTTCTGGTCGACGGCAAGAAGGTTGCCGTCAAGACCGGCGACAAGATCGTCGTCACCGCTCAGCCCACGACCGAGGATTTCCACGGCACCTCTGAGCACATCTCCCTCGACTACCTGGCTCTGCCCTCCGAGGTCGAGAAGGGCTCCCTCATCCTGATCGATGACGGCCTGGTTGCCCTCGAGGTCGAGTCCGTCGACGGCCAGGACATGACCTGCGTCGTTAAGAACGACGGCCTGATCGGCGAGCGCAAGGGCGTCAACATGCCCAACGTCAACATCTCGCTGCCCGCCATCACCGAGCGCGATCGTCAGGACATCCTCTTTGGCCTGACCGAGAACATCGACTACATCGCCGCTTCCTTCATCCGCGACGGCGAGTCCGTCCGCGGCATCCGCGAGCTTTGCCGCGAGAACGGCGGCGAGCACGTGACGATCTTCCCGAAGATCGAGTGCGCCCTGGGCGTCGAGAACTTCGACGAGATCCTCGAGGCTTCCGACGGCATCATGGTCGCCCGTGGCGACCTGGGCATCGAGATCAAGCCCGAGCTCGTTCCGCACATCCAGAAGGAGATCATCGCCAAGTGCAACGCGGCCTACAAGCCCGTTATCACCGCTACGCAGATGCTCGACTCCATGCAGCAGAACCCGCGCCCGACGCGCGCCGAGGTTGCCGACGTTGCTAACGCCATTTACGACGGCACCGACGCCGTTATGCTGTCCGGCGAGTCCGCTGCCGGTAAGTACCCGGTCGAGGCCGTCAAGATGCAGGCCAGCATTGCTCTCGAGACCGAGAAGTACCTCCCGGCTCACGCTCCGCTCGAGGTTCCGGCTGACGCTCACGGCACCCGCGTTGTCAACAACGTTGTGGGTATGTCCGCTGTGAACATGGCCACCACCGTTGGCGCCAAGTGCATCACCGTGCCGACGACCACCGGCCGTACTGCTCGCCTGATCTCGCACTTCCGTCCCAACATGCCGATCTGCGCGTTCTCCCGCCACGAGTGGGCCGTCCAGCAGATGATCATGTACTGGGGCGTTATCCCGCACCAGGCCGAGATTACCCAGGGCACCGTCAACGGCACGATCGTCAAGGCGATCGAGACCGCTAAGGAGCTCGGCTACGTCGAGGCCGGCGACCTGACCGTCGCCACCGCTGGCGATCCCCGCATGAGCGTCCAGCTCGAGGACAAGGTCTCCTCGACCAACGTCGCTTACGTCGCTCAGGTGCGCTAAATCGCACTTGCAAGCAAATTTGCATTGCAAAGGGCCCGGAAGGCATTGCCTTCCGGGCCCTTTTTTAAGACCTTATTCATATGCCGCTTCATCGATTTGCGTTCAGTCGCAAGCCTCTCCGATGCCGAGCGCACCACCGAAGACGTCTTGCAAGGGGAGCCGTTGGTCAATTGGGGTGAACTGTTCACCGTCAAGCCGGCCGGCTAGCAGCTAGCGATCAGAGGGACTGCAGGGACGTCAGAAGCGGCAACGCGAGCCGCAAAGCCCGCCTCGGTCAGCTCGATCACCTCGGTAAACGTCGCGTCGAAGAACTCCTCGGTCAGCAGGCGGTATGGCGGATGGTCGGGCTCACCGGGGTTTTCGCGCACGATCTCGTGCATAACGCCGATGGTCTTGAGCACATACTCCTTATGGATGGGATACTGCCCAAAACGCGTCGCCGCAGTATACAGGCGATCGGTCGCGCGCGGAATCGAAACAATGCCGAGCGTCTTGCCAAACCAGTCAAAGTCGCCTTGCTTTTTAATGCGGAACTCCTCGCACGGCTTGCCGCCGTGCGCCTCCAGGTACTGATTCACACGCGTATTCCATACGGTATCGGCCACCAGATGCGACCAAACGCCCAGCGTCAGATCGAGCAGCGACTGCGCCACGTCATCGGGCGCGAGCGAAAGCTCGCTAGCACCGGGACCGGCGACCGGCTCGGCGTCCTTGTAACGTTGGGGATAATGCACCCGATTGAGTCGCTCGCGCTCCTCGACAATCGAGGTCGCGGCAGCTGGCGCACCGGTGGGCGAACTTTTAAGCAACGGTGCCACATAGGTATCCCAGAACTCATGCTCACGAGGCTTAGGGATAGGCTCGGGCTTTGCAAAGTGCGTAATGCGGTACGGGATGGGATCGGCGATGCCAGGGACCATATAGCCCACGAAGATATCCGGAACCACGCAGCCAAACAAAAAGGCATTGCGGTCGCGCACGCTATTGGCAAGCGCACCGGTGCGCTCCAGCAAACGCTCCGTCTGAGCGATATGAATGTTCCAGCTTGGCATAGCCACCCCCATAAAAACCTGGATAACTATACCATCACGGCAAAGCCGCGCGGGCGGCTACGCACGCTCCACGCAGCAACTATTCCACAACGCCGCTCTCGGTTCCATACGACGATACCGGCGCCTCGACCACATGGTGATATCGATCGATAAAGATTGCACGGGCACCCAGGCGTCGTACCAAATCCTGATGGTGCGTGCTCATCAAGACCGTCTTACCGGCAGCAACATAGGCCAGTAGAAAGTTGACCACGATGTCGCAAGAGTCCTCGTCAAGTCCGTTGGTAGGCTCGTCGAGCACCAGGATATCCGGGTTCATCGACACGACGGCAGCCAGCGCCACGCGCTTCTTTTGCCCGCCCGAAAGCTGATAGGGCGAGGCATCGACCAGATCGGCAACCTGGAACAGCTCCATGGCGTCGCGGACGCGACGCTCGAGCTCGTCTGCCGGCAGCCCCATTTGAGCCGGGCCAAACGCGACCTCCTCGCCCACCGTGGCGCAAAAGAGCTGCGCATCGGCATTCTGGAACACAAAGCCCACGCGCTGATGGAACCGCTGGGCCGTCGCGGAATCCTTGAGATATGCCGCATCGACCGCATGCCCGTCAAACAGATACGCACCCGCGTCCACAAGTTCAAGGCCGTTGAT
This sequence comes from Collinsella sp., assembly GCA_048500675.1. Lineage (GTDB taxonomy): Bacteria > Actinomycetota > Coriobacteriia > Coriobacteriales > Coriobacteriaceae > Collinsella. The sequence continues at coordinate 30,637 of DBFSAO010000069.1, forward strand.
AAGGCGCATGATCGTCGTCTTGCCGCAGCCGTTGGGACCGAGCAGAGCAACGAGCTCCCCACGGTTCACCTGCAATGAAATGCCGTCGATCACCGTATGACCCGCATAGGAAAACAGCACGTCGCGAAACTCGATGATCGGCGTGACCTCGGTGCCGGCAGCACCGCTCGCACCCATCGCGTTATTCGTATCGTTTGCCAAAACGTCGCCCTTCCCTACTCACATCGACGGTTCGACCGTCCGCGCTACAGCACCGCGCACAACACGGCGAGCAACGCAACGCCGGCCGCGTAAACCGCATCGCGCCAGCCAAAGCCGCTCCGTGCAGGCGCCGGATACACGCCGGCGAAGCCGCGGCACAGCATGGCCTCGTCCATCGCGCGGCTGCATTCCATCGCCTTGATAAACGTCATGCCCATGATACCCGCCAGCGAGTCGGTACGCGAAAAACCCGCGGGCGCGGAACCGACGCTGCGCAGCATGACCGATTCGCACAGATCGTGCGCCGTGCGTCCCAGCACCTCGATATGCTTGAGTGCCATATCAAACGTAAAGATAACCTCGTCGGGCAGGTGCAGCATTTTGAGCGCCGCCGACATGCGGCTCCAGGTAAGCGTCCACGAAACACACAGCACCAGCGACACATTAATAAACGTCTTGAGCGCGATCTTGAGCATGGCGCCCGTGGCAGACGCGCCCAGCAGCAGGGCAGGCAGTGCCAGAACCACGGCAAGCCCCGTGGCGCCGAGCGCCGGTACAAAGGTCGCACGCAGCCCGCGTGCGGGGCGCACCGCGACCAGCACCAACGCGATTGCCGCCATCAGCATCAGGTACAGCGGACTCTGCGTCAGGCACACGCACAGGACGCAGACGAACATCCCCACCAGGCGCACCGGAGCCGAAACGCAAGAAAGGGCGCGGTCGACCATCGACCCGCCCTCGTGCGCGCCTCCACCCAGGCGAACCCGCTCAAGCAGGCTCGCCAGGTGCAGGACATTCTTTTGCATCACACGATGCCGAGCCCCCGCGGGCTCGTAACGCTGCTCGGTCGCAAGCCAGCTAGGCAGCTCGGCTATTGCCATGAGCACCGCTTTCCTTGACCGTCAGCGAGATCAGACGGAATGCGATGGTGAGCACCGCCACGCCAATCACGCCGGACAGGATATACATGGCAGCCTGACCGGCAAAGCCAAGACCCTGCTCCTCGGAATAAGCCTGCAGGTAATCACCCGTGGGCAGCGCGTCGGCAAAGGTCGGGGTATCGAGGCCGACCGAAGCCTGCAGGCTGTCGTCGCCAGCCTCCTGAACGGCGGTCGCGGCGCCCTCGGCGTCCCACTCACCCCAGGCGTCACCGGTGGCAAGCAAGCCCAGCGGCGTGGCCACCACGAGCACGGCGACCAAAATGAGCGTGGGGACCAGCGAGGTCTTCTTGGCAGCAGCGCCCTCGGCAGCAAGCTGGCCATCGACGGCCTCGGGCCCGACGATAATGCTCGGCGCCGTCTTCTTAATGAAACCGTAGATGGCGGCCGTCGCCACGCCCTCGATCACACCGGCAACCAGCATATGCGGGATCAACATGGCCGGAATAGCCACGAACAGCGGGAAGGGGCAGTACAGCGGAGCGCCCGAAGCGTTGGTGAAGAGCATCGGCTGAATACCGAACTCGACCGCCGCGCACAGGGCCGCCAGGCACAGGCCAACCCAGCCGCTCACGATGGCAGAAACCGAGGTGCCCCAGCTCTTGTCGTGCAGACGGCTGTTGAGCGCACGAAACACGATAGCAGCGACAAACGGCAGCACAAAGGCCATGTTAAAGCAGTTGGCGCCAAACGACAGAACGCCGCCGTCGCCAAATAGCAGCGCCTGCAGCGCCAGCGCGACCGAGACAGCGATAGCCGCGGCCTCGGGGCCCAGCAGCAGCGCGATGAGCGCGCCGCCGACGGCGTGACCTGTGGTGCCGCCGGGCAGCGGCACGTTGAACATCATGAGCAAGAAGGAGAATGCGGCGCAGATGCCCAGGAACGCCATATGCTCGCGATCGAGCGTGGCACGCACCTTCTTGATGCAGTGAACCCAAACGGGCACCATCGCCACCGCCATGACGGCATCGGTCTGCGGGGACAGATAGTTATCTGGAATGTGCATGTACGCCTCCCGGTTGTCGGCGCACAGAATTGCAACGCCGCTTAAATCACCTTGACAGTGTTACGTATTGTCAAATTCGTAACACGACGCGGGCTATCATAGCAAAACGGCGCACTGCCGACAAAGCAGCACGCCGTTATGTAATGCGCGTGTCATATATACAGGCTCAACGGTGCCTCATACCGAGCATAGCGGTCACGTAGGACTCGGCGGCAGCCACCGCCGACCCATATCCCAGTGCAGGACCTACCCGCGGACCTCGCCGTTTACGCCCTTGCACACCTTGGTGACGATCTTCTGGTGTGCTTTTTCGACCTCTTCGCTGGTGAGTGTGTGGTCGTCGGAGCGATACGTAAGCGCAAAGGCCATGGACTTCTTGCCCACGCCCACGCGGACCGGGTCGCGGTAGACGTCGAACAGGCGCACGCCCTCGAGCAGCTTGCCACCGGCGCTGGTAATGCGGCGCTCAAGATCCTCGCAGGTCACGGAGTTATCGACCACGATAGCCAGGTCGTGCTCAACAGCCGGATACTGCGAGAACTCGCGGTAGTTCTCCTGGTTGCGAGCGCCCTTGATCAGCTTGTCCAGATCGAGCTCAAAGGCAACGACGACCTCATCGATGCCCATCGCCTCGCGCGCCTCGGGGTGAATCTCGCCGACCCAGCCCAGCACGGTGCCGCCGGACAGGACCTCGGCGGCGCGACCCGGCTGCAGGAAGGCATAGCCCTCGCCCTCGACGGGACGGAAGCGAACCTTCTCGATGCGCAGCTGGGCAAGCAGCTCCTCGACGATGCCCTTGCCAAAGAAGAAACGCAGCTTACGGTACTTCATGCTCCAAGACTGCTCGCTCCACTGGCCCGAGAGCACACCCGCCACGGACTTGGTCTCCTTGGGTAGGCTGGCGTTCTCGCGGCCGTGGAACAGGCTGCCGACCTCGTACAGGTGCACGTTGGGCGTGCCGTGGGCCTCGTTATAGGCCACAGACTGCAGCAGGCCCGGCAGCAGCGAGCGGCGCATCTCGGTCTGCTCGGCCACCAGCGGGTTCATGAGCACCACGGGGCAGCCGCGGCCCTCGGTGGACATGCCGATCTTCTCCAGGTCGCCCGGGGCGGCAAAGCCAAAGGTCGTGGTCTCGTTGAGGCCACAGGCGCGCAGGATCTCGCCGACCTTGCGGGTAAGCTTCTGCTCGCGCGTCAGACCGCCGATGTGGTTCTTGGCAGCCGGGATGGTCGCCGTGACGCGACCCATGCCCCACAGGCGCAGGACCTCCTCGATCAGGTCAATCTCGCGCGGCAGGTCGGGACGGAAGCTCGGCGGGGTGACCATAAAGTCCTCGCCGTCGCGCTCGACGGTGCAGCCCAGGCGGGTGAGCGAGCGCTCGATAAAGTCGGGCTCGATGTCGGCGCCGCAGATGGCGTGCACGCGGGCCAAGCGCAGCTTGATGCTGTCGATGGTCTTGGGCGCGGGGAACACGTCCACATAGCCGGGGGCGACCTCGCCGCCGGCGATCTGCTCGATGAGCGCGCAGGTAACGTTGGCGACATCCACGCAGCCGGTCTCGTCGACCTGGCGCTCAAAGCGAATGGAGGCGTCGGAGATCAGCGACAGGTCGCGGCTGGTGTGCGAGGTGCGACCGGCGTTGAAGCAGGCGCTCTCGACCATCACGTCGACGGTGTCGTCCTCGATCTCGGAATCCATGCCGCCCATAACGCCGGCCAACGCCACGGGACGCTCGCCGTCGGTGATAAGGCCCATGCCGGCGTCGAGCGTGCGCTCCTCGCCGTCAAGGGTCGTGAACTTCTCGTCCTGCTGGGCGGCGCGAACCACCACGCGGCGATGACCATCGCGCTCGGCAAAGGTAGACAGGTCAAAGGCGTGCAGCGGCTGACCGGTGAGCATCATCACATAGTTGGTGATGTCGACGATGTTGTTGTGCGGGCGCACGCCCAGGGCGTTGAGGCGCTTGACCATCCAGTCGGGCGACGGGCCGACCTTCACGTTGCGCACGATGCGGGCGACGTAGCGGTCGCACAGGCCTTCGTCGGCAATCTCGACCGAAAGCTCGTCGTCAGTCGCGCGGCCGGTCTCGGCCTTGATGGCGGGCAGCTCAACGTGGAAATCGCGATCGAAGATGGCACCGGTCTCGCGGGCCATGCCGATCATGGACAGGCAGTCGGGGCGGTTGGGCGTGATCTCGCAGTCGAGCACGGTGTCGCTCGAGCCCACATACTCGGCAAACGGCATGCCGCAGGGCGTATCCTCGGGCAGGATCATAATGCCGGAGTGGTCGCCGCCCAGACCGAGCTCGCGCGCAGAGCAGTTCATGCCCATGGACACGACGCCGCGAAGCTTGCTCTTCTTGATCTTGACGTCGCCGGGAAGCACAGCGCCGATCATTGCCGTGACGATGTGGTCGCCAGCCTCGAAGTTCTGCGCGCCGCAGACGATCTGCAGCGGGGCGGGGTTGCCGTCGGCGTCGAGATTCTTGTCGCCCACGTCGACCGAGCACACATACATATGGTCGCTATCGGGGTGCGGGGTCTTGGTAAGAACCTTGGCAGTCACCACGTGGTCGAAGGACTCGCCCACGGTGTCGATCGCCTCGACCTCGGTGCCGGTACGGATATATTCGTCCGAAAGGGTCTTGGGATCCTCCGGAATATCGATCATGGTCTTGAGCCAGTCGTAAGAAACGCGCATGTAGCTCTCCTAGTTCTTAATCTCCGCATAGGGAGGAAATATCAAATGAAGACGTTCGCCTTAGGGTTGTCCAGGTGCCCCAGGTTGGCGTGAAAGAGGAGCGACGCGTACTAAAGGTACGCGAGCGACGGTTGAACGCCAAGATGGGGTGCCTGGGCAAGCCTAAAATTGGTTCAGGAAACGCATATCGCCTGTCATCAGGGTTCTGAGGTCCGGCAGGTCGTAGCGCAGGGCCGCGACGCGCTCGGCGCCAATACCAAAGGCGAAGCCGGTGTACTTCTCGGGGTCGATACCGCAGTTGATCAGGACGTTGGGGTCGACCATGCCGCAGCCCAGGATCTCGATCCAGCCGCTGTGTTTGCAGAAGTTGCAGCCCTTGCCGCCGCACACATGGCAGCTCACGTCCACCTCGCAGGAAGGCTCAGTGAAGGGGAAGAAGTGCGGGCGGTAACGCGTCTTGCGGTCCTCGCCAAACATGCACTTAACAAAGTAGTCGAGCGTGCCCTTAAGATCGCCAAAGGTGATGCCCTCGTCGACGACCAGGCCCTCGATCTGGTTGAACTGCGGCAGGTGGCAGGCGTCGGCCGTGTCGGGACGATAGACGGTGCCCGGGCAGATCATGTAGATGGGCGGCTTCTGCGACTCCATGGTGTGGATCTGCACGCCCGAGGTCTGGGTGCGCAGCAGCACGTCGGACTCGCCGTGGGCGTGAGCCTCGGGGTGTGCGACGCTGCCGGGGTTGTTGTCGACCACGTAGAAGGTGTCGCGGGCCGAGCGGCTCGGGTGATCCATGGGGGCGTTGAGCGCGGTGAAGTTGTAGTAGGAGGTGTCGACCATGGGACCGGACTCGACGGTGTAGCCGATGCCGCAGAAAATGTCCTCGGCCTCCTCGATGATCTGCTTGATCAGGTGCTGGTGACCGATCTGCGGACGGATGCCCGGCAGCGTGATATCGACGGCCTCGTGCTCGAGTGTGTGCTTGAGGGCGGCGGCCTTCATCTCGGTGGTGCGCTCGTCGAGCATGCCCTCAATCAGCTGGCGCATCTCGTTGGCGCGCTTGCCCATCATGGGACGATCCTCGGGGGCGAGCTTGCCCATCATGCGCATCAGGCCAGTGATGCGGCCCTTGCGGCCGAGCAGCTCAACGCGCGCGGCCTCGAGCTTTGCGGCGTCGTCGGCGCCCGCGACGAGCTCCTTGGCCTCTTCCTCGAGTTTGACCAGATCATCAATCAGACTCATGTCTTCCCTTTCGTCTCTCGCGCTCCCCGCTTGCCGAGGCGGCTGCCGCCGTCTGACGTTGCGAAAACGCGGCCCGGTTCGGTAACAAAAAACCGCCCTCGGGCATGTGCATTGCCCAAGGACGGTTGAATTCCGCGGTACCACCTTGTTTGACCCGGCGGATGTCTGGCCCGCCGCGCCCACTCTTTGCCCCTTGTCGCGAGGCTCACGGCTTCCCTACTGGGGCTTCGCCGCCGCTGGCCGCGTGCCCGTTGAGGTCGCTGCTCGGGAGTGAACGCTTGGCCCTTGTCACCGCAGGAAGGCTTGCAGCCCATGACCTTCCCTCTCTTGCCGGCGACGCGGCGGGCAAAACCCTCTCCGTCAACGCATTGGGCTATAGGATACCACATTGTGTGGGCGTATCGCCGCGTTCCGTTTTGTTCGTGCTGGGTACAAGGCAGGTAGCTGTGCAAACTGGCCGTGCGCCCAGCCGTGGCGTTCGGCTCGCGAGATCAAGGATATGGTATGGAAAAGAAGCACGATAAGAAGGCCAAGCCCGCAGCGGGCAAGACGCCCAAAGGCATGAAAGTCGATAAGGCCGTCAAAAAATTCCGCAAGCTCGAAGGCAAACTGTGGACCCGCGAGTACCTGCTCAAGATTGCCGAGTTTGACGGCGCGACCATTGCTCCCGCCAACGGTGCCGCCGCCCGTGCCGACGCCATGGGCACCCTTGCCGGCGAGCACCATAAGCTCCTGACCAGCGAAAAGTCTGTCGAACTTGTACGTTCGCTGGCACGCGAGACCGTCACCGGCGGAAAGATCGACGACCCGCAGCTGCTTGACGAGATTCGCGTGCTCGGCCGCGACCAGCGCGAGGCAAGCGTCATCCCCACCGAGGAGGCCGAGGCCTGGACCAGGCTCACCTGCGAGGCCGACGCCGTGTGGCACAAGGCCAAAGCGGCCAACGACTGGGCGAGCTTTGAGCCCTATGTGGACAAAATCGTCAGCCAGCTCAAGCATCAGGCCGAGCTCATGGACCCCAAGCGCGACCCATACGACGTGTGGCTCGACCAGTACGAGCGCGGCCTTTCCACCGAGAGCTTCGATGCGTTTTGCGACGAGGTTAAGGCCACGGTCGTGCCGCTCGTGCACGCCATCGGCGAGCGCGGCCAGCAGCCCGCTGCAGACTTTTTGCACGCCCGCGTGCCCGAGGCCGCCCAGCGCGCCATGAGCTTCGACCTTATGAAGCTCGTCGGCCTGAACCTGAACGACACCACGCTTGCCTTTACCGAACACCCGTTTAGCGAAGGCTTTGCCGTGGGTGACGCGCGCATCGCGACACACATCTACGAGGACGATTGCATCTCCAACGCCTACAGCATCATCCACGAGGCGGGACATGCCATGTACGAGCTGGGCGTCAATCCCGCCTATGCGCGCACCTGTCTTGAGGGCGGCACCTCCATGGGCATCCACGAGAGCCAGAGCCGCTTTTTCGAGAACACCGTGGGTCGCAGCCGCGCCTTTATGGGACCGCTGCTCGAGGTGCTGCGCCGCCACGCACCCGAGGTCTACGGCGACGTCGACGAGGACACGCTCTACCACGCCGTGAACATCGCGCAGCCTTCGCTGATCCGCACCGAGGCCGACGAGCTCACCTATCCGCTGCACGTTATGGTGCGCTACGAGATCGAGCGCATGCTGTTTGCCGGCGAGGCCACGGCCAAGGACATCCCCGCGCTTTGGAACCGCTTCATGGATGAGTACCTGGGCATTCCCGTTCCCGACGACACGCGCGGCTGCCTACAGGATACGCACTGGAGCGGCGGCTCGTTTGGCTACTTCCCCACGTATGCGCTGGGCAGTGCCTACGATGCCATGTTTGTGCCGGCCATGTGCCGCGACGGCATCGACCTCAACGGCGCCTGTGCGAGCGGCGACCTGACACCCGTCCGCGCCTGGCTGGGCGAGCACATTTGGCAGTGGGGCCGCGCCAAGGACGCGCCGGAGCTCATCAAGGGCGCGTGCGGCATGGCGTTCGATGCCCGCTACTACTGCAGCTACCTGCAGGACAAGTTCACCACGCTCTACGAGCTGTAAGGCATAACCGACACGTCAACGCAAAGGGGACGCCGCGGAACCAATCCGCGGCGCCCCCTTTCCACCTAGTTGTTTAAGAACGTCCCCAATGACTACCTTACAGAGCCTCGAGCGCGTTGGCGATGCGCTTCATGGCGGCATCGGCGGATGCTTGGTCGGGCGCCTCGGCCAGCACGCGGATAACCGACTCGGTTCCGCTCTTGCGCACGAGCACGCGGCCCTCGCCTGCCAGCGCAGCCTCGGCCTCGGCGATGGCGTTCTGCACGCCCATGTTCTCGAGCGCGGCGTCCTTGTCCGCCACGTGCACGGCCACCTGCGCCTGCGGCAGCAGCTTGCACGGAGCCGTGAGCTGCGAGAGCGTCTCGCGCTCGGCACGAATCACTTCCATCACGCGCAGCGAGGTCATAATGCCGTCGCCCGTGCGCTCGATATCGCCAAAGATCGTATGGCCCGTCTGCTCGCCACCCAGGCTGTAGCCGCCCTCGCGCATCTTGGCATACACGTGACGGTCGCCCACGCCGCTGGTCACGGCGCTCAGACCGGCAAGCTCCAGCGACTTGACCAGGCCAAAGTTGCTGGCAATCGTCGGCACCACGGTACCGCCCGAGAGTCGCCCGTGCTTGTTCAGATACACGCCGCACACGTACAGGATCTGGTCGCCGTCTACCACGCGACCGCGCTCATCCACGGCCAGGCAGCGGTCGGCATCGCCGTCGTAGGCAAAACCCACGTCCAGGCCCTGCTCCACCACATGGCGCTGCAGACGCTCCATATGCGTGGAGCCGCAGTCGACGTTGATGTTAAAACCATCGGGCGCGGCGTTGATCACGCGCACGTCAGCGCCCAGCGCGTCGAACACCGGCTTGGCCACCGAGGAAGCCGAGCCGTTGGCGCAGTCGATACCGATCTTGACGCCCTGCAGCGAAAAGTTCGCGCTGGCGATGAGCGAAGCAATGTAGCGGTTGCGGCCCTGCATGTAGTCCACCGTGGCGCCGATGTGGTTGCCCGTGGCCAGCGGCACCTCGCTCTTGCCATCGATGTAGTCCTCGATGAGCTCCAGTACGTCCTCGTCCATCTTAAAGCCGTCGCTGTTGACGAGCTTAATGCCGTTATCGCAAAACGGGTTGTGGCTCGCGCTGATCATGATGCCGCAATCGAAGCAGCCCTCCACGGTCTGATGCGCCACGCCCGGCGTGGGGATCACGTGCAGCATATAGGCGTCCGCACCGCTCGCGACCAGACCGCTCACCAGCGCCGCCTCGAACATATAACTCGAGCGACGCGTGTCCTTGCCCACGATGACGCGTGCCTTGCGCTCGCGGTTGGCGCCGTAATACCAGCCCACAAAACGGCCAATCTTATAAGCGTGCTCTACCGTCAGCCCAACGTTGGCCTCACCGCGAAAGCCGTCGGTGCCAAAGTACTTCATGCGCTCTCCTTACAAAATAGGGGCGAACAGATTGCCTGTCCGCCCCAAAATGGTACTCGATTATCTGCGCTACCAGAAAAACCCTACGCCGACGCACTGTCGCGAGCCGCCTGGCATGTAGGGGTCTGACGCAGCGTAAGAGGCTTGTCCCCCGCCTCGGCCGACGTGGTCAGCGTATACGTGATCGTCGTCGTCTCGCCAGCATGCAGGTCAACGGTGCCCGAATAGAAGGGGATTCCATGCCACGTAGCGGCACCAAGACCAAACTGGGTACCCTCAACCGTAAGGTCACTGATGCTGCCACCCGTCGGGGCAAACAACGAGACATTCAGACGCTCGTCGTCACGCGCGGCATCGGGCGCGCTCGCCGCAACGTAGTCGGGCAGCTTGCCAGCCTCCTCCTGCGTCATGATGTTCGTCAGGGTAACGGTGATGCGATAGGAGCACGTGCCGTCGCCGTTCTTCACGCCCTGACCAATCTGAGTGTCGGCGTTCAGATACCAGTCGAGCTTGGAGAAGCTCAGGTTGTTAAAGTAAACGCCGGCAACGGGATCGGCACTCGGATCATCCGGATCGGGCAGCGAAGCGTCAATGCCCGTCTCTTTGATGGCATTCTGCTCATCATCGTTTCTCATCCACGCGATCAGGCGGCCCTCTTCGGCACCGCGCTCAACGGCGCTGACAAGCTTCGTAACATCGACATCGCCGATACCGCCAAGGACCTTGTCGAAGGCAGCGCTGGCGACGGATGCAAAGATGCCGTCCGACTCCTCGACCGGATAGTTCCAGTACACATCGTGCATGAGGACCTTTGCGGCGTTGGTGCCGTCGACAACCGTTCCGTCGGGCAGTGACACGTTACCGACCAGGCCCAGCAGATACTGCAGGAACACCGGGTCGATACCGATGACGCCATCAACGTCCTGTCCATACTGGGACTTCCACAGCGCGGCGACACGCTGCGAGTTGCGGGGCCAATCAGGCGAATAGGTATTGCCCGAGTTGTACAGGTTGCTGTGGTTGCCGAACAGCGCCTCATCCTCTTCGTCGACGCTCTCGACCGCCTCATCCTCGCTGAGTCCAATGCGGGGAACAAACTCGCCAATCGACATCTGACCGTCGGTGACCGAAATCAGGCCCTGCGAACCGCCAAAGCCGCCGCAGGCACGAATCTCGACGTTGTTCATGGCGTACATAAGGTAGTTGCGCGTCTGGCCGTTGGCGCCGAGCATCTGGGGAAGGACGGGGGCGACCTTCTCCGCCGCGTCAACCGCGCCGTTGAGGGTGGCAAAGCCGTCCTTGGCCTTATCGACCAGCTCGGTCACCTGGGAAATATGAGTATCGCCAATGCCCTGGACCTTCTCGTTGGCGCTCTTGAACACCTTCGAGCTGCTGGAAAGCGAATCGGCGACCGCCTGCAGCGCGGACACGTTAATCATGCCGTCCTGGAACAGCTTGCCGGGCGTAGCCTGCGAAAGGTTATCGGCCATGGGAACCAGCGCATTGCTCGAGACATCGGACAGGGCGTCAATCATGGTGCGGGCCGCATTGATATCGCTGCCATACACCGGGATAAACGAAGCCGCCGTCCACAGCGGGCTCGAGGTCTCCGCCTTCATGCTGTTACAGAGCTCATCGATCTTCTTCGCGTCGTCAGGCAGCGTCGAAAAATCGCCCGACGTGACCTTGTCCTTAAGGCCACCGACGATCTCGACAGCCTCCTTCGCTTCGCTCTTTACGGTCTTTGCCGAGTTAAGCAGCATAAAGCCGCTTGCGCCAAGCGCAACGAGAAGCACCGCGACTACAGCGGCAATAATGGCGCCGGTGTGACGCTTTTTGCGCTCGCCCTTGCGATGGCGATGACGGACCAGACCGTCAGAGGTCGAACTCGACGAAGCATCGCTACCGTAGTTCAAGCCAAAATCGTAATAATCTTCCTTGGAACCCGAGCCCGCAAACTCGGCACCGCTATCATCCAGGCGGGCGAACGTGCCTGTCTCGGAGGCGCCGGTGTAAATCGTGCCGAGGTTACCCGTAAGCCCCGCGCCACCGGCAGAGGGAGTATTGTTGTCGGCCTTGCCGGCATTAACGTTGCCGGCGCCATTCGCGGCGTTGGCAGCACCTGCGTTGTTCGCAGGTACCGAAGGAGCCCCGCTCGGCTGCGACGCAGAGGTTGCACCGCCCGCAAAGACATTTCCTCTTGCACGGCCGGTCTTTTTTGCCTTTTGAGACTGCTCGTACAGAGCGGTAAACATCGCCGTCTCGCCCGGGGACACGCGCTTACCGGAACCGCCCTGTCCAGCGCCGCCCGGCGTGCCGGCCTTACCAGCCCCGTTCGGACGCGGCGGAACTGCAGGGCGGCCGCTATCGCTGCCCTTAAAGTGATTACCAGCCATAAAGAAATCCTCGCAATTGAGTCGCAATGAAAAAGTCCATAACGTTACTAGTTTATGGCATTTTGAGCATCGACAGCTAAACTCCAGACACGGACATCAATTGGCGAAAATGCGGCACAACACCTTTTCCGTCTTGGCAGCGGCGCTAGCTACACCGTGAGGAACATCATCACGATGATCATGACAAAGCCGATAAGGTCGGTCGGCAAAAACACCGTCCCCAGCATAACGGCGCTGGTGATGGTCGCCGAAACCGGCTCCACAGTTCCGATGAGGCTCGCGCGCACCGAGCCGATGTCCTTAACGCCCTGCATATAGAGCATGTAAGCAAAAAACGAGCCGATAACCACGAACACCGCGAGCGCCTCGATGCCGGCAGCGTCGAGCGCCGGCATATGCGCCCAGGGCTGCACGAAGACGCACGAGACCACGCCCGCCGTGAGCATTGCCGAGCCCGTGACGATGGGGCTGCCGTATTCGGGCAGGATCTTGGCGGGAATCACCGCCATACACGCGGCGCTGACCGCACACATAAGACCTGCTGCCAGGCCAAGCGGCGAGATATTCAGGCTGGTGGGGTCGCCGCCGGTGGCGATTAAAAAGGTTCCACCCAGAGCCAGGCCAATGCCGATGACTTCGCGAGTACGCGGCATACGGCGATCGGTCACGCAGGCGTAGCCCATGATGATAACGAGCTGCAGGCACTGGAGCACCGTCGCGGTTCCGGCGTTCGTCAGGCGCACGGCCGAAAGATAGCAAAACTGGTTGAACAGCAGGCCAAAAGCGGTAAAGAGCAGCAGCTGCTTGCGATCAGCGGGCGTCGTCCAAAGCTTGACCAGGCGTGCGCGGTCGCGCGTGACAACCACAGCAATAAAGAGCAGGCCGGCGAGAATCTGACGCACGCTCATAAGCCACAGCGTATCGACATGGTAGGTATCGAACAAAAAACTCGCGCTGGTGCCCGAGAAGCCCCAAAACGAACCGCCCACCAGCGTAGCCAAGACGCCCGTGATCATCTTGCGCGTCGAAGCGCTGTTCAGGCGGTCGCGCCATGCGCGACGGGTGTTGCGGCTGAGCTCGTCGGTGCCCTCGGGCACATCAATGTTCGATATATCGGTCATCGGCACCGAAGCCCCTGCGCCTTCGACCTGCTCGACACACTCTTTGCTCATTCCACTCCCCCGAAACAGCCTGGAAACAATTCGGCTTACCTTACCACGGCGAAGTCACCAGCTGGAGGCTTGTCCGCTTATCGGTAGGACAATTCCGCAGGCGTCTTTCCATAGCTCGATACCGCAATGGCCTTGCATTATGCGACAGCCAAATCGCGGCAGCAGGCTCTTTTGAAATGGATGCGACAAAGCCCCCGAATTCCACAATGTAAGCGATTTTTAAAAATGTTCTTGCCACCGAGTTCAGGCTCCGTTATATTATCCCTTGCGCGCTTGCGCACCCTTGATCGGGCGTTTAGCTCAGGGGGAGAGCGCTTCCCTGACACGGAAGAGGTCAGAAGTTCAAATCTTCTAACGCCCACCAAATGTTCGCAGCTCAGAGGCTATGTCCTCTGGGCTGTTTTGTTTTATGTCGCCAAATCAGCTGGCAGCTCCAACCGCCCAACTAGCCAAAAGCCGACCATCTACTTGCCGATCTATTCATCGGCATAACCAATCAGTCCGCACCGCAACTTCTCAGCAAAACGCCGCGATGTCTGCGCCCTGCGGTATCCTTGAGCCACTTGCACCTGCAGCACCAAGGAGCCGCCATGCGCACCGAGCTCGATGTCCCCTTTTCGCACAAAGAAGAAGCCAAGGCGCTGGGCGCCAAATGGGACCGGACCAAGAAGATCTGGTATGTACCCAGCGGCGTCAACCCCGAGCCCTTTGCCGAGTGGCTGCCCGGTGTTGACCGATCCGACCCCTCAGCGCCGTATATATATCTAGTACTGGGCAAGCGCGAGTGCTGGAAGTGTCACAAAGAGACCTCGGTCGCGGCCTTCGGCATTCCCTATCGAACCGATAACGACGAGAGCATCGCCATCGCGCACGCGCCCAACGAAGCCGGGTACATTGCCATCGACACGGCCAACGCCAACGCACTCGCCATCGTGCCCGCTCTTGGCTGCGTACCGGGCGAGATCCGCGACTACCTTCATAAGCGCTGCGGCTACAAGCCCGTAGGCGCGCGAGCCTCCAAAGCCCCGTCGCTCGGCAACACGTGCACCAGTTGCGACGCGCTGCAAGGCAGCCGCTATCTGTTCGAGGAGCCCTCGTCCCCGTTTGCCCTCACTGCCATCAACAAGCTGCCGGCACTGGAGTTTATACGCGTCGAAGTTGCCGGCGTCTTTGGCGTCCCGGTCACGCGTACCGACTTTGACCAGGCGCTCTTTACCTGGGCACGCGACCATCACGCCGAGTTCCACAAGCAACTCGGTGAGGGGATTTATTTGTAGAGGCAAAAGACACTCACAGCCAACTCCTCCGCATCACCTATCCCTCGTCGCCGGCGTCGTACACGATATCGAGGCCACAAACAGGGCATTTCTCCGGATACACCGGCATATGAACGCCTGTCCGTTTTCTCACTTCGTCGCTGAGTCTGTCGCGCGCATCGATAAACCGAATGTCGAGACACGGTATTTGCGAGCCGCAGCAAGGACAGGCGACGACAAACGACCCGCAATCAACCTCTACGCTCGGAAACATATTGTTGTCTATAAGGGCACACGGCAGTTTTCCGTACTTCCCCATTGCAATATCGCCTCGCCAGCTCATACACGCTCCCCTCTCGCTATACAAATCAGAAAGAGCATGCACCGGCGGGCGTGCGCGAGATTGCATCGCCACGCGATCCGATCAAACAACACGATCGTCAAAGAATGCCAAAGCCAAATACGCTAATACGGCAGAAGCCCCGCCTTTTCACGCTTCTTTTCCGAGCGATCGAACTCAATGCGATGGGCCTCAAGAAACACCGTATTGGGTCGCCACTGACGCTCATCCGGCTGCCTTAGCGTCGCACCCGCAAAGGAAGCGTAGTCGGTCTTATCCAGCAGGTACGATCCGCACAGCCGATATTCGCCGCAAACAGGCTCAAACGAAATCAGGTGAGCATCAAATAGGGAATGAAGATCGCGCCGAAGCAGAATACCGTTGCTGGCAACCTGCGATTTGGGTCCCGAGTAATTCTCGATATGCGCAGCCTCCAGAGCTTCGCTGACGCCACAGTCCGACACCGCGCAACGGCCGTCATAGGCGGCAACGAGCTGCTTGCGGAACCATTGTTGCCCCAATCGCTCGCGCCTTAACGCATAGCGGACCTTTTCGTCGTCGGTCGCACCCTGTCCGGCAAACTCAATATCGACGGGCATGCGCTTCAGATAACTCATGTCGGGCGCAAAACGAGGGTCCGGCCCGCCTTTATGAACAGGACCGTGCAGAACAAACCATCCGTTTTCGGGCTCGAACCGCTCAACAAACGCAAGGCCGAGCACCTTATAGCCCACCTCGGTTGCAAATATGACTCCGACTGGGACGCCACATTCCATGCAGTTGAGCATTTTACGGTTGTAATTCTGGTCTCGAAAACCAACGGTACCCGGCGCTTGAACCGAGTACTTAATGACCCACGTACCATCGTCCAAATAGAGCGGAGGCACATCGGTGTAGAAGCTCTTTTTGGAGTTATGGACCGAGAGCGCAAAGATCTTATTGGGATCTTGCTTCACCCGATCCTGGCCCGGCCAGAAGATCCCTGAATCCCGCGTTACGGGAAAGAAGTCCGAGCCAATTCTCAAACGATACTGATACTGAGGGCTATCTTCCTTGGTGTGGTGCGGAAGGCTGGTCCAAACGCCGCCGCGCTGCTCCTCACCCAGAAACCACTCCCATGCCTCAACGTATTCGGAAGGCACGAGACTGCAGGCGCGGTCATAGCTTGGTCCATCCATCAACGGAACAGCAAGGTCAATGTCGTTCATCGCCAGCACCTACAACCATACGAACGCGAGTCATGCCCCTCAATAATATG
>DBFSAO010000007.1:0-4500 GCA_048500675.1 Collinsella sp.
ACCGCCCTTCACGCGGATCTCGTTCCACAGGTAGTCGTAGGAGAGCGCGTTGGCGGCAACCGCCCAGGCGCCCGTCACGTCAATGCCCAGGCGACGCGGGTCGCACGCGCTTGCCGCAAAGCAGATGTCGCTGGGGATGACGAAAGCCTCGTGACGGTCGCGCGGCTCCGGTACCACGAGCGTGCCGCTGCCAGCGCCGTCGCCCGCGCCCAGCCCCAGGTTGCCCGCGGCATCCCAGTACGCGTCAAAGTCCTCATCGCTGCCGGTGAAGCTCGCCATGCAGCCATCGGCCACAAAGATGCGGTCTGCCAGCGCGGCAAGCTTGGCGCGCAGGTCGTCCAGTCGCTCGTCAAAGTGCTCGAGCAGATCGCGCAGGAACAGATAGAAGTCCACGCCCGAAAGCTGTTCGCGCACTACGGTCGAAGGCGAGCTGTAACTCATCGCGCGACCGAGCGCCGCCGAGTGTCCGTTGTTGATAAAGCCCTGCTCAAGCCCAATGCGAATCTGCGTGAGCACGTCGCGAACGCGGTCGGCGTCAGCATCGAGCAACAGCGTGCTCGACCACACCTCGCGCGGCAGGCTCGCCAGCGCGTCGATCTTTTCGGACAGGGCACCGGCGCTCACCAGCAGGTAGGGGCGCACGCCGTCCACGTCGGGTTGCGTCATGACCTCGGTCGTAAAGCTCAAAAAGCCCAGCTTGCCGGCGAGCAGGTTGTCGAGTTCCTCGGCCGAATGCTCACGCGTGGGCAGCTGCTTGAGTAGGCGGCAGAGCAGCGTTACGTAGGGCAGGTCCTCAAATGCGACGCAGCTCAGGTCGAAATACTGCATGGCGTAGGCCAGACGGTTGGTGGGGATGCCGTGGCGCAGGCAGGGGATAGGCGCAGTCGTATCCACGACCAGCGGCGGCTCGGAGCGCGCCTCGCCAATGTCGGAAACGTGCAGGCGCGGCAGCGTGGCCTTGGCCTCGGGCGTGTCCTCGGCTTCCTGCGCGGCACGCAGCGCGGCTGTGCGCTCGACCACGTCCGCCAGCTCGACATCGGTCATGGCATCGCGCTTTGCAGCCAGCTCGGCGGCCTCGGCACCCTCCGCGCCCTCGGCGGCGTCCACCGGCACCAGCTCGACCAGCGCCATATGGTCGTTCTGGAGCACGAGCTCGCGCAGCAGGTCCTCAAAGTAGCTACCGTTCAGCTCGCCGCGCAGCTCCTCGTACACCGGGCCATACTTGAGCGCCAGCGTCGCAGCGTCGTCATCGTAGAGCCACGTGCTCAGCGCGTCGCACGCAATGGCCACGCCGTCGGCGATGCCATAGTCGCGCTGGCGCAGGTCGTACTCGTTGCTGCTGATGATGGCTTCCAGGCGCTCGCGCGGAACGCCATGTTCGTACAGGTCGCGGCAGGCGTCCTGGAACACGCGGCGCAGTTCGCGCGCTACGCCGGGCTGCGCGTTTTGCAGCATGATGAGCTCGTAGGGCTGCAGGCTCTCGGCCGCGGTGTAGCTCACCACGTTGCCGCCCAGGCCGGCGGCCAGAATGGCCTTCTTAACCGGCGCTTCGTTGGAGCCCAGCAGTGCCTCGAACAGGATATCCGCCGCGATCGTGCGCTTACGGTCGAGCGCGCTGCCCAGCACAAGGCCCAGGCCCACCAGGGCGTTCTCGGGCGTGGTGGCCATCTCGACGCGCTCATACTCGCAGGTCACGGGTGCCTGCACGTCCAGCGGATTGGGCGCCAGCGCGGACGGGTTCTCGCCGGCAGCGATGGCGGCGTCCATGCGACGGCTCGCGGCACTCGGCTGCGACAGATAGCGCTCGTCCAAAAAGGCCAGCGCGCGGTCCACGTCCAGGTCGCCGTAGAGCGTGATGTAGGAGTTGGAAGGATTGTAGTGGCGCGCGTGCGTGTCCAGGAACTGCTCGTAGGTGAGCGCGGGAATCGCGCGCGGGTCGCCGCCACTCTCGTGCGCATAGGCGGTGTCGGGATAGAGTGCGGCGTTAACAGCATCGTCCAGCACGCTCATGGGGTCGGACAGCGCGCCCTTCATTTCGTTGAACACCACGCCGTTATAGCGCAGCGTGCCCTCGCGCAGGCTGGCGGCGCTGCCTTCGCCCTCGGCGCCCTCCGGCAGGTCCAGCTCGTAGTGCCAGCCCTCCTGCTCAAAAATGGTGGGCTTGGTGTAGATGGCCGGGTTGAACACCGCGTCCAGGTACACGTCCATCAGGTTGTACAGATCCTGCTCGTTGGTGGTGGCAACGGGGTAGATGGTTTTGTCGGGGTAGGTCATGGCGTTGAGGAACGTCTGCATGGAGCTCTTGATCAGATCGACGAATGGCTCCTTGACGGGGAACTTGGCCGATCCGCACAGCACCGAGTGCTCAAGAATATGGAACACGCCGGTGGAATCGGCCGGCGGCGTCTTAAAGCCAATGACAAAGGCCTTGTTTTCGTCGTCGCACGCCAGGTACAGCAGGCGAGCGCCCGATGCGGTGTGGCGCAGCACGTAGGCGTCCGAGTCGAGCTCGGGCACGGTCTCGCAGCGCTCGACGGCAAAACCGTGGCAGGTGGTACCGGGTACCAGCAGCGCGGCGGCAGCGGCGCGCGGGTCGGTTGAGGTGATGGGCATATGCAGTCTCCTTTTGACGCCCCAGCGGGGGCGAATCGAGTCGAATCCTCGAGAGTATACCCATATGGGGCCGCGGCTCTGCGGCGAACTGAAGACGATGTGGGTGGATTGGGCATAGGCCCCGCGTGTCCCGCCAAATGAGCGTGGATTTTCGGACGAAATAATCCGTCGCAGGCCCAAATGCCGTCCAATTATCCACTCCCGCACACCTTTCGTCTCCAACCGTGAGATGAGAGATAGACGAGAGGCGTATACGAAAGATGGCTGTACAGCAAAGAGCCAAACAATTAATAGTGCTGTTAATAGTGCTGTTTGGTTGGTGATTGTTTTTTCAGTAAAAACACTTACGAATAAAGCAAGTTGCAAACAGCTGCCCCCTTATTTCGTGCTCATTTTTAAGGCGAGAAATTGCCGTCATATGGTCGGGCGAGTTACAACGATTGCGATTTAGTATTTGGCGCGGATGCGGTCGATTCCGATGAAACGCTAGTTGACCACGCGGTAGATTGCACTTTCTCCCAGACGCCCCGGCAATGCGCAATAAGCCAGATAACAAAGCGATTGCCGGTGCGTCTATCCATGGGGAATTCCGGGAAAGCTTCTGCGGACAGTCAAAAGATTCGTCGGCCCCAAGCGGATTAAAGGTATTTGCATAAGACGTCATTTAACTAGGGACGATGCATATTGAATCGTTCAATGAACTTGCACGCTGTGTCCAACAATGCCGATTGTTGTTTTAAGGGGCTTGATGAAAGAGCAGAATCAAAATAATACTTGCATAGTTAGTTATATAAAGTATTATAACGTTATGGGATGAATGAAGGGTTCATCTAAGTGAGTTAGGAGTAAGGGATGTTCAATTTCGATGAGCCTCGTTACGAGAAGGTTGTGAGCGATGCCCTCGCTCTCCGTCCTCAGATTGAGGCTGCCGTGGACAAGGTCTGCGAGCAGGGCTATTCCAACATCTTCTTCATCGGCTGCGGCGGCACCTGGGCCCACACGCTCCCGATGAAGTACTGGGTCGAGACCACCACGGCCGACGTCGACGTCCACTGCGAGATCGCCGCCGAGTTCCTCGCGTGCCCGCCCAAGGCCTTCAACAAGGACTCGGTCTGCGTCTTCTCCACCCGCACCGGCACCACCCCCGAGATCATCGAGGCCGCCAAGTTCTGCCAGGAGCAGGGCGCCCGCACGCTGATGTACGTCTCCAACGACAACACCCCGGCCACCGAGTACGCCGACTACAAGTTCTTCAGCTTCGCCGAGGACGACGTCCTGTGCGAGGCCATCTACACCTACCAGATCACGCTGGTCGCCCGCTTCCTCAAGAACGCCGGCGCCTTCCCCAAGTACGACACCTTCATGGAGGAGTTCGGCAACATCGCCCCGTACCTCATCAAGGCCAAGGACGCCCAGGACGAGCGCTGCGCCGCCATGGCCGAGGACTTCAAGGACACCGACTACCACATGGTGATCGGCTCCGGCATGCTCTGGGGCGAGGCCTACGACTACGCCATGTGCATCCTCGAGGAGATGCAGTGGATCAAGACCAAGTCCATCCACGCCGCCGAGTTCTTCCACGGCACCATCGAGCTGTGCGAGGAGGGCACGAGCCTCATCATGCTCTACGGCGAGGACGACACCCGCAAGCTCATGGACCGCGTGGACAACTTCACCCACATGCTCGCCGACGAGAAGGGCGTCCATGTCCGCGTGAACAAGTTCGACACCGCCGAGGTCGAGCTGCCGTTCAGCGACCCCGAGTTCCGCAAGATCGTCTCCCCGATGGTCACCTACACCATCACCGAGCGCCTGAGCTGCCATCTCGAGCACGTCCGCAACCACCCGCTCACCACGCGTCGCTACTACCACCAGATGAACTACTAA
>DBFSAO010000070.1:0-7575 GCA_048500675.1 Collinsella sp.
TGGCTGCTGCCGTGAAGGACAAGCATTTTGAGCCCGTTGCGGGCTCGGCACAATAGCGCGAGCACGCACGGGCGCCCCCATATCCGGGCTGCGGACCGATTGGTGCCGCTGCCCGGCATCTCGTTTTTCAAACGCAATCTCAACCGATAGGGGATACCGAAATGAAGACCATCAAGCTTGCTCCCGGTGAGCGACTCGTTACCAACCAGCTCAACCGTAAGGGCGTGCTGCCGCAAAACATTGTTGACGCCGCCCGCGATATCGTGGCCAACGTGCGTGCCAACGGCGATGCCGCGGTGCGCGATTACTGCCAGCGTTTTGACGGTGTTGAGCTGCAGAGTTTTCGCCTGCCGCAGGAGCAGATCGATGCCGCGCTCGAAGGCCTCGATCCCGCTTTTGTCGCCGCGCTCGAGAAGGCCGCGCGCCAGATTCGCGAGTTCCACCAGCGCGAGGTCGAGCAGAGTTGGTTTACCACGCGCCCGGACGGCACGATGCTCGGCGTTAAGGTGACCCCGCTCGCGGCGGCTGGCATCTATGTGCCGGGCGGTCGCGCGCAGTATCCCTCCACGGTGCTCATGAATGCCATTCCCGCCAAGGTTGCCGGCGTCAAGCGCGTGGTCATGGTGACCCCGCCGCAGAAAGATGGCCTGATCAGCCCGTATACGCTCGCCGCGGCAAAGCTCGGCGGCGTGGACGAGATCTATATGGTGGGTGGCGCTCAGGCCGTGGCCGCGCTGGCGTACGGCACCGAGACTATTCCGCGCGTCGACAAGATCACCGGCCCGGGCAACGCCTTTGTCGCTGCGGCCAAGCAGATTGTCTCGGGCGACGTGGGTATCGACATGGTCGCTGGCCCCTCCGAAGTCTGCGTGCTGGCCGATGCCACGGCCAAGCCCATGGTGGTCGCGGCCGACCTGATGGCCCAGGCCGAGCACGATCCGCTGGCAGCCTGCTATCTGGTGACTTGCGACGAGCAGTTTGCGCGCGAGGTCGAGGCAGGCATCGATATCCTGGTGGCGCAGTCGCCGCGTGCCGAGATCACGCGTGCTTCGCTCGACAATGAGGGCACCATCGTGGTGGCCGCCGACATGGCTGCCGCCGTCGAGGCGGTGAATACCGTGGCGCCCGAGCACTTGGAGCTGCACTGCAAGGACGCGATGGGCCTGCTCGGCGGCATTCGCAACGCCGGCGCCATCTTTGTGGGCGCTTGGAGCTCCGAGCCGCTCGGCGATTATGTTGCCGGTCCCAACCACACGCTGCCAACCGGCGGCACGGCCATGTTCTCCAACCCGCTTTCGGTCGAAGAGTTCGTTAAGCGCTCGAGCGTCATTTGCTATACGCCCGAGGGCCTGCTCTCCGACGCTCCCGCCACACAGCGCCTGGCCGAGGCCGAGGGCCTGTGGGCGCACGCGCTTTCCGCCGCCCTGCGTCGCCGCGTGCTGGAACAGGGCGAGGATGCCGTGAGTGCCGAGTCGCTCGCCGCGGCCGACCTGACCAAGGTTGCCTGGCCGGGAGATACGACCGCGACGGTCGCCGAGGGTGTGGACCTGGCGGCTGCGGGCGCGGATGGCGCTGGCGCGACTGGCGAGGAGGCCTAACATGGCCGAACTCACGCCGCGCATGAAGGGGCTCGTCCAGCCCTACCTGGCCGGCATCGAGCCCTATGATCCCAACTTTACGCCTACGCGCATCAATCTTTCGGCCAACGAGAACACCTATCCCGTGCCGGCCGGCGTGCGCGAGGCAATCGATGCAGCCCTGGCTGCCACGCCGCTCAACCGTTATCCCGACCCCATGTCCAACGACCTGCGCGATGAGCTTGCCGCTTGGCATGGCGTGACGCGCGAGAATATCTGCGTGGGCAACGGCGGTGACGAGCTGCTCTATAACTACCTGCTGGCGTTTGGCGGCGCTGGGCGAACCCTGCTCAACTGTCCGCCGTGCTTTAGCGAGTACGCGTTCTTTGCGTCGCTCTGCCAGACCGAGGTGCGCGACGTGTGGCGCGACCCCGCGACCTTTGAGCTCGACCAGGCAGCCGTGCTTGCGGCAGCGCCCGAGTGCAACCTGGCAATCGTGACCTCGCCCAATAACCCCACGGGCGACGTGGCGCCGCTCGACTTTATCGCGGCGCTGTGCGATGCGTGCCCCGGCATGGTGATGGTCGACGAGGCCTACGTTGAGTTTGCCGACGATTCGTTTGGCGCGGCCACCACGGCGCAGGGCCTTATCGCCGAGCATCCCAACCTGGTGATTTTACATACGCTGTCTAAGGCGTTTGGCGCTGCCGGCACGCGTCTGGGCTACGTGATCGCGGCGTCCGAGGTCATCGACGTGTTCGCGGCGATTCGCCAGATCTATTCGGTCAACGTGCTGAGCCAGGCCGCCGCGCTTGCCTGCGTGCGTGCCCGCGATGCGTACGCGCCCGTGGTGGCACAGGTCGCATCCGAGCGCGAGCGCGAGCTGTGCGCCCTGCGCGCGATGGCTACCGAGGGCCTGCCCGTGGAGGCATGGCCGAGCGCGGCGAACTTTGTGCTCGTGCGTACGCCGCATGCCACGCGCGTGCGCGAGCGCCTACGCGACGAGTATTCGATTTTGGTGCGCGACTTTAGCTATGCGCCGGGGCTTGCGGACTGTCTGCGCATTACCGTGGGCACGCCGCAGGAAAACGATGAGGTACTGGCTGCGTTTGCCGTGCTGGTGAAGGAGGAGATCTAGATGGGCCGTTATGCCGAGGTGACCCGCAAGACGGGGGAGACCGACATTGTCGTCAAACTCGACCTGGATGGAACCGGTATGTGCGATATCTCGACCGGCGTACCGTTTTTCGACCATATGCTCAACGCCTTTGGCCGCCATGGCCTGTTTGATTTGACGGTGCATGCGGTAGGCGACGTTGAGGTCGACGCGCACCATACCGTCGAGGACACGGGCATTGTGTTGGGCGAGGCGTTTTGCCGGGCGCTGGGCGACAAAGCGGGTATTACGCGCTTTGCCGATGCGGCGATCGCCATGGACGAGACGCTCGTGATGGCCGCCGTGGACATTTCGGGTCGTGGCCAGGCCTATTGCGAGCTGCCCGTGCCGACCGAGCGCGTGGGTAGCTTCGATACTGAGCTAGCCGTCGAGTTCTTCTATGCCTTCGCGCGTGACGCCAAGCTCACGCTGCACGTGCGCGAGCTGGCGGGCGGCAACTCGCACCACATTATCGAAGCCGCCTTTAAGGCCGTGGGCCGCACGATGC
Source organism: Collinsella sp. (assembly GCA_048500675.1). GTDB lineage: Bacteria > Actinomycetota > Coriobacteriia > Coriobacteriales > Coriobacteriaceae > Collinsella. The sequence goes on from DBFSAO010000070.1 coordinate 3,242, forward strand.
GCCGCGCCTGCGAGCTCGATCCCCGCGTGCAGGGCATCCCCAGCACCAAGGGCTCGCTGTAACCGTCACAAGAGTAAAACCACCACGAAGGTGCCTGTCCCCTTTGTGGTGGTTTTGGATGATGAGAAGTGGAGGGGTCGCGTGGGCGAACCGAAGATCGTGGTGGTCGACTACCACAAGGGCAACTTGTCGAGCGTCGTGCGCGGGCTTGCACGCGCCGGTGCCGCCGCCTGCACGTCGGACGATCCGGAGCAGATCCGCAACGCCGACGGCCTGGTCATTCCGGGCGTGGGCGCGTTCTATGACGCGATTGCCTTTATGCGCCAGAGCGGCGAGGCAGACGCGGTGCTCGATGCCGTCGCCGCCGGAACTCCGCTGCTCGGCGTCTGCCTGGGTCTTCAACTGTTTTTTGAGCGCGGTAATGAGGGCGTTCCTACGGGTGAGGCCGCGGATGGCAGCGCCCCCGAGCAGGATGGCGGCCCCTGGGTCGATGGCCTGGGCATCATGCGCGGCTCGTGCACGCGTCTGGAGTCTAGCCGTCTGAAGGTCCCGCACGTGGGCTGGGATCAGGTGCACATGACGCCTGCCGGCGCGGCCGATCCACTGCTTGCCGGTTTTGCCGAGGGTGTCAACATGTACTTCACCCACAGCTACGCGGTAGCAGACGATGCCGATGCCGCCGATGTGCTGGCGTGCACGCACTATACGCGGAGTTTCCCGTGCATCGTGCGCCATGGCAACGTGTGGGGTTGCCAGTTCCATCCCGAGAAGTCCTCGGCGCTGGGGCAGCGCATCCTTAAGAACTTCGTCAACATCGTCGAGGAGGCCGGCCGATGATTCTGTTTCCCGCAATCGATCTGATCGGCGGCAAGGTCGTGCGCCTGGAGCGCGGCGACCGGAGCCGCTGCAGGGTATATTCCGACGACCCTGTGGCAGTCGCCCGCTCGTTTGCCGAGCAGGGTGCGAGTTGGGTGCACGTCGTCGACCTGTCCGCTGCCTTTGGCGAGGACGAGGACGCATGCGCTGCTAACTCGGCGGCGATCAAGGCCATCTGCGGCGTCGACGGTCTGTCCGTGGACGTGGGCGGCGGCGTTCGTTCGCTCGCGCGCATCGACGAGCTGGCAGGCTACGGCGCACGCCGCATCGCACTGGGCACCGTGCTGGTGACCGAGCCGGGTTTTGCCGAGGTGGCGGCCAAAGGCTTTGGCGAGTTGCTGGTGGCAGACATCGCTGCGCGCGAAGGCCAGGTCAAGGTGAACGGCTGGCGTGATGGCGCTGGTGTGGCGCTCGACGATGCCGTGGCACAGCTTTCCGAGCTGGGTTTTAAGCATCTGGTGTATACCGACATTGCGCGCGATGGCATGCAGACGGGCATCGATGTGGCGGCGTATCGCCATGTGGCCGATGTCGCGGGCTTTCCCGTCGTGGCATCGGGCGGCATCTCGACGCTCGACGACATCCGCGCGCTTGCCGCCGTGGGTGAGGGCGCGATCGAAGGCGCTATTACCGGTCGCGCGCTCTACGAGGGCAACTTTACGCTGGTACAGGCGCTGGCCGCCGCCCGAGGGGAGGAGTAGCCCATGCTTACCAAGCGCGTGGTTCCCTGCTTGGACGTCAAGGACGGCCGCGTGGTCAAGGGCGTCAACTTTGTGAGCCTGCGCGATGCGGGCGACCCGGTGGAGCTGGCCCGCGCCTACGACCGCGAAGGTGCGGACGAGGTCGTATTTTTGGACATTACCGCCACGAGCGATAACCGCGCGACGACTATCGAGATGGCGGCGCATGCGGCCGAGGAGCTCGCCATTCCCTATACCGTGGGCGGCGGCTTTCGCGACCTGGCGGGCATGCGCACCATGGTTGCAGCCGGTGCCGACAAGGTGTCGCTTAACTCTGCCGCCGTGCGCGATCCGTCACTGATCAGCCAGGCTGCCGCAGCGTTTGGTAGCCAGGCCGTGGTCGTGGCGATCGATGCCAAGCGCGTCGGCTTGCCTGGCGCATCCGGTGCCGACAAGTGGGAGGTTTTTACCGCAGGAGGTCGCAACGCCACGGGTATCGACGCGGTGACGTGGGCCGAGGAGGCGGCTCGTCGCGGCGCCGGCGAGATCTTGCTCACCAGCATGGACCGCGACGGCACCAAGGCCGGATTTGACCTGGCGCTCACCCGCGCCGTGGCGCGCGCGGTGCCGATTCCGGTGATCGCGAGCGGCGGTGTGGGCACGCTCGAGCATTTTGCCGAGGGCGTGATCGAGGGCGAGGCCGACGCCGTGTTGGCGGCAAGCGTCTTTCACTTTGGGACCTTCAGCATTCGCGAAGTCAAAGAATATATGGCATCGCAGGGTATTCCTGTGAGGTTGGACTTCTAGTGCTGCGGCTTGCCCAGGCACCCGACCTTCCGGCTCCAACCCTCCTCGCGTACTTAAGTACGCGTCGTCGGGCTTGTCGCTCGGAATCTCGGGCACTTGGACAACCCTCGCCGACCTGTGGGGTTTGAATTTGGGGAGAGAAATGGAAGAGATAACCGATCCTTCAAAGCTTGCGTACGACGCCAGTGGGCTGATTCCTTGTGTGGTTCAGCAATATGACACCGGCGAGGTGCTTATGGTTGCTTGGATGAACGAGGAATCGGTGGGGCTGACGCTCAAGACCGGGACCACGTGGTTTTGGAGCCGCAGCCGCCAGGAGCTCTGGAACAAGGGCGCGACAAGCGGCAACATGCAGGAGGTCAAGGAGCTCTGGGCCGACTGCGATAGCGATACGCTGCTGGTCAAGGTCGACTCGCCGGGTCCGGCCTGCCACACCGGCAACCGTACCTGCTTCTTTAAGAAACTCGCGTAGGGCGGGCGCTCGATTAGACGCTCGGCCACCAGAAAGGATTGAACTATGGGTGTGCGCACCGCAAACGTTCAGGATGGAAATATCGGAGAGACGCTGACAGGTCTGGCCGAGGTGATTCACGGTCGTCATGATGCATCGCCGCAGGAGAGCTATACCGCGCGTCTGCTGACCGATGTCGAGGACGAGCTGCTCAAGAAGCTTGCCGAGGAGGCAAGCGAGGTGATCATGGCCTGCAAGGATAACGATCACGATCACATCCGCTACGAGGCCGGCGACCTGGTCTACCACCTGCTCGTGACGCTCGAGCGCTACGGCATCACCCTCGACGAGCTGGCCGGCGAACTCAACGCTCGCCGCCACTAGTCATTGGGGACGTTCTTAAACGACCAGTTAGGCGAGGGGCGTGGATTCCCATTCGCCGGTGGCGTGGGGGATGTCGAAGGTTCGATAACCGCAGTCGTAGGCGTGCGCCTGGGCCTCGCGGATGTTCCAGCAGATATCGCAGGCGCGGTGCGCGTCCGAGCCAAAGGTGATCGGCACTTCGGCATGGGCAAAGCAGCGCAAAAGACCGGTTGCGGGGTAGTAGTCGCCCAAGCCCTTGCGCGGCGCGGCCGTCGAGACCTCAACGCGGCGGCCCGTATCGTGCGCGCACTCTGCCATCTGCTGCCAAAACGGTGCGGGGTCAAAATCGGGCGCAAAGCCTTCCTTCGAAAAGCGCATGACCAGGTCGGGGTGAGCCATCACATCAAAGTTGAGCGGGCTCTCGCAGGCGCGGCACCAGTCATCGACATAGCGCTCCCACACGCCGCGTACCCCCAGGTTTTCCCAAACGTGCAGGTTGGTGTCATCGTCGATCCAGCCGCAGCGCGAATCGGGCGTATCGGGACGAGCGACGTCCTCCGTTCCCGCCGTACCCGCGGCACCGGCCATGATATCGCCTGGGTTGCCAATCCAGTGCACACTGCCCAGGCGCACGACGGCGCCCTGGGACCAGCGCTCAACCAAAGGCTCGCAGCCCTCGTACCAATCGCATTCGAAACCGTAGATAAAGGTGAGTTCTGGCGCAATCTGAGCGGCAAGATCGCGAGCGTCCTCAAAAGCCAGACGATGCGCCGGGAGGTCGCCCTCAGTAACCTGCACCTCGCAGTTAGCATCCATGCTGGCGGGCAGGGTGAGATGGTCGGTCGAGACCATGACGCGGCAGCCGGCCGCAGCAGCGGCACGGACGTTGTCCTCAAACGAGGCATGCCCGTCCGAAAACGAGGTGTGGGTATGGCAATCGACCAGCGGGCACATGGGCATAGCGGCTCCTTTGCGTCAAGCGAATCCGCTTCATTGTAATGGCGCGGCTCTCAACACGCCGGGCACGCCGGGGATCGAAATCGATTGGAAAGGTTGCGCGGCGCGTGGTGCGGCCTCGCTTGCTCTCAAAACGTGTACGTCAGCCTCCAAAACCGACAAATAATGACATGTTTGGAGGCTGACGTACACGTTTGGAT
>DBFSAO010000071.1:0-2855 GCA_048500675.1 Collinsella sp.
ATGCCTCAACGTATTCGGAAGGCACGAGACTGCAGGCGCGGTCATAGCTTGGTCCATCCATCAACGGAACAGCAAGGTCAATGTCGTTCATCGCCAGCACCTACAACCATACGAACGCGAGTCATGCCCCTCAATAATATGGCCGAGAGTCAATTATTACGAGATCTCATTCCGTGATCGGCACATCGTTGATGCTCTCGGTTTGCCGTTGGCGCGCTCGTACCCCGCCATCCCACTCCCCTGTATACTGATGTAGCACGTGTTTCATCCGGGCTTGTTGGGCCGGGTCGTTCATGGGAGGGTCTTGTGGCTGTTTCGAATCCGCCTAAGGGGAGCGTTTCTTCTTCGTCCATCAAGCCGGTTACGCGCAAGGCCGTGCGTTGCCAGCGCGAGGTCGCTTGGCTTGTCACGCAGGCGGCGGGCAGGCTCGTGGCGACCACTCAGGACGTCAACGCGCCTACGCCGAGCTTTGTGCTGGCAGCGGCGCTGGATTTTGTGCGCCAATTGGAGCTTGCCGCACAGGATGCCAGCGGCCACCTCGACTACCAGAATGTTATGGCGCCCGACCTGCAAACGTTCTGCCACATGGCCAAGTTGCCCGCCGCGCCCAATGCGCTTTCGGACGCAGGCTACATGTTTACGCTTTCGGGCGCGGACCTTATCCGCGACATCTATACATACTGCAGCGAGCTCGCCGAGCGCCATGTCTTTGACGCGGCTGAAGTCAAACCGGGATATGTCATCAAGCTGGTTCTTAGGCTGTTCTTGATGGACGGGTTCGCGGCCATGCCGGCGTAAGCCGAGTCTTTAGCATCACCGTCAACTGGGCAACAACCGCTTAACCTTAGTGGGCGCCAATCGAGGGTCGATTATTGGGTCGCCTCGTCCGCTAACGCATTTATTCCACGCGCTCCAACAGTCGATACTTGCGGTTGCGGCTCGTCGCCGGCGCCGTGGGCTCAAGCTCGCCTTGAGCAATGAGCGCGTTGACGCGCGACCTAACCTGGGAAATTGTGAGCCCCGTGCGCTCTGCCAGCTCACGCGTCCCCAGCTCGCCGTAATGTTTGAGTGCCGTCACAATTAAGCCCCCGCCATGATCGACCGGCTCGATCTTTGAACGGTAAAGTACGACCTTGAACCGATCGAACCCCGGGCAGAACAGGGGCTCGGCCAGACCATGCGCGCGCATGGCATCGATCATCATCGGGATGCCCGAGCCATTGCCCTCAGCCGGCGAACCTGCGCCATCCGGCAGCGGGACAATCGACATGAGTTTCACGAGCGTCGCGTTACGGCATCGGGAGCTGCCGTCAAACAAGTTCTCGCGAGTCTTTCCCCCGTATAGGCCGCCGGGGTTCGTCACCTCGATACAGTCATCAAAAACGTCGACAGCAATCGATTGTCCACAGAACCGATCTCCGTATTCTCGGTGGATTGCGGCGTTGGCGATTGCCTCGCGCAGGACCTCCTCGGGAATCTCCAGCGAGTCGACACGCGAGACGCCTTGGATCGTCGAGGTTCGCCGCAAATTCTTGACGACTGCCGCGACGGCATCCGAGACCATTTCGCCCAACGTCCCCTCGCAGATCGTACGGTCCATGAACCTCAACGACCCCGCCGCGCCCTTCTGCGTTCCGGCATAGACCGCCACATCGATAAAGAGCTTGGGGTAGAACTGCTGAGGATAGGCGCCCGCAACCAGGAGTCCGGCCTTAGTCACGTTGCCTTGGGAATCGAGGTAATTCAGGCGCTCCAGCTTTGTTTTCTTGTCCGTCGCACCGTGCATAGCTCGGGGCGTCAGCGAAAAAGCACGCTCTATCGTGCGGTCGATCAGGGCCTCGTCGAGGTCGCCCACACCCGCGCCCGGCACTGCGTCGCGATCACTGGGGCTCGTCCGCTCATACGACGACAAGGACAGGACCTCGGTCGACGAAAGCGGAACATCTTTGTCATCGATGCGTTTGTAGCTGCCGCCTTGAGCGCCCCGCTCTATGACATAACACGGCTTGCTCGACGGGTCGAGCTCCTCAATCGTGATGACCAGAACCACGGTGCCCTGGAGCTCCACGCGTTCAATGGTGTATTTGGGCGGATTGGCCAGTTTTCCGCGACCACCGGCATCACCCATGCCCGCTACGAATTGGTTGAGCACCTTCTCGGTCTCAAAGTTCTCAACCGGGACAAAGCCCGCGCGCTCGCTCACGCCGAGCACGATAATTCCGCCAGCGGTATTCGCGAATGCGCTAACCGTTTCCCATACGTCGCGGGAAAGCGTCGTGGCGCTCTCCTTGACCTCGACGTTAAGATCATCCGAGCCCATGCGCTTTAAAGACTCGAGCAGACCGGTCAGCTCGTTTTCGTTCATCTGCATGTCCTTTCGCTCGGCCCGGCGGAGAATGCCGCGAATAGATTTCCTTCGTCTCTCAGTTATCTCTCGTAATTATCTCTCATCTTACTGCTATCTCTCATATTAGAGATAAGTGAGAGATGAAAGATAAGATGTCTGCCATTTGTTTCATTTAAACATGTTTTTGCTGGTAGAACAATCAGTATTGAGACAATACCATGATTGCCTGTCTCTTTGCTGATCAGTTATCTCTCGTAATTATCTCTCGTCTTTGTGCCATCTCTCGTATTAGTGACAAATGAGAGATGAGAGATACGTGAGTGATGGACGAGCGTAGATTTTTGGACGGTCGGGAAATCCCTCAAACAAAAAACGGGGCCGGCCTTACGCCGAGCCCCGTTTTCAAACGGTCAGTTAGTTATCCAACGCACGAGCATAGCAGTCAACATTACGCCGCCGCGAACACTCCCAAACCTGTTCCGATGATGCAGATCGCGAAGATGCCAAT
>DBFSAO010000072.1:0-8962 GCA_048500675.1 Collinsella sp.
CAGAAAAGGAACGTCCCCATCTGCCGGATTAAGCGAGACTCTCCAGCACGCGACGGAGCTCCTGCTGGACGGCGTGGTCGCGATTACAACCCACCACGCGATCGGCCACTGCCTTGAGCGCGGGGCGCGCGTTTTCCATCGCGCAGCCCGTACCGACAAAGCGAATGATCTCGTAGTCGTTCATCGAGTCGCCAAACGCCATAACCTCGTCGCGTTCGACTCCATAGTGCTCCATGAGCTGTGCGATGCCCGAGGCCTTCGACACGCCGGGCTGCATGGCATCGATCCACGCGTTGCCCGAAGGCGCAAAAGTAAAGAGCTGACCGAGTTCGCGCTGTAGTACGTAAGCGCTGTCCATAACGGCACCGTCATCGCAAAAGATACTCGCCTTGATGATATTTACGCTGGGATCGGGCAGCTCCCAAATGCGCTCGGCATTGGGAAGGTCCTTATCGACCTCACGCACGAACTTGCACTCGTCATCGAGCAAGAAGGACTTGGTTCGGTCAAAAAGTGCAAGATGCAGATTGGGAAACGTCGCGACGGCCTGGGCGAGCCTTCGAATCGCCAGGTGCGAATACACCTCGCGGTCTACCATCTTACCGTCGGCGTAGACCTGGGCGCCGTTAGCGGCGACAAAGTCCATCTTGTCGCGAACAGGTGCAAAGAACTCGCACAGGCGGTCGTAACGACGGCCTGACGATGCGGCAAAATGCACGCCATGCTCGTGTAGCGCCAGAATCAGTTCGTAGGTCTCGGGAGGCACCTGGCCGTTTTCGTCAAGCAGTGTGCCGTCCATATCGGATGCAATCAGTTTAAACATAGAAAAGCTCCCTTCGGGCTTGTTGGAATCAAACGCGTATCCGATTCCAACGTACCCAAAGGGAGCTCAAATAAGACTCCGCGGGCGTAAACGTTACAAGGACCTGGCAAATAGCTCACACATGCCAGAGGTCCTACGGTCGCGGCGTCAGGCAGCCCGCCAAAGAGTGTCCCCGATGACTAGTCGTTTAAGAACGTCCCCGATGACTAGTCGGCGTAGGTGAAGGTTGTGACGTCGAACATGCCCTCGGGGCGGATGCGGAGCGTCGGGATGACCGGCAGGGGCAGGAAGATAATGCCCATGATGGGGTCGAGCGGCGGCTCAATACCCATGGCGCGTGCCTTGACCATAAAGTCGTCGTGCTGCGCGGCAACGTCCTCGGCCGTGCCCTCGCTCATCAGGCCGCCGAGCGCCAGCGGAATACGAGCCACGACCTCGCCGTTGCGCACCAGCACGTGGCCGCCCTGGCCCACGGCCTCAACGGCAGCCATCATATCCGCCGCATTGTCGCCCACCACGCACACGTTGTGCGAGTCGTGGCCGATCGTCGAGGCGATGGCACCGCCCGTGATGGTAAAGCCGCGCACCCAGCCGCGACCAATATGCTTGCCGACCAGGCCCAGGCCAGCGGGGCCGTCGCCATCGGCGCCCTCGGCCTGCAGCGACACGCCGCGGCCGTGGCGCTCGATCAGCATAATGCGGCGCAGGCCCTCGGCACTCTCGGGGCGAGCCATACCCGTGATGGCCTTGCCCGGCACCACGTCGATCACGGCCTCGCCCGGCTTAAAGGCATAGTCGAACACGTCGAGCGATAGCTTCGGCAGTTTAACGGAAGCGCGCAGCTCATCGGCAAGGGCCGCAACCTCGGCCATCTCGGGTGCAATCTCGCCCACAAAGGTGCCGTCCTGCGCCACCAGAGCACCGGCGGCATAGACACGATGCGGAGCCTTGGCAAACGTCAGGTCATCGAGCAACAGCAGGTCGGCGCGTTTGCCCGGGGCGATCGCGCCACGGAGCTCATGCGGGTCGCGACAGCCGTGGTCCAGGCCAAATGCCTCAGCCGTGGAAAGGGACGCCATAGAGATGGCGACCACCGGGTCGATGCCGGCCTCGATAGCCACGCGGCAGGCGTTGTCGATCATGCCGGTCGCAAGCGCATCGGAAGGGGCGCGGTCGTCAGTCGCAAAGCAGCAGCGGCGGGCACGGGCGGGGTTTTCCAGCAGCATCGGAGACAGGTTGGCCAGGTCATGGCTGCACGTGCCTTCACGCAGCATCACATATATGCCGCGGGACAGCTTGTCGAGCGCCTCCTCGGGAATCGTCGACTCGTGGTCGGCGATAATGCCCGCTGCGGCATAGGCGTTGAGGTCCTTACCGGCAACGAGTGGGGCGTGACCGTCAACCTGTTTGGACGGCGTCTGGTTGGCAGCGTCGATACGAGCACAGGTCTCGGGATCGGCCATAAAGACGCCCGGCAGGTTCATCATCTCGCCCAGACCAAAGACATCGCCCGGATGCTCGGCAAAAAACGCCTGCATATCGGCAGCCGAAATAACGGCACCGGCCTGCTCATCGGGCAGCGCGGGCACGCACGAAGGCATCATGTACTTGATGGAGATGGGTGCGCGGCGGCCATCCTCAATCATAAAGCGCAAGCCGTCGAGACCGGCAACATTGGCAATCTCGTGGCTGTCGGCAATGGCGGTGGTGGTACCGCGCGTCGCGGCCATGCGAGCATACTCGGCGGGACGGATGTTCGAAGACTCGATATGCAGATGCCCGTCAATAAAACCGGGAGCGAGATAGCGACCCTGGCAGTCGATGACCTCAGTTGCCTCGTAGGTGCCAGCGGCATCGTCGCGACCATCGTAGAGCACGCCGACGATCACACCGTCCTTGACGGCAACGCTGCCGGGCGCCACACGCTGGCCATACACGTCGACGATCTGCGCATTGGTAAACAGCGTGTCGACGGGCACGCGCCCCTCGGCAGCATCGATCACAGACCTCATGACCTCAACGGACATACATACTCCTTTAACCGTAGAAAAAAGCTGCGGAGCGGACGAGCCTTCACCGCAGCAAGCCAATAGCCATTGTATGCCCAAACGATGGGTCAACAATACGCCTCTCCGCTTAACGGCACACGCCGCTTGGCGCAATGGGGGCAGGTTACTTTGCACCAATGGCAAGGAGTGTCCCAAAGTGCCGGCACAAAAGGAACGTCCCCAAGTGCCAACAACGGAAGCTCCGATGTTTTGGCATCGCCAGCGAGCGGGTCGCATTTGAGACAAGGTGACGTGAAACGAAAGGGCGCTGACCTTCTGGTCGCGCCCTTGAAGTTGAACGTCAGATTGTCCAAATGCGGCCCGCGCAGCGTCGGCCGGTCCGCCGTTCGGTAGAACGGCGGAACTAAATCAACTTGAAGCCCTTGCGCTTGCCTACGGAGAGGGTGTCGCCCAGCTTGAGGGCGCTCGGGTCGATGTTGTAGCTCTTGGGAGCCACGGCCTTGCCGTTGATCTTGACGCCGCCGCCGTCGATGTCGCGACGGGCCTGGCCGGCGCTGGCCGAAAGGCCCAGGTCCTTGAGCAGGCCTGCGAGGTAGATCTGGCCCTCGTCGTTGACGGTCAGCTCGACATGCTTCTCGGGGAAGTCGGCAAGCTGGCCCTCCTTGAACACGCGGTCGAACTCGGCCTGAGCCTCGTCGCCGGCACCGGCGCCGTGGTAGGTGTCGCACAGGTCGCGGCCCAGAGCGCGCTTGAGCTCATAGGGATCGGCGGAACCGTCGGCCAGGGCAGCGTCGATCATGTCGACCTCGGCCGGGGTGAGCGAGCTGGCAAGACGATAGTACTTGCCGATCATCTCGTCGGGGATGGACATGGTCTTGCCGAACATATCCTTGGGAGCATCGGTCAGGCCGATGTAGTTGCCATAGGACTTGGACATCTTGCGTACGCCATCGGTGCCCTCGAGCAGCGGCATGGTAAGCGCGATCTGCGGCTCCATGCCCATCTTCTCCATGAGTTCGCGACCAGCGAGCAGGTTGAAGAGCTGGTCGGTGCCGCCCATCTCCACGTCGGCCTTGATCTGCACGGAGTCGAAAGCCTGCATCACGGGATACAGGAACTCATGCAGGGCGATCGGCGTCTGAGACTGGTAGCGCTTGGTAAAGTCGTCGCGCTCGAGAATACGGGCGACGGTGAACTTGGAGCACACCTGCAGCAGACCGGCGAGATCCATCGAAAGAATCCAATCGCCGTTGTGCACGATGGTGGTCTTCTCGGGATCCAGGATTTTCATGGCCTGGCTCACGTAGGTCTCAGCATTGGCCTCGATCTGCTCCTGCGAAAGCTGCGGACGGGTGGAGTTCTTGCCCGAGGGATCGCCAATCAGCGCGGTACCGTTGCCGATGATGAGGGTGACGTTGTGGCCCAGGTCCTGGAACTGACGCATCTTGCGCAGCGGCACGGCATGGCCCAGGTGCAGGTCGGGGCTGGTGGGATCGACGCCGAGCTTGATGTTGAGGGGCTCGCCCTTCTCAAGCTTCTTGCGAAGGTCGGCCTCGGGGACGATCTGCGCGGCGCCCGAGGTGATGATACGCATTTGCTCGTCAACAGACAGCATTGGGTATCCTCCTTTTGCTATAGCACCCTCGCCGAAAACGGCGGTGCTGGAAGTCCATAAACTCTCATATGATAACAAACTGACGCGACGCGGCACCTACGACAGGAAAATCCTCGTCCTGCCGCATGCGTCGATGGCAACTGGCAGACGTGTACCGTCACGCTCGACCAGATAGCGTACCTGCCGACGACGCAAGCAGTCGCGGCAACGGACCTGTCCCGTCGCATCGGTGGCGCAGACGCCCTCGGCGGTCAGCAGGCAGTGCTCGCACACCATAAGCTCGGGACGGTCGGCGTCGACCGGACCCAAGACGCCGGGTTCAGCAGCCAGTTCGGCAATACGCTCCGCATCATTGCCGAGCAACTCGGCCGGCAAGTACACCCGCCCCGCACCGAGTCCGCGCAGCCAGGTAAGCGTGGCCCGATTCGCGCAGAACACCGGCGCCGCCACGTCAAACGTCACGCCCAGCTCGCGAGCGATCACCACCTGTCCCAGGTTGCGGCAGACGGCGCGCCCGGCACGCTGCATCAGTGAGCGGGTCCAGTCAGCGTCACTCGCGCGGCACACCTCGTCAAGCACCACAACGACGTCGGACAAATCGAGTTCTCCGCGCGGGTCGGCATCCATCAGCTGCCAAGCAAAAACCATGCGAGTGGGAACCGCGCACTCCACCAACTCCGTCGATGCACCGCCATCCACCGCAACGCCCTCAAAGGGCAGCACTTCAACGGCACGCTCAACGGGCGCAATCGCATCCGCCTCGGCCCGCATGCGCTCCAACACCGCCGCCGTCTGATCCAACACGCCGGCGCTGCGAATCAGGTACACCTCGCAGCCCGCGTCCACCTTACGCTTGCAATGCACGACGATGCGCTTCCCCGCTGCTGCATCCACCGGGCAGGGCACCTGCGGCCAGCGCTTGGGCACATCGGGACGCGCGTCGACACCCGGATAGAACCGAATCTCGAGCGTGTCACCCGCCGCCACGGCGGCGTCGAGCTCAACGGTCACTTCCTCGTGGCCAACGGCCACCAGGCGTCCCACGCGCACACCTTGGTTGATCGCACGCTCAAAGCTCATAAGCTCGGCGCCCGAACGCCCCCGCAGATACGCGTCGGTAAACCCACGGTTGAACGACCGGCCCAGCTCGCGTTCAAGCTCTTCCACGGCACCGGGGTCCCACGCGCCGTCGCACAGCATATCGAGCGCCCGGCGCCACACCCGCACCACGTTGAATACGTAATCGGGGTTCTTCATGCGCCCCTCGATCTTGAGCGACGCCACGCCGGCATCTACAAGCTCGGGCAGATGCGCAATACCCAGATAGTCGCGCGGGCACAGCAGGCGATCTCCCTCGACGGCGACAACACTCTGTCCCGCCTCGTCCACCAGGTCGTACGCCAGACGGCACGGCTGCGTGCAGTCGCCGCGCATCGCCGAGCGCCCACGCCGCAGGGCCGAGAACTCGCACGCCCCCGAATATCCGATGCAAATCGCACCGTGGCAGAATACCTCGATGGGCACGCCCGTGGCACATAGCGCCGCAATCTCGTCGACCGTCAGCTCGCGCGCCGTCGTCACGCGCTCGACCCCAAGCTCATCGGCGGCAAGCCGCACGGCGCTCTCGCTATGAGCGCCCGCCTGCGTGGACAGGTGAATCTCGACCCCGGGAATCGCCGCGCGCAGCGCACAGGCCAGCCCGGCATCGGCGACAATCAGAGCATCGGCGCCCAGCTCCAGTGCATGAGCTCCCAACGCCACCGCGTCGGACAGTTCATCGTCAAACACGAACACGTTGAGCGTTACGTACACACGCACGCCATGGACATGCGCCACGGCGCAGCCGCGCGCAAACTCGTCATCGGTAAAACCGTGCGCGCTCACGCGGGCGTTAAAGCCGCCCAACCCCGCATAGATGGCATCGGCACCCGCGGCGATGGCCGCAAGCATCTGGTCGAGTCCGCCCGCCGGCGCCAGCAGCTCGGGCAGCGCCGCACCGGCAGCATCCAATCCAGCCTTGTGTTGTTCGCTCGGCCCCATCGTCCGAATCGCCATCGACAAACTCCTTACCAAGGTATGCATTCACTCTGAAAAATGCCGTCTTCCAGCATACACGAGGCCTCGCGCGCCCCGTTTGGTTTATCGTGTAATAACTTATGTCCATCCTGCCCCGACGGCACATCCACCGTCCGGCACGACATACCTGGAGGTCAATATATGGGTCCTCGCCAACGACAGGGACGCAGCCGTTCAAAGACGCATGCCCTGCCCATAATCCTGCTCTCGTTTTTGGGCTTTCTGCTGATTGCGGGCGTGGCATTTGGCATCGGCATGGTCGGCAACGTCAACCGCTGGCTGTCCGATCTGCCCGACTACACCGACGCCAACGCGTATCTGGTGAGCGAGCCCACCGAGATCGTCGACTGCAACGGCAACAAGATCGCGAGCTTCTACACGCAAAACCGCAAGTCCATCACCAAGGACGAGGTCTCCCCCTACGTGCTGCAGGGCACCGTTGACGTCGAGGACGAGCGCTTCTACGAGCACGGCGGTATCGACCTGTGGGGTATCGCGCGTGCTGCGGTGGCAACCCTCGGCGGCGGACACGAAGGCGCCTCGACTATCACCCAGCAGCTGGTGCGCAACACCATCCTGCAGGAGGAGCAGTTCGACTCGACCATCGAGCGTAAAGTGCGCGAGGCCTACATCGCCGTAAAGATGGAGGACATGTACTCCAAAGACGAGATCCTCATGATGTACCTCAACACCATCTATTACGGCCACGGCGCCTACGGCATCGAGGCCGCAGCCGAGACCTACCTGTCCAAGAGCGCCGCCGACCTCACCCTGAGCGAAGCCGCACTGTTGATCGGCCTTCCCAACTCGCCTTCGCAGTACGACCCCACGGTCAATCCCGATCTGGCACTGTCTCGCCGCAACAAGGTCCTCGACAACATGTTGCGCCTGGGCCACATTACGCAGGAGGAGCACGATGCCGCACAGGCCGAGCCCATCACCCTCAACGTGACCGAGATTTCGGGCAGCGGCGTCGACGTATACTCGCAGCCCTACTTTGTCGCCCATGTTAAGCAGCTGCTGGAGCAGGAGTTCTCGACCGACGTGCTCTTTAAGGGCGGTCTGACCGTCAAGACCACCATCGACCCCACGATGCAGCAGGTGGCAGAGAATGCCGTCCGCCAGCAGCTCGACACGCTCTCACTCGACGGCCTGGATATGGGCATGGTCGTCGTCGACCCCAAGACCGGCTACATCAAGTGCATGGTGGGCGGCTACGACTACAACGCCGACGAGAACCACGTAAACCATGCCACGGCCAAGCGTCCCGTCGGCTCCACCTTTAAGGCCTTTACGCTGGCAACCGCCATCCAAAACGGCATGAACCCCAACGTCACCCTCAACTGCAATTCGCCGCTCAAGGCTAAGGGCACCACGACCGAGGTCCAAAACTACGACAAACATAGCTATGGCAACATCACGCTTAAGCAGGCAACGGCATACTCCTCCAACACCGGCTACATCCAGGTGGCGGAAGCCGTCGGCAACAGCAAGATCATCTCACTCGTCAAAAAGCTCGGCATCGATCCCGCCAAGGACAACATCGAGGACGTTCCCGTCATGACGCTCGGCACCGGCTCGATCTCGCCGCTCGAGATGGCCGCCGCCTACGCGACGTTTGCCAACGGCGGCTACTATCGCCAGCCGATCGCCATCACCGAGATTGACTCTCGTACCGGTTCGGTGCTGTACCAGCACACGGACAATCCCTCACAGGTGCTTACCGAGGGCGAGGCCGCCGCGGTCACCGATGTTCTGTCCGGCGTCATGCAGGGCGGCGGTACGGGTGCTGCTGGCGCCCTGAGCGTCAACCAGCCCTATGCCGGCAAAACGGGCACCACCGACAACACCACCAACCTGTGGTTCTGCGGCTATACCCCGCAGCTGGCGTGCGCCCTGTGGACCGGCTATTCCGCGGGCGAGATCCCCATCCAAAAATACGGCACGGACCTGCTGGGCGACAGCACCAACCTGCCTGTCTTTAAGCGGTTTATGAACACCGTTCTGACCGGTACCGAACGCGAGGAGTTTGCGACCGGAACGGCGCCCACCTACAAGAACAACAGCGTCTGGAAGTTCTACGGCACCAACAACACCAAGAAGACGGAGAACGACGACAAGGACGAGAACGAGGACGAAGAGGAAACCACCACAACGACCACCACGACGACCACGACCACCGAGACCACGGGCGGCGACACCACCGGCGGCACCGGAACGACCGGTGGCTCGACGGGCGGCTCCACTGGTGGTTCGACCGGCGGCGATGGCGGCACGCCTACGCCCACGCCTACGCCCATGTTAGCGTCGGAATAATTTAGCCAAATATAGTCGGCCGAGATTGACCAATCCCGGCCGACCCATTTTAGCCAACACGCCCGCATCTATGTCTTTCCTATCGCTTCCCTACATCCCCTCGGGCTGGATCCCCCTCACCTT
>DBFSAO010000073.1:0-6297 GCA_048500675.1 Collinsella sp.
CATATCGACCGCCTGCAGCTGTCCCTGGGCGACCAGCCAGCCGCCCAGCAGCACCACGATCACATAGAGCACACCCGAGAGCAGGCCATACGTCGCGGTATAGACGCCCATGGCGTGATACATGTTCTCCTTGGACGAAAGGTAGCGATCGTTAGAGGCACGGAACTTGGCGCGCTCGGTCTCCTCGTTGGCAAAGCTCTTGACTACGCGCATGCCCGCAAGCGAATCCTGCAGCTGCGCATTGATGCCGCTGATCTTTTTGCGGTTGTCGCTAAAAACCTCGCGCATACGCATGTTCTGCCAAAACATGATGACCGCAAACGCCGCCGTCACCACGGCCATGGCGAGCGCCAACACCGGGGCGATGGTAAAGAGGATCGCAAACGAGCCAATAATCTCGATGCCGCAGATGATGATCCACTCGGGCACGTGGTGCGCCGCCTCGCAGATATCGAACAGATCGTTGACCACGCGGCTCATCATGTCGCCCGAACTGTTGCGGTCGAAGTACGCAAAGCTAAAGCGCTCGTACTGGTCAAACAGGTCCTCGCGCATCTTGGACTCCATGCGCGCACCCATCACGTGGCCCCAGTAGCTCACAAAGTAGCGGCAGGCGCAGCGGACGGCATACATCAGCACCAAGCCCACCGCGATCATGCCGAGCGCCTGCATAATGGCAGCCTGACCCTGAGTAAATAGCCCACCGGTCAAATTACGCAGAATAATAGGAAAAGCAAGGTCAATGGCGGCAAGCACCAGAGCACAAACAGTATCAGCAACAAAAAGCCCCATCTGGGGCTTGTAATAAGACAAGAATCTTCTAAACATGCAGTCCTCGGAGATAAAACAACAACGTAAAACCCTGGGGCAAAACAATCAGTAGTGTTTGCCCCAGGGTCGCCCTCGCTTTTAAAGCTCAGTTCCGCCCAGCCTGTGTGCGATGCTGTCGCAGGCAAGCGCGCCCACGACGGTCTTGGCGTCTTCGATCTTGCCGTCGAGCACGGCGTCGATCAGCTCGTGTAGCGGCACCAGGTCAACGTTGACAAACTCGTCATCATCGGGGTTGGGCGCATCAAACTCGAGCTTGGTAGCCAAGTAGATGTGGATGATCTCATCGCAAAAACCGCAAGACGTGACAATCGACGTCAAAAAGCGAATGCGACCGGCCCTAAAGCCCGTCTCCTCGTGCAGCTCGCGCTTAGCGCAATCGAGCGGATCCTCGCCCGGGTCGAGCTTGCCGGCGGGAATCTCGACCGTCACGCGGTCGATGGCGGTGCGGTACTGACGCACCAGTACGATCTTGCCGCTCTCGGTCAGTGCCACAACGGCCGCCGCACCCGGATGGCGAACGATATCGCGAGCGCTGCGGTGACCGTTGGGCAGCTCAACCTCAAGACGGTGGACGTCGAGGATCTTGCCCTTCCAGGCGCATTCCTCCGAAAGAATCTTCTCGTGCAGCTCGGCATCGTGCGGGTCGTCGTCGCCCAGCACCAGCGCCGGCTCGTCAGCGACCTCGCCACCAGGCTCGCCCTCGGCGTGCCCATACATGCGGCTGTCCTCTTCGACGATCTGCGCGTCCACGAGCTCTTCGTTCTTCTCGTCCATCCGTCTCATTCCTCTCGGATTTTAGGCATCCCAGGCGTCGCGACCGCGCAGCGCGCGCAGGCCGATGTCGTGACGCAGGGTCTTGCCCTCAAAATCAATCTTCTCGCAGGCCTCGTAGGCAAGGTTGCGAGCGTTTTCGAACGTGTCGCCCAGAGCGGTCACGGCAAGCACGCGGCCACCATTAGTCACGAGCTGGCCGTCCACCACGGCAGTGCCCGCGTGGTACACGGTCACGTTCTCCATGGCCTCGGCGTCGGCGATGCCGGTGATGACTTTGCCCTTCTCGTAGCTGCCGGGGTAGCCCGCGCTCGTCAGGACAACAGCCACGGCCCACTCGTCACGCCAGTCGAGTTCAATCTGATCGAGCTCACAGTTGGCACAAGCCAGCATGACCTCGACCAGGTCGTTCTTGAGGCGCGGCAGCACGACCTGCGTCTCAGGGTCGCCAAAGCGGGCGTTGAACTCCAGCACCTTGGGGCCGGTGGGGGTAAGCATAAAGCCGCCGTACAGGCAGCCGCGGTAGTCGATGCCCTCGGCGGCGAGCTCGGCCACGGTCTGCTCCATGACCTTTACCATGGTGGCGTGCTCCTCGTCGGTCACGATGGGCACCGGGCTGTAGACGCCCATGCCACCGGTGTTGGGGCCAAGGTCGCCCTCGAGTGCACGCTTGTGATCCTGCGAGGTGGCCATAGGACGCACGGTCTTGCCGTCGGTAAAGGCCAGCAGCGAGCACTCGGGGCCAACCAGCATTTCCTCAATGACAACGGTGTTGCCGGCATCGCCAAAGGTGCCGCCAAAGCACTCGCGCACGGCCTCCTCGGCCTGCGCAAGCTCGGTCGCCACGATGACGCCCTTGCCAGCAGCCAGGCCGTCGGCCTTCACGACCAGCGGGGCGCCCTGCTCGCGCACATAGGCAAGAGCAGAAGCCTCATCGGTAAACGAGCCGTAGGCAGCCGTCGGGATGCCCGCGCGCTCCATGAGCTGCTTGGAGAACAGCTTGGAGCCCTCCATCTGAGCGCCCTCGGCACCCGGGCCAAAGCACGGGATACCCGCCGCACGCACGGCGTCGGCCACGCCCGCCACGAGCGGAGCCTCGGGGCCAATCACCACGAGTCCGCATCCGTGGCTCTGCGCAAACGCCGCCACGGCTGCAGGATCGCAATCGTCGAGAACAACGTTCTCGCCACAGCTCGCGGTACCGCCGTTGCCCGGCGCAATGTAGAGCTTGCCGGCGCGCGGTGATGCTGCGAGCTTAGCTGCCAGAGCATGCTCGCGGCCGCCGCTGCCCAACAACAGGATGTCGATGGTTTGAGTGTCCGCCTTCAAGGGTGCCTCCTCTATGGATGAACGGTCCGCCAACCATGCGGACCCATTACAAAGCAAATATACCCCTCGGCCGCCCGCCTGGGCTGCAAAGGGGTATATCGCAATAACCGAATAGTGCCGATTACTTCCAGAATCGGTTGATGATCTGCTCGCGATCGGCGCCGACGCCAATGAACGTCACGCGAGTGTGTGCCAGATCCTCGATAAATGCCACGTAGTCCTGAGCCTCCTGCGGCAGCTCCTCAAAGCTGCGGCAACCGGTGATGTCGCACTTCCAGCCCGGGAGCTCCTCGTAGATGGGCTTGGCATGCTCAAAGCGCACCTGGTGCTCAGGCACGCTCGTGTAACGCTCGCCGTCGACGTCGTAGGCAACGCACACCTTGATGGTGTCGAAGGCCGAAAGCACATCGAGCTTGGTCAGGGCGATATCGGTGAGGCCGTTGACACGCGAGGCGTAGTTGGCGATGGGGCCATCGAACCAACCGCAGCGACGGCGACGGCCGGTGGTCACGCCGTACTCATAGCCTTCCTCGGTCAGCGTATGGCCGGCCTCGGACTCATAGGAAAGCTCGGTGGGCATGGGGCCCGAACCGACGCGGGTGATGTAGGCCTTCATGACGCCCAGCACGCGGTCGACATTCTTCATACCGACGCCGGAGCCGGTGATGGCGCCGCCGGCGGTGCAGTTGGAAGACGTCACGTACGGATAGGTGCCGTGGTCAATGTCGAGCAGCGTTGCCTGGGCGCCCTCGAACAGCAGGTCCTTGCCCTCGTCGATCATGTTGTTGAGCAGCAGGCTCGTCTCGGTGATGTAGGGGCGCAGGCGCTCGGCCATGGGCAGGTACTCGTCGCAGATCTGGTCCACGGTGTAGGTGGGCAGGTGGTAGATGAGTTCGAGCTCGGGATTCACGCGGGCAAGAGCGGTCTCCAGCTTGTCGCGGAACAGTGCCTCGTCCAGCATGTCCTGCATGCGCAGGCCAATGCGGGCCATCTTGTCCTGGTAGCACGGACCGATGCCGCGCTTGGTGGTACCGATGTTCTTCTTGCCGAGCTTCTGCTCAAAAGCACCATCCAGATCGATGTGGTACGGCATGATGATGTGCGCGTTGCCACTGATCTTGAGGTTCTTGGTGGTGATGCCGTCGGCCTCGAACATGTCAATCTCCTCAAGGACAACCTTGGGGTTGACGACGCAGCCGTTACCGATCACCGACACGTGGTCGGAATACATGATGCCGGAGGGCACCTGGTGCAGGCCGTACTTCTTGCCGTTGACGACGATGGTGTGGCCGGCGTTATTACCGCCCGAATAGCGCACGACGGCATCGAAGTCGCCGGCGACCAGGTCGCAGATCTTACCCTTGCCCTCATCGCCCCACTGGGCACCGACCAAAACGGTTGACGGCATGTTTACTCCTCACATTCATGGACTGTCTACGCGCCACGCCGGCACGCAGAAGCACAAAACATTCCCAGTATACCCGTGCAACGGGCGCCTGTCCTACTCCTCGGTATGCGCCCCATCAAGCTCATAGAACTTGGTGGATGCCGGCAGGAACATCAGGTCGACGTCACCGATCGGGCCCGAACGGTTCTTGGCCACGACGATACGCGTAACGCCCTCGTCGGGTCGATCGTCACGCGAGGCCTCGGCCTCATCGGCGGAGCGGTCCAAGAACATAACGATGTCGGCGTCCTGCTCGATGGAGCCCGATTCACGCAGGTCGGACAGCTGCGGGCGCTTGCCGGTACGGGACTCGACCTGACGCGACAGCTGCGACAGTGCAATGAGCGGGATCTTGAGCTCCTTGGCCATGATCTTTAAACCACGCGACATCTCGGAGACCTCGACGGTACGGCTCTCGGAGCGACGCCCCGGCGGAGGACTCACCAGCTGCAGGTAGTCCAGGATGATGATCGCCTTCTCCTTGTTGTGGAGCATGCGGCGGCTCTTGGCGCGGATCTCGGTCACCGTGGTGCCGGGCGTATCGTCAATCAGAATGTCGAGCTTAGACAAGGTCTGCGTGGCCTCGTTGATATTGGCCCACTGCTCGGGGCTAATGCGGCCCGTACGGAAGTCGCTGATCGAAATCATGGCGTAGGCGCAAATCAGGCGCTGGGCAATTTCCTTGCCCGACATCTCCAGCGAAAAGAAGCCGACGGTATAGCCCGCAGCGGCGGCATTCAGCGCCAGGTTCAGAGCGAACGACGTCTTACCCACGGCAGGGCGGGCGCCGATAATGATGAGCTGGCCCTCGCGGAAACCCATAAGCATGCGGTCGAGCGACGGGAAGCCGGTGGGCACGCCCGCGGCCTGTCCACCGGCCTTACATACTTCCTCGGCCTCGTTATAGGCCTCGACCATAAACTCGGTCAGTGTCTTATAGCTCGACTTGACCTCGCGCGCCGTGACCTTGAGCAGTTTGCTCTCGGCCAGCTCCACGACCTCTTTGGTGTCGGTAGGGGCGTTATAGGCCAGGGCGTTGATCTCATTGGTGGCACCGATCAGCTCGCGCAGCATCGAGTCGCGACGGACGATGGCGGCATGATGCTGCCAGTTCACGAGCGATAGGGTCTGACCCATCAGCTCCAAAATGTAGGCCTCGCCGCCCACGGCATCAAGCTTGTTGATGCTGCGCAGGTAATCGATCAGCGAGATAGAGTCGATGGGAATGCGGCTGTTGTACATATCGACCATCGCGGTGTAGATGGTCTTATGAATGGGCCGGTAGAAGTCATCGGGCTGCAGCTCGACCTGGGCCTCCTCGACCACCTCGGGCGACAGCAGCATGGCGGCCAGCACATTGGCCTCTGCATCTTGGTTTTGAGGGAGACCCAACTTGGAGCCACGGTCCTCGACCGTCAGCCCCGTCTCCCTTTCGTCATATGCCATGAGCATCCTCATTCATATCGCTTGCGAGCATCCATAGTATCAGCCACAGCCTCAAAACGGGCCGCGCCCCGGCAATCATCACCGAACGAAACGGATGAACGGTCCCGCATTTGGGACTTCACCACAACGCCTGCCATGGCACTCGCATCGCGCTAAAAAGCAAAAAGGGCGCCCTGGTCTCCCAGAGCGCCCTTCTTAGAACAAGATTGTTGCGTTGCAGCAAATGCTACTCGGCAGCAGCCTCAGTCTCGACCTCGGCGGTCTCGGCCTCGGCGGCCTCAGCGGCCTCCTCGACCTCAGCCTCGGCAGCGAGCTCCTCGGCGGTAACGCCAACGAGAACGACAACCTCGGCCTTGATCTCGCGGTACAGCGAGATGGCAACGGTGTGGGCACCGGCAACCTTGATGGGCTTACCGAGCTCGACGCGCTTGCGGTCGATGTCCATACCGAGCTGAGCCTTGATGGCGTCAGCG
>DBFSAO010000074.1:0-20672 GCA_048500675.1 Collinsella sp.
CGGCCGAAGAGGCGTCAGCAGGTCAGTGGGTCATCGTCCCGGCATTCAGCATCAGGGTAGCGCTGCGACGCGGAAATCGCGCGCCGTTGCCGCGCCCCGCAGTGCCCGCTTCCCCCGAGAACAATTATCAGTGCAGGTAGACAGCTTGTCGATTTTCGAAAAAGCCGACTATGGTTGACCCCTGCGGCTTAAACGTAGTAGATAGGCCCTTTTCGTGACGCAGCACTACCGCACCCCAAATTGGCACCCCGAGCCTGTTATAAGTTGCTGTGAAATACGGACGGTTGATAATCAAGGGTTGATAATCAAGGCGCGCTATACGGCTTGCTATATTTCACTATACTTTGCTGTACGTCGCTATACTTTGCTATAACTTGACAATAATCGGCCCGTTACCATCCGGGATATAACGGGCCCCAAGCCAACGCTGGCTTGGGGTCTGTCTTGTACCATGGCTCTTTTGGACTATGAGCGCTCGTATTTCGTGGCCCGCCCGGTTCCCTGCCTTACGATTGCATTCCGTTCGAGCAGAGATTCGAGTGCCGCCAACGTCCGCATGCGGCTCAGCCCCGTCTGTTTTTCAATCTCGCTTCGCGACATAATTCGCCCGCCCGACAAGGCATTGAGAACCTGGATCTCTTCCTCGGACCCTTCAAAGGCATCGGTAGCGGGCAATGTGACGGCCACCATGCCGCCGCGAACATCAAAAATTGGTTGATTGATCGAATCGCGATAGGCACGTCTAATGCGCGCGATTCCCGTGCCAAATTTCTCGATGTAATCCAGCTTTAAAAAGACCTCGGCGACAATTGGGTTTCTGAGCACGGATATCTGCCCATACAGGTATTGTTCCGTCGTCAAACCGGCGGGCAGTGATCCGGGCGAAGTCACAACAACACGATCGTCGTACAAGGCAATTTGAACATTCGCTCGAACGTCCCACGTCCGATGCACCAAAGCATTTGCAACGGCTTCGCGGAATGCCTCAAGAGAAATTCGATCGGTTTGGACGCGCTCCATCCCTTCGATACGCTCAAAACGGTAGTAGCGTGCAAACATAGCCACCGCCCTGTCCACCTGCTCAATTGCGGATACATTTGTCGCCGTCTCACGGTCCAAGATCACATCCTCGGTATCGCCAAAACGGACGCAGTCGATGCCCGGAAAATCATTCTTATCCGCCAAAATCGCCGCAGCGTTGGTATAGCCATCTTTGTCGAGCAAGCGAAGCGTGCGCATAATATCCGGCGTTAGCTCGGAAATGCCGAGATGTTCAACACACTTATGCTCGAGCGTGTGAAAACTCAAGTCCTGGCGAGCCGACGTGAGCGCGTCGAACGTTACGTTGCTGCCTTCGAGCGTCAGCCTGCCATACTCAAACCGGTCGACCTCCACCGTTGCCGAATCGTTTCGCCTGTAGGCCTTTCCCTTGCTTCGATAGGGTTTGTCCTGGCCCTCATAAACCGTAAGGATTACGGTCCCGTGTTTCTCATCGCGCTCGAGCGTGTAACGGGGAGCGGGATCCAAGCTGTCATTAATCATGTTCTCGATGCGGAGACACTCTGCGACCGGATCTGCAAGGCCGACAGCCACGCCCTCGTCATCAACGCCAAACTCAATCTTGCCCGTCCCGTAGTTTGCATAGGCGCTCACCGTTTTAAGAAACGTCGGCGTAACGCTTTCCTTGTATTCGACTGTAGGGCTCTCTCTAACAACCATATGCACAACCCTCTCGTTTCGTACCATTCATAACCGTATTATAAGACGAAAACCGTTTGCGTACTGATTTATCCAAGACGCAAATGGTTTTCGTCTTTATTTGCGTACGGAATTAAGACGCATAATTTCGCTTTCGTATGGCTCAATACCGGACACAGACTGTTTTCGTCTGTCAATACGCCTGCAATCCAAACGAAAAGAGCCCCGAGCTCGTATTGAACTCGGGGCTCTTTGTGCCGCACATCTATGAGAGGAGAAATTCGATGCGTACGGGCGCTATTCCATGAAGCCGCCCTGGGATGGCGGCAACCTCGTCGTTACCCGTCCGATGGGTGTGCTCAAGGCATCCGTTCCCCTCTTTATCGACGTAACGGGCAAAAAGCTCGTCGAGGAGACCATCCGCACGCACCACGGTGTGGCCGGCGCAATCGAGGCGCGCAACCCCACCGCCGCTCACGATGCGATGTATCTGCACCCGGTCTACAACCGCAACATGATTGCTGAGGACGCACAGACAAAAGGCATTTAAGGCTCGACAATGATCTTTCTTTGATAAAACGCAAGCGGCGGCCGCTTGCGTTTTATCAAATGGTGCAATGGGGCCAGGTTTACATGCACCAAGTTGGTGCAAAGTAACCTGTCCCCACGCACCAAGGGGTTGACTAGAGCTCGCAGGCGACCTTGTAGCCATCGCCGATGGCGTCGCGGATGTTGCCGCACTTGTTGGCATCGCCCAGCACGTGGGTGGCAACACCGGCTGCAGCCAGGTCGTCGGCCAGCTTGGTATTGGGACGATAGCCCATGGCAAGCACCAGCGTATCGGCACCTGTGATGGTGTGGACCTCTCCGTCCTTCTCGTAGCTGATGGTGTCCTCGGTGATCTCGGTCACCTTGGCCTCGGTCAGCACGTGGACACCCTTGGAGAGCATGCGCGTGATGAGCACCGCGCGACCGGCGCCGCCCTCGTTGGCAGCAAGCGTCTTGGTCATCTCGATGACGGTGACATCGCGATTGGCCGGCGACAGGTCGTTGACCAACGGGGCCAGGTAATCGGCCGCCTCGCAGCCAACGGTGCCGCCACCCACGATGACGATCTTCTTGCCCGGGAAAGCCTTGCCACCCAGCAGGTCGTCAGCCGTCATAACCTGCTTAAAGCCCTGCATGAAGGCCGGAGCGATGGGCTCGGCGCCATAAGCCAGGACAACCTCGTAACCTGCGTAGTCGCGCTGAATGTCCTCGGCCGAAAGTTCGGTACCAAAGGCGCATGTGACGCCGGCCTCGGCCAGGCGACGGTACTGATACTTGATCACGCGGGTGAGCTCCTGCTTTGCCGGCGGCACGGCCGCGATGCGCATCTCGCCGCCCGGCTCATCCTGCTTGTCCACGAGTACCACGTTGTGGCCGCGCTTGGCGGCAATGTAGGCTGCCTCCATGCCCGCAGGACCAGCGCCCACAACCAGTACATTCTTGGCCTCGGCGGCAGGCTCGTAGCCGGCCTCGTCGCGCTCCACGTCCGGGTTGACGGTGCAGGAGATGCGCTTGCCAAACATGATGCCGTTCAGGCAGCGCAGACAACCGATGCAGGGACGGATCTCGTCGGCGTTACCGGCAGCCGCCTTGTTGCAGAACTCGGCATCACACAGATTGGCGCGACCCATCATGCAGATATCGGCAGCACCGTCCTCGATCAGCTCCTCGGCGATCCAAGCCTCGTTGATGCGGCCGACGGTGGCAACGGGAATGTTGACATGCTTTTTGATCTCGCGCGAGCAGGCGGCGTGCGAGGCCTGCTGGGTGCCGGCAGCAGGAATCGCGGAGCCGCGCTTGATAGTAGTGCCGCCCGACACATGAATCATGTCGACACCGGCCTTCTCCAGGTGACGCGAGACGTAGATCATGTCGTTGAGGGTCAGGCCGCCATCGGTGTACTCATCGCCCGAAATGCGGACGTCGATGATAAAGTCCTTGCCGCAGCGCTCGCGAATCTCGGCGATAACTTCGAGCAGGAAGCGCATGCGGGCGTCGAGCGAGCCGCCGTACTCGTCGGTGCGCTTGTTATAGAGCGGGGTCAAAAAGCCGCCGAGCATGCCGTGGGCGTGCGCCGCGTGGACCTCGACGCCATCGACACCGGCCTTCTGCATGCGCACGGCAGCGTCGCCAAACTGATGCGTGAGCTCGTGGATCTCATCGACCGTGATGGGGCGCGGCGCCTCGCGGGCATAGGACGGGCCCACAAAGGACGGAGCGATCAGGCGCGGCGTGCCCGGAATGTTAAAGGCCATGTAGGCGGGATGGAAGAGCTGCGGCATGATCTTGCAGCCATACTCGTGGACGGCCGCGGCGAGCTTTTCCCAGCCAGGGATAAACGTGTCGTCGTAGCAGCACATGTCACCCGGTAGATAGGTATAGGTGGGCTCGACCGTCACGACCTCGGTGATGATCAGGCCAACGCCGCCCTTGGCACGGGCACGGTAATGATCGACCAAGTCGTCGGTCACATAGCCATGATCGGCCAGGTTCGTGGACACCGGCGGCATAAAGACGCGGTTCTTGACCTCGGTCGTACCGACCTTGATCGGGCTAAAGAGCATCGGATAGGCGGAGGACTCCATACAGGGTTCCTTTCGTTTGGGCCGCTCGGCGGCAGTTGCTAACGTACTTATCGTATCAGCAACTGCCGTATCCGAAGTAATGCATTCCCAAACGCTGGTCGGCTAATGAATACCGCGGCTCAAATCTTCGGCAATTTTGTCCACGCCCTTAAGCGCGGCGCAGGTTTTTTTGTTAGAACAATGCCCCGTGCAAACGCCACCCTGAGCGCAGTCGGCGCAGGTGCCCTTGCGGTAGATGCGCACGCACACGGCGGCAAACGCAATGCCGATAACAGCCAGTACAACAATATCGATAGGTGCCATAGCAAGCCTCCTCTAGTTAACCTCCACTTACTTTACCCCATTCTCCACCCACCAAATAGGGACAGGTTTATTTTGGTCGGTTTTATCTGCGGAAATGCCACATCTCCCTCACCAAAAAGCCCGAGTGTCGCTGGGACACCCGGGCTCGTGGAAAGGGGCTAATCCTTATTCGGACTTAAGCGGAAACTGCGGCGGAAGCGGTGTTGGTCTCATCCTCGTCGGTCCAAGCGTGCTTGGGCATGGGACGGAAGATCTGGAAGAGCATCGCAACCAGCAGCACGATGGCCACAACCGTCCAGATACCAAACTGGCCAAGGACAAGCAGGTTGTAGAACTGGTTGATGAACAGGCCGATGACCCAAGCGAAGGCGCACTCGTAGCCGATGGCAATCGCGGTCCACTTGCCGGAGTCCATCTGATTGCGGATAGTGCCCATGGCGGCAAAGCACGGGGCGCACAGCAGGTTGAAAGCGCCGAAGGCAACGCAGGCGCCCATAGTCGGGAACATGCCGGCAAACGCGGTCCACAGGCTCGGGTCGGTCTCGGCGGCGTCAGCAACCGACAGCAGCGAGCCGGCGGTGGCGACGACGTTCTCCTTGGCGACAAGGCCAGAAACAGTCAGCGCAGTTGCCTGCCAGGTGCTAAAGCCGAGCGGGGCGAAGATCCAAGCGACCAGGTTGCCGAGCATGGCAAGCACGGAGTAGTCCATAAACTCCTCGGGGATGCCGTCCATCGCAGGCAGGAAGCCAAAGGAACCGTTATAGCTACCAAAGTTGGAGAGGAACCAAACGACGACGGTGGACGCGAAGATGACCGTGCCGGCCTTCTTGATAAAGGCCCAGCAGCGTTCCCACACGTGCAGCGCCCAAGAGCGGATCGCCGGGAAGTGGTAGGCAGGAAGCTCCATAACGAACGGCGTCGGACGGCCGGCGAAGAGCTTGGTCTTCTTGAGCATGAGGCCCGAGGCGATGACGGCAAAGACGCCCAGGAAGTAGAAGAGCGGGCTGATCCATGCGGCGGTGGTGGAAGAATCGCCGATGATGGAGCCCATGAGCAGGGCGATGATCGGCAGCTTGGCGCCACAGGGAATGAACGTGGTGGTCATGACCGTCATGCGGCGGTCCTTCTCGTTCTCGATGGTCTTGGTGGCCATGACGCCGGGGACGCCGCAGCCCGAGGACACGAGCATGGGGATAAAGGACTTACCGGACAGGCCAAAGCGGCGGAACACGCGGTCCATGATGAAGGCGACGCGGGCCATGTAGCCGCAGTCCTCCAGGAAAGACAACATCACAAAGAGCAGGAACATCTGCGGCACAAAGCCGAAGATGGCGCCCAGGCCGCCGACGATGCCGTCGCAGACCAGCGAATCGACCAGGCCACCGTCCTCGGTGCCGCCCGCCACAAGGGCGTCGTGCACCACGGTGGTGATACCCGGGACATAGGGGCCGTACTGCGCCGGGTCGACCGAGTCGGCGTTGTCGCCCGCAGCCTCAACAGCTGCGTCATAGGCGTCGCGACCCTGACCGAGCACGTACCAGCCGTCGGTGCCGAAGAGTTGGTCGTTGGTGAAGTCGGTCACCGTGCCGCCGAGGGTAGAAACGGCGATGTAGTACACGCAGAACATGATGACCACAAAGATCGGCAGGCCCAGGATGCGGTTGGTAACCACACGGTCGATCTTCTCGGAAGTGCTCATCTTGGCCGGAGCCTTGGTGAGGCACTCGTCGATGATGTGGGCAATCACGCCGTAGCGCTCGCCGGTGATGATGGACTCGGCGTCGTCGTCGCAGTCCTGTTCGCACTGGGCGACCAGCTGCTCCACGCGAGCGGCCTTCTCCTTAGTGAGGTTGATGAGCTTGCAGGCGTCCGCGTCGCGCTCGAACAGCTTGACCGCGTAGTAGCGACGCTTGTTGGCGGGAACGCTCGCCGGCAGGTTGTTCTCGATGTGGTCCAGAACGTCCTCGATGGAGGAATCGAACTTGTGCTCCGGCACCTGGCCCTTGGAAGCAGCGGACTTCTTGACCTGCTCGAACAGCTCCGTGATGCCCTTGTTCTTAAGAGCCGAGATCATCATGACCGGGCAGCCGAGCTTCTTGGAGAGCTTGTCCGTGTCGATCTTATCGCCGTTCTTCTCGACCAAGTCGGCCATGTTGAGGGCGACGACCACGGGCAGGCCGGTCTCGATAACCTGAAGCGCCAGGTACAGGTTGCGCTCGAGGTTGGTGGCATCGACCACCTGGACGACGACATCGGGCTCGCCGCTCATGAGGTAGTCGCGCGAGCACTGCTCCTCGGGGCTGTAGGGGGAAAGCGAGTAGATGCCGGGGAGGTCCGTAATCGTGACGTTCTTGTCGCTTAGGAGCTTGGCTTCCTTTTTCTCAACCGTGACGCCGGGCCAGTTGCCAACGTAGCCGTTGGCGCCGGTGATCAGGTTGAAAAGCGTGGTCTTGCCGCAGTTGGGGTTACCCGCCAGCGCGACATGGATCTGAGAATCCGCCATTCAATCCTTCTTCCTTGTGTGCCCGCGCTGCTTTCTCCGCGCAGGCTGGATAATGTGCTTCAAAGATGCTGCATTAAGTTAGAAAAACCTAACTTTATCTGCAGAAATATGTGCCGCCGGCCCTTACTGGACCTCGACGACGGCAGCCTCCTCCTTGCGGATGGAGAGCTCGTAGCCACGCACGTTGATCTCGACCGGATCTCCGAGCGGTGCAACCTTTACGACCTTGAACGAAGTGCCCTTGATGAGCCCCAGGTCCATAAGGTGGCGGCGAAGCGCACCCTCACCGTGAAGCTTGACGATGGTGGAGCTCTCGCCCACCTTAACGTCACCCAACGTCTTCATTTACTTGTCCCCCTTTCGGTTTTTTAAATGCTGCGGACTAACTGACGGTCATGATGTGCATGGCAACCTTGGAATCGATACCAAAGCGTGCGCCCAGCACCGTGACGATGATATTGGCGCCACTCGAGCTCACCACGTGAATTTCGCTGCCCTCGACAAAGCCGAGGTCCTTGAGGTGGTGCTTCATATCCTCATTGCCCTTTACACGAGACACGCGCACGGTTTCGCCCGCTTTTACCATCGAAAGCGGTATTGCCGGCATCTGCGGTCCGCAAGACATGAGTGGCTCCTAACGTCAGTTCGTCCTCAACATCGACGCGGTAAAAGTTAACCACATCTATGTTCGCTTTAGTAAACTAGCACGTGGTTAACTTTTTGGAAAGGGTCCCCATTTAGATTCCGAAAAAGTTTCCTATACGAAACAAAAAGGCGCGGCAAAGAGCTGTCCTTTGCCGCGCCCTGTCATGCTTAGAGCGAGAGGTTTCTGATCGACGTGACGCAGGAAGCCTCGTCTACGCCCGAAACGCGGAAGATGATGTCCTCGCCGCACTCGCCGTAGAGAGCCATGAGCCCCATTACATCGCGGCCGTCGGTATGGCGATCGCCGATACTGACCGATACGTTGCTACGATGCTTGGCAATGATGTCGTAAAGCAGCGCAACCGGGCGGGCATGCAGTCCCAACGGATCTTTAATCGTCTTTGTAAACTCGACCATGTCCCCTCCCGCGGCATCGCACATTCGGCCGGCAAACCCAGCCACGTGGTAGTTATTGTAGCGTTAGATGCTTGTCGAGAGCTCCTCTGAACACCTCGTGGGCAAAAAGTGGCAAATATGAGTACTGTCACCAATTTAGTAGCAGCAAAATCGAGAGCAAAGTGCCTACTTTGAGCGATTCGAAGAGGTTGAAAGCCGTCAAACGCCCTTTAAAGGGGGTTAGATAAAT
Source organism: Collinsella sp. (assembly GCA_048500675.1). Lineage (GTDB taxonomy): Bacteria > Actinomycetota > Coriobacteriia > Coriobacteriales > Coriobacteriaceae > Collinsella. The sequence goes on from DBFSAO010000074.1 coordinate 8,429, forward strand.
TGATTTTGAGCCCATTTTCGCTCAGAACGGGCCGAAAAATATGACACCTCTTTTGCAACAGTACTCATATTTGGCATTTTTTGACCACGGGGTCCAAAACCATGTCCCAAAACACAAAAGGAGGGGCCTCGTAAGGCCCCTCCTTAGGAAAGGGAATCGATTTATTCCACAGCCGCAGATTAATCCTAGCCGCTACTCCATCATGTCGAGGACGGAGGGGCGAAGCTCGCTCTCGGCAGCCTCGGGATCGGTCTCGCGCAGGCGGTTGATGTGGCGGTTGTACCACATCACGGCAAGGCCCAGGAAGATAACTACACCGCCAACGTTGTAGACCAGTGTCAGCCACAGAGGCTGATCGAGCGGGATGGTGCCGCAGATAAGCACGAAGCAGAAGACCACAAGCAGGAATGCAGCAATGGCCAGGCCAAAGGTACGCGAACCCATGCGGAAGCCACGGGGAGCAGCGTCGAAGTTCTTGCGCAGCATAAAGTAGGCAAGCAGGATCAGCAGCGGCGGGAGCAGAGCGGTGGCAGCCGTCATGTTGGTGACGATCATGAGCAGGTCGTCTAGGTTGCCGGAGCCCAGGGCCGGGATGATCAGGATGGGGACGACGATGGCAAACTGCAGCCAGGCAGCGCGGGCAGGAATGCCGTGCTCGTTGAGCTCGACGATCTTGCTACCAAAGACGCCCTTGGGGATCTCGGTGAAGAAGACCTTGATGGGAGCAGAGGTCCACATCATGAGGGAGCCCAGCGTGGCAGCGAGAAGGATCAGGCCAATGACGCGCGTGGACACTTCCATGGGAATGCCAAAGTGGGCAAAGACAGCGCCGAATACGTCGAAGATACCGGTGGAGATGGCAACGCCGCCCTCGGGAATGAACAAGTTGACCAGCAGCGAAGCGCCTGCATACAGAAGGCCGATGGTCAGGCCGGCGATAACGACGGTGCGCACGAAGGCCTTGACGCCACCCTTAAGGTCGTTAAGGAACACGCCGACAGACTCAGCGCCGCCAACGCCCTGGATGATCCAGGCAAGCGTACCGAAGAAGCCCCACATAGTTGCGAAGTTGGTCGTGTCGGGAACCATGTTAGCGGGGGTAGGAGCTGTAGCGAACTCGACGCCGCCAAAGGCAGCAGCCAGGGACAGCAAGATGAACACGGCAGTCAGGCCGAGAGCCGCGGTCGAGCCGAAGGAGGAAATGGAGCCGATCCACTTAGCGCCCTTGGTCGAAACCCACGTGGCGATAGCAAAGACGACGATCTCGATAATGGTGATCCACAGCTGCGAGAGCTCGGCATTGGCACCAAAGAACACGTAGCTCGCGTAAATGATGACGTTAGGCAGGACGGACGCAAAGTAGAACAGGTTAACGAACCAGTAGCTAAACGCCGTCAGGAATGCCCAGCGGCCGCCCATCGAGGTCTTGACCCAGGCGTACACGCCCGACTCGGAGTCCTTGTTAAGGCCGACGAACTCGGCGGTAACCAGGGTATAGGGGACAAAGTACAAAAGCGTGGCGAAGAAGAACGACGGCGCAGCTGCCAAGCCGATGGCCGCGTTGTTGTTGATGATGTTCTTGATACCGAACACGGCGGCGACCGTCATGCCCAGCAGAGCGAACGAACCAATCGTTCCTCGTTTTTCAGAGCTCATAAGCCCTCCCAATCATCCGTTATATCTCATCTAAAACCGTCCGGACTGCAAGCGCAATCGTGGACGGCGCACCTGCTAAGGGGAATGGGGAAAAGGGAGTCAACAAAGCCATCCCCCTTAACGGCGCTAAGCAAACGCCCAAACGGACGAATACTACTTGTTGGGGAAGGAATAACCTTCAACCGTCACGTGCAGTACCACGACGCGGGAATCCGCGACATCGGCCACGACACGGTAGGCCTCGTCAATTTCGACGACGGCAACGCCGCCGGCGGGAATCGTCACGGTCTCCCCCATACCCTCAAAGCGCTCGCGATCGTCGATATCGCTGTAAGTGCGCGTGCAGGTAAGATCCGCCTTGGAAGCCACCTCGACGGTCAGGTCGCCGTCGAGCGGAGCGAGCACGGCATGGTAGCGACGGTGACCGACCAGATCGGCGGTAGCGGCCTCGCGGGCATAGACCCACCAGTACACCAACGAGTCGCCGATGGAGTAAGCCACGTCGTGCTGCAGGTCGGCAACGCCATCGAGCGCCTGACCGGTGCGCATCCACTTCTTGACGGACTTCATCTGAGCGTCGAAATCGGCGCGCGAGTTAAAGACATGCATGACTTATGCCTCCTTAATGGGTGCCAGCGCCTGAGCCAGATCGGCAGACGTCAGCGGTCGCAGGGACACCTCAAAGCTGAAGCTCTCAAAACGGGTGCGGTAGGAATCGAGCACCTCGGAACCCCAAGAGTTCGAACCAAGGCCGAGCAGCTGGTCGTTGATATTGACCGTAACCGTGTCGCCCTTGACAAGGTCGTAGACGTGCTTGGCGTTATCGATGGCCTCGCAGCTATAGGGCCATGCCGAGAACGAGAACGGGTTGGAAGCGGCGTCGCTCGGACGCGTCACGACCAGACCGTCACCGTGGCTAGAGCGCAGGGCGACCCAACGGGTGCCCTCGCGGTTAGCGCAATCCTGAGGCATAACGTAGGGCGTGAACATGTCGTCGACCGTAGTGCGGTAATGACCGACCGGGTTGGCGCGCAGCGAGTCCGGATAGTTCTCGCCCGGGCCGTGGCCATACCACTCGACAGCACGATCGCAACCGGGGACCTCAAAGGAGATGCCGATGCGCGGGATGATATCCGAGTAATCGCCGTAGGGCTCGCCGGAAACCTTGAGGTCGACGCGACCGCTCGGAAGCACGGTGTAGACGAGCTCGACGCGCATGCCGAACGCGCAGACGGGAGGAGCGATACGCTGGCTCACGGTAACGACGACCGCATTGCCATCCTGCTTCCAAGAAACCTTGCGGGTAGACGTCTGCATCACATCGATGAAGTTGTCCTTCCACAGTGAGTCATACTCCTGGGCATGGTTATCGACGAGCGGATGCCAAAAACCAACCTGGGGACCAGAGGCCATGACGTCGCGGCCGGATGCCTTCCACTCGCTCACGGTACCGTTGACTTTGCTGAAGGTCAGCTCGCCGTTGAGGGAGTGGATGCGGATCTCCTGCTCGGTCTCCTCAACCGTAAGCTCAGGACGAGCGGGGGGCACGATGGCCGGCGCCGGATGGTTTGCGATGGCAAACTGGCTTGCGCCCAGCTGGAACATCGGCTCGCACCAGACGTGAGCGGCCATGGTGTAGGCGCGCACGGTCAGCAGGGTCTCGCCCACTGCGGCCTCGCGAATCACCAGCGGCAGCTGGACGGACTCGCCGGGGGCAACCGCGCCGGGCATGAGCGTCTTGCGGCAGACCACGTCGCCGTCCACCAGGGTCTCGGCCGACAGGCAGACATCCTCGAGGGTGGTGAACCAACGCTTGTTGGTGACGGTCAGCTCGCCTGCCTCTGCGTCATAAGCCATGCGGACCGGGCAGATGACCTGGCCGTACTCGGTAAGGCCCGGGCTCGGCTGCTGCCAGGGGAACACCATGCCATCGATGCAGAAGTTGCTGTTGTTGGGGTAGTCGCCGTTGTCGCCGCCATACATGTCGTAGGCAACGCCGTCCTCGGTCACAGCAGCCAAACCGTGGTCGCACCATTCCCAAATGAACTGGCCCTGGATGCAATCCCAACGATCAAAGACCTCCTGGTACTCGGACAGGCCTCCGGGGCCATTGCCCATGGAGTGGCCGTACTCGCAGTTGATGCGCGGCTTGGGGAACGGATGCTCGCCAAAGTCGTTCATCTGCGACACACGGGAGTACATCGTGGAAATGACGTCGACGGTATCGGCGTTGCGGTCCTCCTCGTAATGGACCGGACGATCATCGAGCTCGTGAGCCTTGGCGTACATCGCGCGGATGTTGCAGCCATAGCCGCTCTCGTTGCCCATCGACCACATAATGATGCAGGCGTGGTTGCGCTCCTGCATCACCAGGCGCTCAATGCGGTCGACGTAGGCCGGCTCCCATGCCGGATCGTCGGTGACCAGGGCGATGTTGCCGATATTCTCGAAGCCGTGGCTCTCCATATCGGTCTCGGCGACCAGCATGATGCCATACTCATCACACAGCTCGTAGAAGCGCGGGTCATTGGCATAGTGAGAGGTGCGCACCGCGTTGATGTTGTGCCGCTTCATGAGCTCCAGGTCGCGGCGCATGCGATCGAGGCCCACGGCGCGACCCTTGTGATCGTCGTGATCGTGGCGGTTGACGCCATGCATCTTAAAGTAAGTGCCGTTGAGGTAGATATGATTGCCCTCGACCGTCACCTCGGCAAGTCCCTGGTGATGCGGAACGTACTCGCTGACCTCGTCGCCGTCGTAGACCTCAAACGTAAGGTCATAGAGGAAGGGGTCCTCGGGGTTCCAGAAGTGGGCATCGGCAACGCTGCACTCGGCATGGCCATCGACGCACTCGCCCGTAGCGACCACGTTCTCGCCATCGCTGAGCGTAAACACGACGCGGGAAGCGCCCTCGGCCACCGTATCGAGCGTGATCAGAGCGGCATCGCCCTCGCGGTGCGTGCGGAACCTAAAGTCGACCAGGTGCGCGGCGGGACGCTGCATAAGGTACACATCGCGGAAGATGCCCGAGGCCCACCACATGTCCTGATCCTCGATATAGCTGCCATCGCTGTACTGCAGGACCTTGACCGCAAACAGGTTGTCGCCCTCGACGAGCGCGTCGGTCACGTCGAACTCGGCAGACAGGCGCGAGCCCTTGGTCATGCCGATAAACTGACCGTTGACGTACAGCTCACCATAGCTCTCGATGCCGTCAAAGCGAATGATCTCGCGAGCGCCGGCAGGCACGGCGGGAAGGTTGACGATGCGCTGGTAGACGCCCGTGGGGTCGTCGGAGGGAACGAACGGCTGATCCACCGGGAACGGGAAACCCTCGTCGGTGTAGGCAAGGTTGCCATAGCCATCCACCTGCCACAGGTGCGGAACCTCCACGTGATCCCACTCGGGCTCGTACGTAGAGAGCTCCTCGTTGGAAACGGCAGCAGGCCCCTCAAAGAGGCGGAACTGCCACGAGCCGGACAGCTGGACAAACCCGCGCGACAGCTCGCGGCTGTACGTAGCGGCGAGATCGGCGGTCTCGTAACCCATAAAGTACGCATGGGGTGCCAGGCGGTTCCTGTGGGTGAGCGCTTGGTTTTCCCAATCGTTAATGGCGTCCATGGTGATGCTCCTTCGTCATCGTAGTGATTCTTGTGCAACCGGTTGTCCTTATCTTACGGGCGATGCCAAACCCTGTGCAACCGGTTGTCCGCTGAACGGTCGATTCTGCCGGATTAACGGTGCAACCGGTTGTACAACCGCCTCACTTATGTCACCCTGAGTATCGAAACTCAGCGCAAAACATCATTCTTAAGCTCGTAGGCAACCGCCACGCCCGCTGATATCTCACCCACACGAGACGTATTCGATTGCGGCTTGGTTGCAAAACGACACCTGTCACCGGATATCATGAACGCTGTTCAGGTGCACTATAGTAAGCTGTATCCGCACCAGCCCGTATCAGTGACAACATCGACCGCATTTTCCAGGAGACGCCATGACCCAACCAGTTCGCACCGCACCTACGCTTGCCGAGGTTGCCGCAGCTGCCGGCGTGTCGCGCTCCACGGCATCGCGCGCCCTCAACGATTCGCCCCGCATTAGCGAGGAAACCAAAAAGCGCGTCCGCGCGGTGGCCAAGGAAGTCAATTTTGTCCCCAATGCCCGTGGCCGAGCGCTCGCTGTCGGGCGCACGGAAATCATCGCCGTGCTCGTGACCGAGCCCCTGAGTGAACTCTTCAGCGACCCCACCTATAGCGAGTTTTTGAGCGGCATTACCGAGGAACTGTCGGAGTCGTCCTATCTGCCCGTTATCTTGCAGGCGTCTTCTACGCATGAGCGCAACCGCGCACGCGAGCACTTTGAGCGCCGCTCGTTCGACGCCGTGATCGACGTCTCCCCTTACAAGGGCAGCGAGCTGCTCGAGGTGCTGCGCGAGCTGGGCGTACCCACCGTGTTGTGCGGCCAGCTCGAGGGCCACCCCTATCGCGACGTGTTCTCGACAGTCTACTCTGACGACGAAGAGGGTGGACGCTTTGCGGCACTCGCTATGAAAGAGCGCGGGCGCAAAGATATCGTCGCCGTGTTGGGACCGCAAGACAACCCCGCTGTTGTCGACCGCCTGCGCGGCTACCGCGCCGTCTTGGGCGAAGACCTCCCAGACACAAACGTTATCTATACCGGCTGGAACAGCGGAGACGGCTATCAGGCCATGCACCAGATCCTCGCGCGCGAGATTGCTTTCGATGGCGTGCTCTGCGGATCGGACCGTATCGCGGCTGGCGTCATCACCGCACTCAACGAGGCAGGCCTATCTGTTCCGGCGGACGTTTCTGTCGTCGGCTTCGACGATCACGAGATTGCGGCGTGCTGCGTCCCCGCGCTCACGACCGTCCGCCAGCCCCTGCGCGAAGAAGGCCACATGGCCGCCAACATTGCGCTCGACATGATCACGGGCGCCGAGCCCACCACCTCCGTGATGCACATGCAGCTAATTCAGAGAGACTCGCTATAAGAAACTGGGACAGGCTTTCCGCCAGACAGTTGTTGCGGAAAGCCTGCCCCGTTTTGAGTGCTCATTCTGGGGCACAGTTTCCGTTAGACCGCTCAACCGGAAACTGTGTCCCATTTTTTGCCGAATTCTGGGTCGCGCTTTCCCAGAGGACCCCCTTTGGGAAAGCGCGACCCGTTCTGGACGCAGATTCCGGGACGCACTTTCCGCGACGCCCGGTCATCCCATGCCCCCACAACCTCGGCGCATAAAAAACGAGGGAAGGCGCGCGTCCTTCCCTCGTTACGGGCAATATGTAGCCGCTCGCCTACATCAGGCGCAGGCTAACGTCCTTGAGCTGGGCGCCGCTAACGGCACTCGGGGCGCCCGACATGAGGTCGGAGCCGCTGGCCGTCTTGGGGAACGCCATGACGTCGCGGATGGAGTCGGAACCGGTGAGCAGCATGCACACGCGGTCCAGGCCCAGAGCAAAACCGCCCATCGGGGGCGCACCAAACTTGAGCGCCTCCATGAGGAAGCCAAACTGAGACTCGGCACGCTCCTCAGTAAAGCCCAGGAGCTTGAGCATGGACATCTGCATCTCGGCGTTGTGGATACGCATACCGCCGCCGCCGGCCTCAAAGCCGTCCATGACAAAGTCGTAGGTGCACGAACCGGCTGCCAGCGGGTCGGCCTCGATCTTGGCGATGTCGGTCTCGGTCGGCAGGGTGAAGGGCTGGTGCTCGGCAGCGTAGGCCTTGCGGTCCTCATCCCAGTGGAACAGCGGGAAGTTGACGACCCACAGGAAGTCGTGGCCCTCGCGCTTGATCTCGAGCGCGTTGGCCATGTGGGAACGCATGCCGCCCAGGATCTCGTCGGAGAGCAGGCGCGGGCCGGCGGCGAACATCACAAGGTCGCCGGGCTCGACGTCCATGCGCTCGCGCAGAGCGGCCATCTCCTCGTCCGAGAAGAACTTGACGATGGGGCTGTTGATGGAGCCGTCCTCGCGGAAGGCGATCCAGGCCAAGCCCTTGGCGCCAAACGTGGAGGCCACGCCGGCGAGCTTATCGATCTTGGCACGTGCCCAGGCACCGGCGCCCTTGGCGTTGATAGCCTTGACGACAGAGCCCTCCTCGTTTGCGGCAGTCGCAAAGACCTTGAACTTGGAGTTGGCGAAGATGTCGGTCAGGTCGACCAAGTGCATGCCATAGCGGGTATCGGGCTTGTCGGAGCCATAGGTGTCCATGGCCTCCCAGTAGTTCATGCGACGCAGCGGCGTGGGCATCTCGACACCCATGCGGCCGAAGGCATCGGCCAGGACCTCTTCGAGCGCGCTCATGACGTCATTCTGGTCCACGAAGGACATCTCAATATCGACCTGGGTGAACTCGGGCTGACGGTCGGCACGCAAGTCCTCGTCGCGGAAGCACTTGGCAACCTGGTAGTAGCGCTCGACGCCACCGACCATAAGCAGCTGCTTCAGGAGCTGCGGGGACTGCGGCAGGGCGTAGAAGTTGCCCGGCTGAATACGGCTGGGAACGATGAAGTCGCGGGCGCCCTCGGGCGTGGACTTGAACAGGGAGGGCGTCTCGACCTCCATGAACTCACGGTTGTGCAGCGCCTCGCGAATGGCAAAGGTAAAGTCGGAGCGCAGCTTGAGGTTGGCCATCATCTCGGGACGACGAAGGTCCAGATAGCGATAGCGCAGACGGGTGTCCTCGCTGGTCTCGATGCCGTCCTCGATCTGGAACGGCGGGGTGACGGACGTGTTGAGCACCTCTGCATGGTCGGTGAGGACCTCGATCTCGCCGGTCGCGAGCTTGGCGTTGGTGGTCTCCTCGCCACGGGAACGCACAACGCCGTGGATCTTGATGGGCCACTCGGGACGCATGGTCTCGGCGATCTTAAAGGCATCGCCGTCGGAGTGCTCAGGGTCGAAGGTGAGCTGCGTGATGCCCTCGCGATCGCGAAGGTCGCAGAAAATAAGGCCGCCGTGGTCGCGGCGACGGCTCACCCAACCGGTGAGGGTGACCTCTTCGCCCACGTTCTCGCGGCGAAGCTCGCCGCAGGTACGGGTGTGCATGGAATGCTCGTCAATGGGACGGGTCTGGCTCATACCAGTGATCCTCCTTTATGGATCTGTGCCGCCCCGTGTCGTTCCGGGCGGCGTCGTACAGATTTGCCCGGCCTGCGTAAACCGCGCAGCCAGACATGGCGTTCTATCTTATCGCACCTGTGTCGATGTGCCGCGGAAAAGTAGCTCCTGCCCAAAGACTTGACGGAGACGAAACAATTGACGCGCCGCGGCCGTTGTCAAGGCGCCCCGCATGCGACAATGTGCCCCAATACAACTGCACTCGGAAAGGCCCGTCATGACCGCACGCCTCATCGTTATGGATATCGACTCCACGCTCATCAACCAGGAGGTCATCGACCTGTTGGGCGAGGAGGCCGGCGTAGGCGAGCAAGTGGCACAGATCACCGAGCGCGCCATGCGCGGCGAGCTTGACTTTAAGCAGGCGCTCGAGGAGCGCGTGGGGCTGCTTGCCGGCCTGGACGAGAGCGTGTTCGAGCGCACCTTTGAGCGCGTGACGTTTACCCCCGGCGCGCTGGAGCTTGTGCGCTCGGCGCACAGCAAGGGATGGAAGGTCGGCGTGGTAAGCGGCGGCTTTCACGAGGTCGCCGACAAGATCGTGGCTGCCGCGGGTATCGACTTTTGCCTGGCCAACCGCCTGGAAGTCGTGGAGGGCAAGCTCACCGGCAAGCTGGCGGCAGACATCGTGACCAAGGAGTCCAAGCTCATCCAGCTGCTAGATTGGGCAGTTGAGTGCGGCGTCGACATGGCCCACACGGTCGCTATTGGCGACGGGGCAAACGACATCCCCATGATTCAGGCCGCGGGCACGGGCATCGCGTTTTGCGCCAAGCCCAAGACGCGCGAGGCGGCCCCGTTTGCCATCGACGAGCGCAACCTGATGCTCGCCATGGACATCATCCTGCGCGATTAGCCGATCCGTCTAACAATTGAATCAGTCTGTCCTATAGTTTCCGAACAATTTTGTCTTAGTGTTCGGAAACATACCCTTTGAGTGCTAGACTTTGCGCCGTCGAAGGGAACATATATGGATAAGCGAGATCTTGAGCAATTGCTGAGCGATGTTGCCGGCGGAGCAGTCACCCCTGCCGACGCCCTCACGCGCATCCAGACGGCTCCGACCGCCGATTTGGGCTTTGCGCAGCTCGACCTTTCGCGCGGGGTGCGCCAGGGAGCCGGCGAAGTTGTCTACGGTGCCGGTAAAACCGCCGAGCAAATTGCCGCCATTATCAAAGCATTACTCGATGCCGGCCAGGAGCGCATCCTGGTCACGCGCCTGGACGACGAAAAGGCAGCCTGCACCTCGGAGCTCCTCGGCAACGGCATCGACCTGGGATATGTCCCGGACGCCCGGCTCGCCCTGGTGGGTGGCAAGCCCTCCCCCAACGGCAACGGACGCATCGTCGTCGCCTGCGCCGGCACGAGCGACCTGCCCGTTGCCGAGGAAGCCGCGTTGACGGCCGAGTTCTACGGCAACGAGGTCGATCGCCTCTACGACGTGGGTGTCGCCGGCCTGCACCGCCTGCTCGCTCATGCTGAGGAACTTGCCCAGGCGCAGGTGGTCATCGCCATCGCCGGCATGGAAGGCGCCCTGGCGAGCGTCATCGGAGGCCTTGTGAGCTGTCCGGTCATCGCCGTCCCCACCAGCGTGGGCTATGGCGCGAACTTTGGCGGCGTAGCCGCGCTGCTCGCCATGCTCAACTCCTGCGCCAGCGGCGTTTCGGTCGTCAATATCGACAATGGCTTTGGTGCCGCCTACCAGGCAAGTCTTATCAATCATCTGAGCGCCGGCACGTCCTGCGCCCGCTAAGGAGCATTTCATGTCCAACCATCACCACACGCTTATCATCGACGGCACCTCGGGCATCAGCGGCGATATGACCGTCGCGGCCCTGCTCGACCTGGGCGCCAGCGAGAAGCATCTGCGCGAGCAGCTCGCCACGCTGCCGGTCGACGGCTTTGAGATTGCCGTTACACGCGCAAACAAGCATGGCATCGACGCCTGCGACTTTGACGTTCAGCTGGCAGAGGAGCTCGAGAACCACGACCACGACATGGCCTGGCTCTACGGCAACGAAGCGCCTGCCGAGCACACGCACGAGCATGAGCACCACCATCATGATCATGGCGAGCATGAACACGAGCACTGCCACGAGCATGACCATGAGGCCCACGGTCATGGCCACGAGGGTCACCATCACGCCCACGGCCATCACCACCGTTCTTTGGCGGACGTCACCGCCATCATCGATGGCTCGCAGCTAAGCGATGGCGCCAAGCGTCGCGCGATCGCCATCTTTACCGCGCTCGCCGCCGCCGAGGCCAAGGCTCACGGCAAGACGCCCGAGACCGTCATGTTCCACGAGGTGGGCGCCGTCGACTCCATCGTCGACGTCTGCTCTGTCGCCATCTGCCTCGATGACCTGGGTATTGAGGACATCGTGGTCGAGTCGCTCTCCGAGGGTCACGGTACCATCCGCTGTGCCCACGGTCTCATGCCCATTCCCGTCCCCGCTGTCGTCAACCTGTGCCAGGCGGGCAATATTGCTCTCACGCCGGCACCGGTCGCCGGCGAGCTCGTGACGCCCACGGGTGCCGCCATCGTCGCCGCGCTACGCACGTCCGAGCACCTTCCGGTCCGTTACCGCATCGAGGCCGTCGGCTACGGCGCCGGCAAGCGCCCTTACGAGGGCTGCTCCGGCACGCTCCGCTGCCTGCTCGTTCACGTGGATGCATAGCCATGGATGCCCGCAAGGCAAAAAGCCGCGCCGCCATCGTCGCGGCGTTTTCCGAGCTCCTGCGCGAGGAGGACTACGGCAAGATCACCGTCGGCGACATCATCGCTCGCGCCCATGTGGGTCGGGCCACGTTCTACGGCCTCTTCAAGAGCAAAGATGACCTACTGTCCGAACTCGTGAGCGACATCTGCACCCACGCCCTCGACGACGATGGCACACCGCTCGATGATCCGCTCGTACAAGTCGAGCATATCCTCAACAACCTCTGGGAACGCCGTCAGGGTGTACGGGCACTGGTAGCCGGCGCCGGCTCACGCGTCTTCGCCGACTGCTTACGCAAAACCATCATGTCACGAGCAGCCGAAACCGTCCCTACCGACCCAAACGGCCCCGCCGCCACTATGGACCGAAGCTTCCTACTACACCACATAGCCTCAAGCTTCGTAGGAATGGTCCAATGGTGGGCCTGGCACAACTTCCAAGCCCCAAAAGAGGACGTAGCCAAAGACTACCTATCAGCCATAAAACCCCTCTTCAACTAAGTAAGTAAGCCTCTCATCCCAAAGCACCGCCCCACCCCAAGGCGCCACGCATCCCAAAGCGTCACTCGCATTTCAACGCTCCCAACAGCAACAAGCCTCTCCCATCCAAATTCAGATATATATGTTGGGTTGCTTGCACGAACGCACTCGGATTCCCGCTGGTCACGGCACAAGTTAACTTTCCGCCGCATTCCGCAGGACGCAAGAAGCCCCCGCCGCACGA
>DBFSAO010000075.1:0-7863 GCA_048500675.1 Collinsella sp.
CATTAAAGGAGAGCAGATGAAACCTATCGTCGCCGTCGTCGGACGCCCCAACGTGGGCAAGTCCACGCTCGTTAACCGCCTGGCCCAGACCTCGGACGCCATCGTCCACGAGTCCCGCGGCGTCACGCGCGACCGCTCGTATCACACGGCCGACTGGAACGGCCGTGAGTTCACCATCGTCGACACGGGCGGCATCGAGCCACTCAAGAGCGACGACGTATTTGCCACGTCCATCCGCGACCAAGCCCTTGCCGCCGCCGAGGAAGCCGCCGTCATCCTGTTTGTGGTCGATGGCCGCACCGGCGTCACCGAGGAGGACGAGTCGGTCGCCCGCATGCTCAAGCGCTGCGACAAGCCGGTCTTTTTGCTGGTGAACAAGCTCGACAACCCCGATCGAGAGAATGACAACATCTGGGAGTTCTATTCGCTCGGCATCGGTGAGCCCACGCCGCTCTCGGCCCTGCACGGCCACGGCACGGGCGACCTGCTCGACGACATCGTAGCCCTGTTGCCCGAGGAGGAGGACGAGGTCGCCGACGCGTTCCCCGACGCGCTCAACGTGGCCATCATCGGCCGCCCCAACGCCGGTAAGTCCTCGCTGTTCAACCGCATCCTGGGCGCCGACCGCTCCATCGTGTCCAACATCGCCGGCACCACGCGCGATGCCATCGACACCGTCGTCGAGCGCAACGGCAAGCACTACCGCATGGTCGACACCGCGGGCATTCGCAAGAAGAGCACCGTGTACGAGAACATCGAGTACTACTCCATGGTCCGCGGCCTGCGCGCCATCGACCGCGCCGACGTGGCGCTGCTCGTCGTCGACGCCTCCGTGGGCGTCACCGAGCAGGACCAGAAGGTCATGGGCTTGGCCATCGAGCGCGGCTGCGCCATCGTGGTGCTGCTCAACAAGTGGGACCTTCTCGACGACGACCGCAAGCGCGAGGCCTGCATGGAGACCGTCGACCGCCGTCTGGGCGTCATGGCTCCCTGGGCCCAGTACCTGCGCATCTCGGCCCTGACCGGCCGCAGCGTCGAGAAGATTTGGGCGATGGTCGATGCTGCCGAGAAGACGCGCTCACAAAAGATCAGCACCTCGCGCCTCAACACGTTCCTCACCGACCTGCGCGAGTTTGGCCACACCGTGGTGGACGGCAAGCGCCGCCTGCGCATGCACTACGTGACCCAGACGGGCGTCAACCCGCCGACGTTTACGTTCTTCGTCAACCACAGCGACCTGGTCAACGACACCTACCAGCGTTACGTGGAGAACCGCATGCGCTCGACCTTCGATTTTTCCGGCACGCCCATTCGACTCTTCTTTAGGAAGAAGGAGCAAAAGGATGCATAATCCGATTCTGCTGACCGCCATCTGCGCCGTGGTCTCGTTCTTTATCGGAGCGATTCCGTTTGGCCTGATCCTGGGCCGCGTGTTTAACCACACCGACATTCGCAAGGCGGGCTCCGGCAACATCGGCACCACCAACGCCCTGCGCGTAGCCGGCCCCAAGGTGGCCGCGCTCACGCTGCTGCTCGACTGCCTTAAGGGCGCCATCTGCGTTCTTATCGCCCGTCCGCTCATCGCGAACGTGGGCTATGGCTTTCCGCCGAGCATCATGGCGCCCGGAGCCCCCGGCGACTGGATGCTCGGCGTCATTTGCCTGGCAGCGGTGTGGGGCCACATCTTCTCGCCCTACCTCAACTTCCACGGCGGCAAGGGTATCGCGGTCGGTCTGGGCGTCATCCTCGCCTGGTACTGGCCCATCGGGCTTTCGCTGCTGGGCATGTTTATCGTGGCCGTCGCCATCACCAAGTTTGTGTCCGTGGGCTCGCTTGCCGCGGCCATCGGTCTTCCCATCGCCGCTTGTGCGGTCTTTCCGTATAGCAGCCTGGGACTAAAGTTTTGCATGGCGATGATCGGCATCACCGTGGTGTGGGCCCATCGCGCGAACATCAAAAAGCTCATGACGGGCAAGGAGTCCAAGCTCTCATTTACCAAGCGCGTCACCGAGCCCGACGATAAGTAGGAGAGAGTCATGAATGTTGCGCTGATTGGCTCCGGCTCCTGGGGAACCGCAGTCGCCGGCCTTGCCGCCGCGCGAGCCGAGCGCGTGATCATGTGGGCCCATAGCGAGCAGACGGCCGCCGGCATCAATGGCGAGCACCGCAATCCCCGGTATCTGATGGACTACGAGCTGCCCGGCAACGTCGTCGCCACCACGGACCTGTCGCAGGCACTCGAGGGCGCCGATGCCATCATCTTTGCCGTGCCCTCCACGCACCTGCGCAGTGTATGCCATCAGGCGGCCCCCTTCATCGCCGCCGACACCCCGGTACTCTGCCTCACCAAGGGCATTGAGCCCGAATCTGGACTGCTCATGAGCGAGGTCATCGCCAGCGAGATCGGCAACGAAGCGCGCGTGGCGGCGCTCTCCGGCCCCAACCATGCCGAGGAGATCTGCCGCGGCGGACTTTCTGCCGCCGTCATCGCCAGCGAAGACCCTCAGATAGGGGAGACCTTTAAGGACCTGCTCCTATCCACGGCCTTCCGCATTTATCTGTCGCAGGACATGACCGGCGTCGAGGTTTGCGGCGCTATGAAAAACGTCATCGCCATCGTGTGTGGCATCTCCGCCGGTACCGGTGCGGGCGACAATACGCTCGCCCTTATCATGACGCGCGGCCTGGCAGAGATCAGCCGCCTCGTGCACGCCCGTGGCGGGCAGGCCATAACGTGCATGGGACTTGCCGGCATGGGCGACCTCATCGCCACCTGCACCTCGGAGCATTCGCGCAACCGCACCTTTGGCTACGAGTTTGCCCACGGCGTGTCGCTCGACGAGTACCAGGCACGCACGCACATGGTGGTCGAGGGCGCCGTCGCGGCCCGCAGCGTCAGCGAGCTCGCCCGTTCACTGGGCGTAGACATTCCGCTCACCTTTGCCGTGGAGCAAACGCTCTACAACGGTGTTACTTTGGATAGGGCGCTCGAGATTCTTACCGACCGCGTCCCCTCTCAAGAGTTCTACGGACTCACTGACTAGCACAGAAAGGCTACTACCATGGGTTCCATCAAAATCGCTCCTTCGATTCTTTCGGCCGATATGACTAACCTCAAAGGCGACCTCGACAAGATCGCCGGCGCCGACTTTGTGCACTTCGACGTCATGGACGGTCACTTTACCGGCAACCTCACCTTTGGCGTTGACATCCTCAAGGCCGTCAAGCGCTCCACCGACGTGCCGGTCGACGCGCACCTCATGGTGTCGAACCCCGACGAGACCGTCGATTGGTACGCCGACGCCGGTGCCGATATGATCACCGTACACTACGAGGCTTCCACGCACTTGCACCGCACGCTCACCCATCTGCAGCAGCGCGGCGTCAAGTCCGGCGTGGTGCTCAACCCCGCAACGCCCGTCTGCGTTCTCGAGAGCATCATCGACGTTGTCGACATGGTGCTGCTCATGAGCGTGAACCCCGGCTTTGGCGGCCAGAGCTTTATCCCCGGTACCATCGCCAAACTCCACGAGCTCAAGGCCATGTGCGAGCGCCACGGCGTGTCGCCCATGATCGAGGTCGACGGCGGCATTTCTTCCAAGAACATTGCCGAGGTCGTCAAGGCTGGCGCCAACGTGCTCGTAGCCGGCTCCGCCGTATTTAAGTCCGAAGATCCCGCCGCCGAGGTTGCGCTGCTGCAGAAGCTGGGCAATGAGGCCGCACAGGAGGCATAAACCCTTATGACCGCAGGTCAAAACCGCATACCCGTGAATCTTGACTATGCCGCCTCGACGCCCATGCGCGCCGAGGCGCTCCTTGCGCAGCGCGAGTACGACGACAGCGAGCTTGCCGGCGTCAACCCCAACTCGCTGCATTCGCTCGGCCGCAAGGCCGCTGCGCGCCTGGAAGTGGCGCGTCGCGAGATCGCCCGCAGCTTTGGCGCGCGCGTCCGCCCGTCCGAGATTATCTTGACCAATGGCGGCACCGAGGCAAACCAGCTGGCGCTCCTCGGACTTGCCGAGGGCGCTCGCCAGCGCGACCGCAAGCGCAACCGCGTGATCGTATCTGCCATCGAGCACGATTCGATTCTGGACAACCTGCCGCTGCTGCGTGCCGCCGGCTATACCGTCGATCTGGTGCAGCCCTGTCGTGCGGGCTACATCGAGCCTGCCGCGCTGAGCGACTTGCTCGGCGACGACGTCGCGCTCGTGAGCATCATGGCCGCCAACAACGAGACCGGCGTGGTACAGCCTATCCGCCAGCTTGCCGCGGCTGCGCATACCGTGGGCGCCCTGTTCCATACCGATGCCATCCAGGGCTACTTGCATATTCCGCTCGATGTCACCGAGCTGGGCGTCGATGCTATGACCGTTGCCGCGCACAAGATCGGCGGCCCTGTGGCATCCGGCGCGCTCTACCTTAAGAACCGCACGCCGTTGCGCCCGCGCATCTTTGGTGGTGGACAGGAAGCCGGCCGTCGCGCCGGTACTCAGGACCTGCGCACGCAGCTCGCCTTTGCCGCTGCCGCCTGCACGCTGACGCCCCATGTGGCCGAGGAGCGCGAGAAGCTACAAGCCCTTTCCGACAAGCTCTACGCCACGCTTACGGCCCATCCGCGCATTCACGCCACCATGGGTGACTACACGCAGGCCGACCGTCTGCCGGGTATGGTTTCAATCTACGTCGACGGCATGGACTCCGAAGAGCTCATCATCAAGCTCGATGCCGCCGGTTTTGAGGTGTCGGCTGGATCGGCTTGCTCGAGCGGCAGCATGGACCCGAGCCACGTGCTCAGCGCCATGGGCATTGGTCGCGAGCAGGCATTGGGGTCGCTGCGCATCTCGTTTGATGACCGCGTGAACCCTGCCGATCTGGACGATTTTGCCCAGACGCTCCTCTCGATCGTAGGCGCCGCATGATCGTCGCCGAACTCGAGCGTGCCCTACTCGCACGCTATCCTAAGACGGACGCCGAACTCTGGGACCACGTAGGCTTATCCGTTGGCGACCCTGACGACGAGATCCGCGGCGTTGCCTGTGCGCTCGACGCCACCAGGGACAACGTGCAGCGCGCCTTGGAAGCCGGAGCCAACGTGTTGCTCACGCATCATCCCGTCTACATCAAAGCACCCGAGGCATTTTGCCCGCCCAGCGCGACGCGTCCCCAGTGCAGTGCGGCGCTCTACGAGGCTGCCCGCTGCGGGGTGAGCATCATCTCACTCCACACCAACCTGGACCGCTCGCACGAAGCACGTATCTGCCTAAGTAGGCTGTTGGACGCCGCGCCCGCAAGCTCGTTGGAGCACGTGGACGACCCCGAGGCCTGCGGTCCGGGCGCACTCGCGACCCTCCACGACCCCTGCAGCCTGCGCAACCTTGCCGCACGCGCCGCCACGGCCTTCGGAAGTGATCCACGTGTATGGGGTGAAGCCGATCACCCGTGCCGCACCGTCGCCATTCTGGGCGGCTCCCTGGGCGACTTTGGAGAGCTCGCCATCGCCGCGGGTGCGGATGTCATCGTGACGGGCGAGGCGGGCTACCACGTGGCGCAAGACCTTGCCTTGCGCGGGCTGCCGGTGATCTTGCTCGGTCACGACCGCTCCGAGGAGCCGTTCGTTGATATCTTGATGAACTCTGCGGTTGACGCCGGGGTAGACCCCCGTCATGCGATTAAAATACTGAACCCTTGCCAATGGTGGACTGTGACAAAAGGAGAGAACTTATGAGCGCCGGCGCTACGCTACTCAAGCTGCAACAGATTGATTTGGAGCTCGCCCGCAACAAGAGCGAACTTGCCAATATGCCGGAGCTCAAGGAGCTCGCTTCCAAGCGCAAGACCTATGTGAAGCTCAAGGCCGAGATGACCAAGCTCTACGCCCAGCGCAAGGACCTGGATATTGAGCTCGACGATCTCAACACCACCGAAATCCAGACCAATAACGCCATCGAGGCCGCCAAGAAGCGTCACGTTGACGGATCTGACTACCGCGAGGTTCAGGACCTGGAGAACGAGCTCGCCACCCTGGCCAAGCGTCTGGACAAGATCGAGCATACCCGCAAGGACGTCGTCATCGCCCATAAGGAGGCGCTCGACCGCGAGGCTCGCGCGCAGGCCATCATCGCCAAGTTCGAGGATGGCGTGAAGGCCGACACCAAGGCCGCCCGTGCCAAGGCCGCCGACCTCCAGGCACAGATTGACGCCGCCACCAAGGAGCGCACTGCGCTGGCTGCCACGCTGCCGACCGACGTGCTCACCGACTACGAGCGCCTGCTCAAGCAGTTCCGCGGCCTGGCCGTCGAGACCATCAAGGGCAACATTCCCACCATCTGCCACACCGCACTGCAGGCATCGTCCATGAGCGACCTCAACCACGACGGTAGCGAGATCGCGCACTGCCCGTATTGCCACCGTCTGCTGGTGCTTCCCAGCAAGGAAGCCTAAATGATGACGGCGGCATCCAACAATTCAATGCAACTTGAGGGAAAAACGATCCTGCTGGGCATTACCGGCGGGATCGCCGCCTATAAGTCGTGCAATATCGTGCGCCTGCTGCAAAAGCGCGGCGCGCGCGTCAAGGTCGTTATGAGCGAGCATGCCACCGAGTTTGTGGGACCACTTACCTTCCGTGCGCTCACCAACGAACCGGTCGCCGTAGGCCTGTTCGACGACCCCTCCGACCCCATCCACCATATTTCGCTGGCGCAGGAGCCCGATCTGGTGGTCGTGGCGCCCGCGACGGCCAATATCATCGCCAAGATGGCAAACGGTATCGCCGATGACCTCATCTCCACCACGCTGCTTGCCACGCCGCGACCCATCGTGATCGCACCCGCTATGAACAACGGCATGTGGAAGGCGCCGGCGACACAGGCCAACATGGCCATGCTGCGTGACCGTGGCGTCCATATGGTAGGACCCGGCAGCGGCTACCTTGCCTGCGGCGACGTGGACACGGGACGCATGAGCGAGCCCGAGGACATCGTCGAGGCCGTATGCGAGGTGCTGAACCCCGTGCCCCAGGACCTTGCGGGCAAGCGCATCGTGATTACCGCCGGCCCCACGCACGAGCCGATCGACCCTGTGCGCTTCATCGGCAACCGGTCGTCGGGCAAGATGGGCATCGCCCTGGCGGGGGAGGCCGCTCGCCGCGGTGCTGCGGTCACGCTTGTGCTAGGACCGACATCGATCGATGTCCCCCGCGGCGTGGAGTGCGTGCGCGTGCAGACCGCAGCAGAGATGCTGCAGGCGGCTCTGGGCGCCTTTCAGACGGCCGATGCGGCCATTTGCGCGGCTGCCGTCGCCGACTACACCCCCGCAGCCCCTGCCGATCATAAGCTCAAAAAGGCCAACGAGCGCCTGGATCGCATCGAACTGGTCGAGACGGTCGATATCTTGGCCGAGCTCTCGCGCCAAAAGGGAGAACGGTGCGTGATCGGCTTTGCGGCCGAGACCGAGAACGTTGTCGAGTACGCCGAGCGCAAATTGGCCCGCAAGGGTTGCGATGCCATTATCGCCAACGATGTCTCGCGCACCGATTCGGGCTTTGGAACCGATACCAACAAGGCTTGGATCGTGAGCACAGCGGGTACGCAAGAACTTCCCGTGCTAACAAAACCCCAGCTCGCAGATACAATTTTGGACTTGCTTCAAAATTTGTAAAAAAGTTCTTGCACAAGGACAAAGTTTCGGGTTAATATACTCCCTGTTGCGAGCGAGAGCAGCGCAACAAACAAAAGCTTCGGGACGTGGCGCAGCTTGGTAGCGCACTTGACTGGGGGTCAAGGGGTCGCTGGTTCGAATCCAGTCGTCCCGACCAGAAGTTTGCAGGTCAGGCACCTAGTGCCTGACCTTTTTTGTTTTAAG
>DBFSAO010000076.1:0-12566 GCA_048500675.1 Collinsella sp.
TTATCTTCACTCCGGTTGCTTCGCAAAGTCGTTCAGATAAAGCCTGGCCCGCCCGCGAAGCGCCCTGCGACCTACCGGGAATTGCCATGACGTACGTTGGCTGATGAATTGGAAGGAAAGGTCAACGGAGACTGAAGGCAATTGGTTCAGCGAAAAACCCTGACGAATCTAATTCGTCAGGGCCCCACCAACGCTCACTCGTCGTTCATCGTTAAAGCTAGATATTCTCTTCCGCCCATTTCTCGAAATCGAGTTCTCGTCTCTGAGCAGTTCGGTAGACTTCCATGTCTTCGCGAGCGCCTACCACTACGATGGCCATCTTTTCTTTAATTCTGATGAGGCGGTACACGATTCGAATGCCACTTCCCCTGAGCTTGATTTTCATAAAGCCAGTCAAATCCGTACCTGCCTTGTTTCCAAGAGGCTTGCCGAATCCACCTTCGTTCTGCGGCAATGGGTTCGTTCTGATTTTTTCTATAGCCTTAAGGACGATCTTTCGTTGGGAGCCGTCCAGACGCTTAATATCCTTGAGAGCATCCGGGTAGAAAGCGACTTCGTACCCACTCATTCAAACTCGACCTCATCCATCTGATCGAGTTCGTCCTGGCTCACACCCAGCTCTTCCATAACATCAGACAGGGAAACAAGCGCATCGTCACGTGCCACAGCCACTCTCTTAAGTGCCAACGTTAACAAGGCGAGGTCCTCCTCCGCTTGCTTCGCTTCCCTATATTCATCGGGTGTCACAATCACAAACGCTGGCTTGTTGTGTTTGAGAACCACAACTGGATTGTCGTCCCCAACCTTCGAAAATGCAGCCGAGCCCTTACCGTGGCTGAAATCGCTAATTGGAACAAGGTTGTCGAGCATCTGCAAAGCAGGCATACATACCTCCTAAAAATGAATTCTTTTTCGAATTCATTTTATCATTCTTTTTTGCTATATTGTACCACGCAACCGAAACAACCTTTTAGGATACGAATCCGAGCTTAGAATGACTGTTGGCCCTCGCACCGCCCTTGCCTCTTTTATTACGTCAAGTGGTATACAGCGAAGCAAAATGGCGATCTAAAGTGCGCGGCACTCACCTCGTATCGCTACAAAAAACAAACTGCTCCCCACCCACTCGGGCAAGGAGCAAGCCTCATTTTTAATCAGACTGAGAACCACGAATGCAGAAACACAGGCGACTTCAGTCCCTTATCGCCGAGAGACGTTATTGTACAGCCATTTCTTTAAGCTTCTCAGCCATCAACAAACACACGTCTTCCGATTGCGGGTACACGCCAAAATGATCGAAGAAACCATGGTCACATCCGGCATATTCGATGACCTCGACATCGATTCCTGAAGACCGTAATTTTGTAGCCCATTTTTCATCGGGGATACGAAGCGGATCGTATTCGGATGTCACGATAGTCACCGGGGGGAAATCAGTGCAGTCCTCAAGCATTAGCGCAGAAATCAACGGGTCATGAGGAGACATTTTTCCGTGTGCACAAAGTTCGACCATCGGGCCGTCCGAATCGCGAAGATGGTCGATGCGAAAACGCGCAACGTCCTCTTGATCGGCTATCGCAGGAAAATCCTCATATCCCTCGCCCTGTTCGCCCGCAAGGTCGACTTCAGGATAGATTTCGAAGGCATGGGCTACAGCTCCAGCACCCCTGAGCTGAACACACGCATTAGTAAGGCTTCCTCCCGCAGAGTCGCCGGCGACCATTATTTTATGAGGATCGATTCCGAGATCCCCGGCATGCTCGCGCACATAATCAAGAGCAAGAACGCAATCCTCGATCTGCCCGGGAAATGCCGTCTCCGGCGCCAAACGGTATTCCGGATAAACCACCACTGCACCAGACTTTTCGGCGATGAACTCGAGCTGATGTTCAAATTGCAGAACATTCCCCGCCATAAACGCGCCGCCATGCAGGTAAACTAGCGCTGGACTTGCCTCCTTATGATTTGGTGGCGTCCAGACGAATAAATCTATATAGCGATCGGCTGCCTCCATGAGGACCTCATCGCGCTGAACCTCACCATCGAGTAGGCGGTATGTCGGCTTATCCGGGCGATGACGCATTCCAATAAGGCTCGTCCAGCTCGGAGACATGCTAACATTCCGCATCTTCTTGCGGGATACCTCGAGAATTCGCGGGTCAAGCACATGCTCTCTTTCATCATCAGGAACCGGACGAATTTGAACCTCGAGTCCCCTCTTCTCGGTTATAAACGAGCGACCGGAGATGGCGCCAATCAACGCCTCGTCGTATTGTCTGCCCATCTTAAATCCCCTCTCGGCGATAACGCCAAATCGATATTTCCATAACTTTTGAGATAACGGCTTATGATGTCCTCAGTTGTCGTATATCTATGTACTAAAGAAACTGAAGACCAAGGGGTCCACCATGCCTGCAGCAAAAGACGAGCTCACTCAGCCAGAGCTTCTCTATCAGACCGTTGAAAACGATATCCTCAAGAAAATAGTTTCTGGCGAACTCCCCGGCGGCAGTCAGATTCCCACCGAAACCGAGCTTTGCAAGCAATACAAAGTAAGCAGGATCACCGTAAGACGCGCCGTACAGAATCTCATTGACCAAAACTTGCTCTACCGCCTGCGAGGCAAGGGGACATTCGTAAACCCATCGAAGCTCACCCTGAAACGAGGAACAAGCACCATTTTCAATTTGAGCTCCGACCCCCAATACGGCGATAAAACAACCAAGTCCATCTTGGAAACAGGCTTGATCAAGGCTGATGTCCACATTGCACGGGAGCTCAAAATTGACAACGGAACCGTAGTGCAACGAGTTGCGCGCTTGGTTTATATCGAAAATGCCCCCTGCGCCATCGACACCATTTATGCAACGCAGGGCACTCTACCCGGACTACTGGAGCTTCTCACAGACAATGCCAGTCTTTTCGACCTGATCGCCAACCATTACAGCATCGCAACCGGTATTGAGAAACTCAAAATCACCGCAGGAATAGCGGGGCTCCAAGAAGCAAACCTTCTCGGTTATATCGTTGGAGCCCCCGTGAGCGTTGTCGAGCACGTCACATATGCCTGCAATGAAATGCCGCTCCACTATTCGAAAACCGTTTGGCGAGCAGACGCATCGTCCTTCGAGTTCAGCATCTCAAAAGATGGACGCCTTCTCTAGCCCAAAATCCCCAGGACGCCGAGCACAATACCCGCAGCGAGAATGCCCACAATCTGCCAAATAATTTTGACCTGTTTCTTATTGCAAAGACACATGATCCCGAACGCGCAGAGCGGCAAAAGAGCCGGGAATATCCCATCGAGCGTTTCCTGCAACTTAAACGCGGTGTCGCCGAAGTTAAGAGCGAGCGGAGTGGTAACTGCAACGGTGGTCGCCACCATTCCACCAACTACCATTAGTCCCACAATCGCCAGGCCGGACGTAACTTTGTGCATTACATCAGAATCGTTCAGCTTCGAAATCATGCCACTGCCAAGCGAATAACCATACTGAAGCCCAAACCAGCGGATCAGGATCGTTGGGACATTATAAAGAAGCAGGAACAGGATTGGGCCGAGCAGACTGCCCGAAAGGCAAAGTCCTGTCACAACGCCCGTCGCAATCATGCGAAGCGTACTGGCAATCAGTGAATCTCCAATACCGGAAAGCGGAGCCATAAGCGATGCTTTCATGGCGTTAATTGAGGCGGTGTCAAAGTCCTGATTGTTGGCGTTTTCCTCCTCCATGGAGGCCACAATGCCGGCGACCAGAGGATTAAACGTAACTTGAATATTGTAGAACTCAAGATGACGCTTATATGCCTCGATCCGGTCTTCAGGCTTATCGTATAACCGCTTGATTACCGGAATCATGTCGTAGCAGAAACCAACGTTCATTTGTCGGTCAAAGCTCCACATGATGTTGAGTGGAAAGCTGCGCCAAAATAACGCCTTTAAGTCTTTCTTGGTTATTCTCTTATCGGTCGATTTATTTGACTCCGGCGAGAGCTCAAGAACATCATTAGAATTCGTTGTCATCGTCAACCTCCTTAGCGACCGCCGCACTGGCAGGCATAAAAATGTGAGCCATATTGAGAATCCCAATCAGGATCAGCGAAAACGCCACGATACCGATCGTCGGAATGTTTAGATAGGCACTCAGCAAGAAGCCTCCAAAGAATAGGAAGCTCAGCTCCTTGGTGGACAGGATTGACATAAGCTGCGCAAATCCAAGCGCGGGCAGAATACCCGTTGCGATCGTAAGCCCATTCGTAAGCCAATCAGGAATGGCGTCAATCAGTGCCTGAACAGCATCATTTCCAACGTAAAAAGCCACGCCGCAAATCAAGCCAAGCGCAATGATGTAGAGAATTCCATTGGTCCACATAGCGGCTGCAATCGTTTTGGGGTCGTCTTTTTCGGCACCACGATCAGCCCAGACAGCCATAGGAGGCGTAACAACGCTATACATAAGGCTGTCAAACATGCCGGCAAGCACCGCAGTGGGCATAGCAATAGTCAGAGCGGTCTCGGGACCCGCACCCATAGTAATCGCAAAGGCTGTTCCCAAAACTGAACCAACAATTACGTTGGGCGGCACGGCAGCACCAACCTGCCAGACCCCCATGAACGCGAGTTCGAGCTGGAAACCAACAATAACGCCAGTCGGAATATCACCCAAAAAAATACCGACGATCGCTCCGAGGACAATCGGCCGCTCGACCATCGCAGTACCGAGTAAATAATCCGATTGACCTATCGCAGCGGCAAGACCAACCAGAAAAGCCTGAAGCAGCATATTTCTCCCTCTTCCTACAAATCAAAACTTGTTACGATGCGTTTTTTCTCGCTAGCAACCTGCCTTACCTCGAACTCGATTCCATCAGCCATGGCTTTCTTAATTTCATTAATATCGGATTGGGAAAGGCGCACAGCAGGGCCAAGCTCCTTTACGCTATCCCCCAACGGTCGAGCGCCGCCTAAATTCACAGACGTTATTTTTGGACACGCACGCGCAACTTCACAGGCGTCATGTACATTTCCCGCAACAACAATTAGCTCGTATTTATCCACCGCGCTTCCGTTAAGGGCCACGATGGAATCTTCTACACTTTTGACAACCAATTTGGCATCAGCGGGTTTTGCAATTCGCAGCGCTTGAATTCGCTCTTTGCTTGCGGCGTACTCATCTGAAACCACAAGAATAGCGTTTGCTTCAAGCGTTGGATACCAAGAGAACACGGTCTGCCCATGCACTAACCGGCTATCGACGCGACACAGTTTAATCATTTTGCCCCTTTCTCGACTTGAACACAGACAATCATCCTTGACTGCTAATGGCATATTACGTCATATGACGTAATATGCCATTACATAATATCTTGAACGGTTGAATATCACCGCTAAATGGTATTTATCTCTAAAAACAGGAGGTGCAGTCCGTCTAGACACAGTGCGTCGGGGCGAGAGGGGCCGAGTTTCCTCCTGAGCGACTCTGCTTGCAGCCGGAGCGAAAGGGGGAAATCTCGGCCCCTCCCGCCCCGGCCGGCCAGGTCAACTACACCGTGTACTGCGGCAGGTCCTGCAGGGCGATGACGTCCATGCCCATGTCGTTGGCGCTGCCGTGACCCTGCTGGTCCTCGCGTACGGCCTCGATGGCACTCACGTACGTGTTGGCGGCAGACATCGCGGTCACGCAGGTCACGCCGCGGCGCACCGCCTCGGTACGCAACAGATAGCCGTCGCCACGCGAACCCGGGCCGTACGGTGTGTTGATGATTACCGCAATCTTGCCATCGGCGATGAGATCGCCGATATTGGGACGCTCGCCGTCGTGCGGGCCGCTGATCTTCTCCACGACCTCGCACGTCACGTTGCCTCCACGCAGCACGCGCGCCGTGCCCTCAGTGGAGCAGATGTCAAAGCCTAGGTAGCGCAGGATACGGCCGACCGAAAGGATATGACGCTTGTCGCGGTCGCACACGCTGATGAACACCTTACCGGCGCTCGGGTCAGGCAGCTTGTAGTCGATCGCCAGCTGCGTCTTGGCGTATGCCTCGGGATAGCTCTTGGCGATACCCATGACCTCGCCCGTCGACTTCATCTCGGGCCCCAAGATAACGTCGGCGCCGGGGAAACGACCCCAGGGCATAACGGCTTCCTTCATGCAGAACCAATCGAGCTGACGCTCGTCGCTCGGCAGGCCCAGGCTGGCGATGGAATCGCCCGCCATGATACGTGCGGCACACTTGGCGAGCGGCACACCGGTGGCCTTGGAGATAAACGGCACGGTGCGGCTGGCACGCGGGTTGGCCTCGATCACGTAGACGGTCTCGCCCTTGATGGCGTACTGCACGTTGACCAGGCCGCGTACGCCCAGCGCCATCGCGATGCGGCGCGTGGTCTCGCGAAGCTTTGCCTGCAGGCTCTCGCTAAAGCTGAACGGCGGGATGCAGGTCGCGGAGTCGCCAGAGTGGATACCGGCCTCCTCGATATGCTCCAGGATACCGCCGATATAGACCTCTTCGCCATCGCACAGGGCGTCGACATCGGACTCGATCGCACCCTCCAGGAAGCGGTCCAGGTACACCGGGTAGTCGGGGCTAATGCGCGTAGCCTCGGCCATGTAATCGCGCAGGTGCTCGGCATCGTAGGCGATCATCATGCCGCGGCCGCCCAGCACGTAGCTCGGACGTACCAGCAGCGGGTAGCCAATGTGTGCGGCAACGGCCTCGGCCTCCTCAAACGAGGTGGCCTGACCCGCCGGCGGGTACATGATGCCCAGCTTGTCGAGCAGGGCGGCAAAGCGCTCGCGGTCCTCGGCAAAGTCGATGGCATCGGGCTTGGTGCCCATGATGTTGACGCCACTCTCCTCGAGCATGCGCGCCAGCTTAAGCGGGGTCTGGCCGCCAAGCGTCACCACGACGCCGTCGGGGCGCTCAACATCGATAACGTCCATGACGTCCTCGTAGGTAAGCGGCTCAAAGTAAAGGCGGTCGGACGTGTCGTAGTCGGTCGAAACGGTCTCGGGATTGCAGTTGACCATGATGGTCTCAAAGCCGCGGGCCGCCAGCGCATAGCTCGCATGCACACAGCAGTAGTCGAACTCGATACCCTGGCCGATACGGTTGGGGCCGGCGCCCAGGATCATCGCCTTGGGCTTGTCCGCCGGCGTGGTCTCGTCGGGAGCCACGCACTTCTTGGCATCCGGACTCGTGCGGTAGATGTTCTCGTACGTCTTGTAGTGGTACTCCGTGGCGCTCGAGAACTCCGCAGCGCAGGTATCGACCGTCTTCATGCTGGGAACCACGCCAAGGCCCTTGCGATAGGCGCGCACAAAGCGCTCGTCCGAGCCGGTCAGCGCGGCGATCTCGGCGTCGCTCGTGCCGTACTGCTTGAGCAAGCGCATCGCGTCGGCGTCGATATCCTCCACACGCAGGCCGCGGATGCTCTCCTGGACCTGCACCATGTCGTTGATGCGGTTGAGGTACCACGGGTCGATGCCGCAGGTGGCATGGATGCGAGCGATGTCCCAGCCACGGCGCAGGGCCTCGACCACAAAGAAGATGCGGTGCTCGGTCGGCGTGGCCACGGCTTGAGCGAGCTCGTCGTCGCTCAGCTTATCGGCACCCTCCTTGCCACCGGCGCAGATACCCTGGTGGCCGTCCTCCAGCGAGCGCATGGCCTTGCCAAAGGCCTCCTCAAAGGTGCGGCCGATCGCCATAATCTCGCCCACGGCCTTCATGCGCGTGGTGAGCGTGGGGTCGGTACCCTTGAACTTCTCGAAGGCAAAGCGCGGCACCTTGACAACGCAGTAGTCAATCGTGGGCTCAAAGCAGGCAGGCGTTGCCTTGGTAATGTCGTTGACGATCTCGTCGAGCGTGTAGCCCACAGCCAGGCGCGCGGCGGCCTTAGCGATGGGGAAACCCGTGGCCTTGGAGGCCAGCGCGGACGAACGGCTCACGCGCGGGTTCATCTCGATGACGATCAAGCGGCCGGTCTGGGGGTTCACGGCAAACTGCACGTTGGAGCCGCCGGTCTCGACGCCGATCTTCTCCAAA
Source organism: Collinsella sp. (assembly GCA_048500675.1). GTDB lineage: Bacteria > Actinomycetota > Coriobacteriia > Coriobacteriales > Coriobacteriaceae > Collinsella. The sequence continues at coordinate 8,044 of DBFSAO010000076.1, forward strand.
ATGGCGAGCGAGGCGACACGCATGCGCTGATACTCAAGGTCGGAGAGGGTCTGCGCCGGCGCCACGGTGATGGAGTCGCCGGTATGCACGCCCATGGGGTCGAGGTTCTCGATGGAGCACACGATGATGCCGTTGCCGGCGTGGTCACGCATGACCTCCATCTCGTACTCTTTCCAACCCTCGATGGACTCCTCGACCAGCACCTCGTGGGCAGGCGAGAGTTCAAGGCCCTGGCTCACGATGGAGACGAGCTCCTCGTGGGTGTGCGCGATGCCGCCGCCGGCGCCACCGAGGGTAAAGCTCGGACGCAGCACGCAGGGATAGCCCACGCGCTCGGCGATGGCCTCGGCGTCGGCCACGCTGTAGGCATAGCCCGAGCGCGCGACCTCCAGGCCAATCTCGGCCATGGCCTCGTTAAAGAGCTTGCGGTCCTCGCCGCGCTCGATGGCGGCCAGGTCGCAGCCGATCATCTCGACGCCGTACTTGTCGAGCGTACCGTCTTTCGCCAGCTCGACGGCGGCGTTCAGACCGGTCTGGCCGCCCAGCGTGGGCAGCAGCGCGTCCGGGTGCTCTTTCTTGATTACGCGCTCGATAAACTCGGCGGTGATGGGCTCGACATAGGTGCGGTCGGCCAAGCCCGGGTCGGTCATGATGGTCGCCGGGTTGGAGTTGACCAGGATGACCTCAAAGCCATCCTCCTTGAGCACCTTGCAGGCCTGGGCGCCGGAGTAGTCGAACTCGCAGGCCTGGCCGATGACGATGGGGCCCGAACCAATGACGAGGATACGCTTGATGTCAGTACGTTTCGGCATGTTAGTTCTCCTCGGTCTCAGCGGTCTCGGACTCAGCAAAGTTCCAGCCGGCAAGGCGGTCCTTCGCGGTGTCGATGTCCAGGTAGTTCTCCTCGCCGTCCATGAGTCGCGTAAAGGCGGTAAAGAGATAGTGGGCATCGGTGGGGCCAGGCGAGGCCTCGGGGTGGTACTGGACCGAGAAGCACGGTGCGTCGAGCAGCTGGATGCCCTCGGCGGTGCCGTCGTTGAGGTTCACATGTGTCAGGCGAATGCGACCAAAGCGCTCGTTCATCACGACCGGCGCGATTCCGCGGCGCACCCAGACGCGCAGATCTCCATCGGCCGCATGCTCGGTCTCGCCGCCGGAAAGCTCGGGGACAAGCTTGCCCAAGCTGGGGAACAGCAGGCCAAAGCCATGGTTTTGCGCGGTGATCTCCACACGGCGGCTTACCAGGTTCATAACCGGCTGGTTGCCACCGCGGTGACCGAACTTAAGCTTTTCCATCTGGGCGCCGCAGGCCAGGCTGATCATCTGGTGACCAAGACAAATACCAAAGACCGGCACCTTGCCGATCAGCTGCTGCACCTGCTCGTAGGTCTCCACCACGGCGTCGGGGTCGCCGGGGCCATTGGACAAAAAGACGCCGTCGGGATTCATGTCGAGCACCTGCTGGGCAGGCGTGTCCCACGGCACGACGGTAAGGTCGCAGCCGGCGCGGACCAGCCCCTCCAGAATGCCGCGCTTCACACCGCAGTCGTATGCGACCACTTTGTGACGGGCAGGAGCGGCAGCCGAAAGCGCAAAGCCATGCGTGGCAGGCAGATCGGCGGCCACAAACTCGTGAGGTACGGGGCAACTTACGGTCTTGACCAGGTTCTCGCCTACCAGCGTGGGCGCTGCGGCCAGACGCTCGGCAAGCTCGTCGACGTCGAAGATCTCGGTCGAGATAATGCCCATCTTGGAACCATTGTCGCGCAGATGGCGCACCAGAGCGCGGGTGTCGACGCCCTCGATAGCGACGATGCCGTGGGCGCGCAGATACTCCGGCACGCTGACGGCCGAGCGCCAGTTAGAAGGCGTGGCGCACATGTCGCGAACGATCATGCCGCGCATAGCCGGAGCGCTCGCAGGGCGCACGGCGTCGCCGGGGAAGGCCGACTGGACGTCGGTCTCGTCGATACCGTAGTTGCCGATCTGCGGATAGGTCATGGTTACGATTTGGCCGGCATAACTCGGGTCGGTCATGACCTCAAAGTAGCCCTCGAGTGAGGTGTTGAAGCAGACTTCGCCGGTCGCGGTGCCCTCGGCGCCGCATGCACGTCCATAAAAAATGGTCCCATCCTCAAGATACAGGATGCAGGGACCGCAGGTGCCCTTGCTGGTTTTGGCCAGCATACGCTGGCAAAGCTCGCTGGGCGCGAAGGTGCGGGCGGCAGCGCCCGCGGTATGGTTGTTCGCCATAATTCTCCTTCCCGGTCTCACAGGACCGGCTTAAAGGTGTGTAGTTAGGCCTCGCGGTATTGTAACCGCAAGCATGCCTCATGGCGTTAATTTCATCGAAATGTTTACGAAATGATAATTATGACTTTCTATGCATAATGATTTCTCTGGGACGGGGATTAAAAAATCATCCCGCGGGGCTTGTGGCTCACGCGGGATGATGGCGTCTTACTTTTTCTTGTCCTGTTCCAGCAGTTCGGACGGTGTGCGATCGGGCTTGCCGCCGCGGAAAATCTCGCGGCCATGCAGACGATGCTCCAGGTCACGCTCGGTCTTTTCCTCGTCAATCTTGGTCTGGCTCACCACCGGATCCTCAATCAACGACGACACCGAGTTCACCTGCTTCTGAATGCGCTCGGCGATGGTGTCATCCATACTCACGATGCGCATCTTCCAGTCGATACTCGTGGCGTTGGATGAGCTCTTGGTCCACACGAACGTCAAAATGGCGCTCTGGTGGCCCCGCGCGGGGAACATGCCAAAGAAGGAATCGTGCTGAATGTTGCTATCCTCGTCGATATAGGCGTGAACGTTATACACCACGCGGTCGATCTTATCGTTGAGCAGCGCGTTGGTCGCAAGCGCCGCGGCCTGAATCTGCCCGTTGGACAACAGCTCGAGCTCGTTGGCAGAAGACGTGTCCAACACCGTCACCTCGACCGTGCCCGTGCGTTCATCGGCTTCATCGACGGTAAAGTCGAGCGGGAACTGCGTAAAGCCGTTGCCCCACTCAAGGCCGCCCTTCAGCGCCGTCGAAACGGTATCAACCGAAACGCTCTCGGACAGGTTGGCGGTATTCAGACGGCGCATCACGCCGTAGCCGATCTGCATGCCCACGATCAGCACCAAAATACCGATGACCACGGCCATCGCGGTCTTCGTAATGGTATGGCTCACCTGCGAGCCCGAAGGATCGTCCTCGGACAGCGGGTCGATATGTTTTGCCTGGCTCGCGCGGTCCTCGCTGCGCAGCTGCGCTAGCGCCGCTTTGTCACCGCGCTTGGCCGCGGCCTCCTTCTCACGCATGCGCTCAGTTCGCTTTTTGGCAAGCGTGGGATCCAAGACACCGGATGCATCGATTTCGGAGAATAACTCCGTCACTTCTTCCGGAGTCAAAGGGTTCTTGTCAGCCATAAACTTCCTGTCATATCAATCAGTCGAGCTCGTGCGCACGCGCACCTTCGAACTGCATTCGATAGTAACGGGCATAGGTGCCGCCACGGGCGAGAAGCTGTTCATGCGTGCCACGTTCCACAACGCGACCATGCTCAACAGTCGCAATCTCGTCAGCATGCTTAATGGTCGAAAGACGGTGGGCGATGATGATTGTGGTACGGCCGCGTGCCAGCTCTTCGAGCGACTCCTGGACCGCCTCCTCGCTCTCGTTATCCAAAGCACTCGTCGCCTCGTCCAAGATCAGGATCTTGGGGTTCTTGAGAAACACACGCGCAATGGCAACGCGCTGCTTTTGGCCGCCCGAAAGACGGCTGCCGCGCTCGCCTACCACGGTGTCGTAGCCCTGCGGAAGCGATTCGATAAAGGTATCGATATTGGCGCGGCGGGCCGCCTCGGCGATCTCTTCTGCCGTAGCGCTCGGCTTGCCGTAGGCGATGTTCTCGCCAATCGTACCGTCAAACAGATAGACATCCTGCTGCACCAGGCCGATGGCACGACGCAGGCTCTGCTGCGTCACATCGCGCACATCCTGGCCGTCGATGCTAATGGAGCCGGCAGCCACGTCATAAAAGCGCGGCAGCAGCGAACAGGTCGTGGACTTGCCGCCGCCCGAAGGGCCAACCAAAGCGATGGTCTGCCCGGGCTTGATGGACAGATTCATATGGTCGATAACGGGACGCTCGTCGGCATAGCCCTCGCCCAGCTCGACATCCTCGTAGTTAAAGCACACGTCGTGATACTCCACGGCGCCGGCAGTCACCTGCAGATCCGTAGCGCCCGGCTTGTCCTGGATATCCGGCGCGGTCGAGAGCACCTCGTCCATACGTTTAAAGCCGGCGATAGCCTTCTGATACGTTTCGGCCGAATTGACGAGCGTCTCGAGCGGCGTGCAGAACAGCGAAATATAGAGTGCAAAGGTCGCCATATCGACCGCCTGCAGCTGTCCCTGGGCGACCAGCCAGCCGCCCAGCAGCACCACGATCACATAGAGCACACCCGAGAGCAGGCCATACGTCGCGGTATAGACGCCCATGGCGTGATACATGTTCTCCTTG
>DBFSAO010000077.1:0-7987 GCA_048500675.1 Collinsella sp.
GGTTCCCGTTTACGAGAGCGACGTTCTCAGCAACTCGTTGAAGAGCTTCGGATTGCCCTTGCCGCGGCTCGCCTTCATGCACTGGCCCACCAAAAAGCCGATGACCTTCTGGTTACCGTCACGATACTGCTGCGCCTGCTCGGCGCAGTTTGCCAGTACCTCGTCCACGATCGGCTGCAGCGCGCCGGCATCGCTCACCTGACGCATGCCGCGCTCGTCGACGATCTTGTTGGGGTCGTCACCGGTCTGGGCCATGGCCTCAAAGACCTCGTGCGCCTGGTTGGAGCTGATGGCATCGGTCGCCAGCAGCTTGGCAAGTGCGGCCACCTGAGCCGGCGCGATGCCGGACTCGGCGAGCGACACGCCCGTGCCCTTTAGGTAGGCAATCATCTCGTTGACCAGCAGGTTTGCAACCGTCTGGGCCTCCTTGCCGGCCATACCGGCAGCAGCGGCCTCAAAGAACTCGGCAAACTCGGGGTCGCCGGCGATCTGCTCGGCGTCAGCCGTCTTAATGCCAAAGTCCGCCTCAAAACGGGCACGCTTGGCATCGGGCAGCTCGGGAATCTCGCCACGGCAGCGATCGATGAACTCGTCGTCCAGGTCGAACGGCGCCAGGTCGGGATCGGGGAACAGGCGATAGTCGTCAGCCGTCTCCTTCACGCGCATGACCACGGTGCGCTTGCGGCTGGGCTCCCAGTGGCGGGTCTCCTGATAGATAATGCCGCCCTCCTCGAGCACCTCGGCCTGGCGGCAAATCTCGTAGGCAAGGCCGTCGTGCAGGCTCTTGAACGAGTTGAGGTTCTTGAGCTCGGTCTTGGTGCCCAGCTTGGTCTCGCCGCGGCGGCGCAGCGACACGTTGCCGTCGCAGCGCATGGAGCCCTTCTCCATGGAGCAGTCGGAAATGCCCAGCGTCACAAAGATGCGACGGAGCTTCTCCATGAACAGACGGGCCTCCTCGGGCGTGCGCAGGTCGGGCTCGGTGACGAGCTCAATCAAAGGCGTGCCGCAGCGGTTGTAGTCGACGAGCGACTCGGCTGCGGCGGTAATGCGGCCCTCGGCACCGCCCACGTGCACCATCTTGGCGGCGTCCTCCTCCATGTGGATGCGCAGGATGCGGATGGGCACCGTGTAGGAACCGTCCTCGCGGCGCTCGGGCATCTGTAGGTTGGACGCATCGTAGCTGGCCAGGTGGCCGGCGCGCTGGTTACCCTCGCGCATGGTCGACGTCATGGACGTGGACAGGCCCTCGGCGTTGGCCGAGGCGCTCGCCAGGCTCTGGGCCTCGGCCTCGCCAAACGCGCATTCGGGGCGCTCGGCGGCACCGCGACCGGTCACGTCCAGGTCCAGATGGCCGTACATGGCAAAGGCGACCGGACCCTGCGTGGTCTGGAAGTTCTTGGCCATATCGGGATAGAAGTAGTGCTTGCGGTAGAACATCGAGTGACGCTGGATCTCGCAGTTGGTGGCCAGACCCGCCTTGACGATACTCTCGATGGCGCGCTTGTTGGGCACCGGCAGGGCACCGGGCAGGCCCAGGCACACCGGGCACACGTTGGCGTTGGGCTCGTCATCGTGGCTGAGCTTGCAGTTGCAGAACATCTTGGTATCGAGTGCGGTGAGCTCGGTGTGGATCTCCAGGCCGATCACGGCCTCCCAATCCTGCAGGACCTCGGAAAGCTCCTTCATTACAGCTCGCCTCCCTTCCCGGCAAAATCGGGCGCGACGGAAAGCACGGGCGCACCCGTGGCGGCATCGGCAAAGCCGCGCTCCAGGGCGCGGGCAAACGTGAGCAGCTGACGGTCCTTAAACGCCGGACCCACCAGCTGGGCAGAAACGGGCAGCTGAGTGTCCTCGCCCAGGCCCAGCGGCACCGAGATGCCGCCGTTGCCGCAAATGTTGAGCGAGATGGTGTACAGGTCGGAGAGGTACATCTGCGTGGGGTCGCTGATCTCGCCAAACTTAAAGGCCGTGCGCGGCGAGGCGGGCATGAGGATGGTGTCCACCTTGGCATACGCGGCGTCGTAGTCCCGCGTGATGAGCGTACGGGCCTTTTGCGCAGCGTAGTAGTACTTGTCGTACACGCCCGAGCTCAGCAGGTAGGCGCCGAGCATCTGACGGCGCTTGGCCTCGGCGCCAAAGCCGTGGGCGCGCGAAAGCGAGCTCTGGTCGGACAGGTTGGCGCAGCCCTCCTCCTGATAGCCATAGCGAATGCCGTCGAAGCGAGCCAGGTTGGAGAACGCCTCAGCCGGGCCGATGACGTAGTAGGCGGCGATGGCGGCGTCCAGGTGCGGCAGGTCGACCTCGACCAGCTCGGCACCCTGGTTCTGCAGCTCCTGGGCGGCGCGCTGAACAGCGGCCTTGACCTCGGGCGTCAGGCCCTCGGCCTCCATAAACGCAGGAATGATGCCCACGCGCTTGCCCTCGATGCTGTCGTTGAGATGCTCGGTAAAGTCGACAGCGCAGTCCTGGCTGGTGCAGTCGTACGGATCGTGGCCCGCGCCGGTAAGCGCGTTCATGGCCAGCGCGACGTCCTCGACCGTGCGGCCAAAGGGGCCCACCTGGTCGAGCGACGAGCCAAAGGCAACCACGCCGTAACGGCTCACGGCGCCATACGTGGGCTTAAAGCCCACCACGCCGCACAGCGACGCCGGCTGGCGAATGGAGCCGCCGGTGTCCGAGCCCAGCGAGAGCGCGACTTCGCCCGCGGCGACGGCGGCAGCGGAGCCGCCCGAAGAGCCGCCGGGCACGCGCTCGGTATCCCAGGGGTTGTTGGTGCGGTGGAACGCCGAGCTCTCGGTGGAGCTGCCAAAGGCAAACTCGTCCATGTTGGCCTTGCCCATGGGCAGGCAGCCGGCGTCGAGCATGCGCTGGACGCAGGTGGCGGTGTAGACGCTCTGGTAGTCCCCGAGCATGCGGGAAGCGCAGGTGGTGCGCGTGCCCACGAGGTTCATGTTGTCCTTGATGGCCAGCGGCACGCCCGCGAGCGGGGGCAGCGGCTTGCCTGCGGCACGGTCGGCATCCACGCGCGCAGCGGCCTCGAGCGCAAGCTCGGGCGCCACCTGCAGGAATGCCTGGACCCCGCCCTCGCGCGCCTCGATGGCGGCAAGGGAGGCCTGGGCCACCTCGGTAGCGGTAAAGTCGCCGGCGGCAACGCCTGCGGCGATCTGGGCGGCGGTAAGGGAATCGAAGCTTAGCGCCATTACTCGCTCTCCCCCTCTCCCAAAATGGACGGCACGCGGAAGTAGCGGTCGCGCGCGCTGCCGGCGTTTTCGAGCGCAACGTCGAGCGGCAGGTCGCGCTCGGGCTCGCGCAGGTCATCGCCCATCACGTTGGACAGGCTTCCGATGGGATGGAATGTGGGCTCCACGTCGGGCAAGTCATATTGCAAGACGGGCTCGAGCATCTGGACGGCGTCGTTCATGTAGGACGTCATCTGGGTGAGCTCGTCATCGGTCAGTGCGATCTTTGCGTACTCGGCGATGCCGCGCACGTCTTTCTCGCTGAGTGCCATAGGCGCTCCCTTCCGCATAACAGATAAACCGCTCTAGTATACAAGGCAACGCCACTTGGAGCAGGTGCTTTACCCAAATGCAGCGAAAACGTAACGAGGGCGGCGGTTGGCAGGCGGCGGGCTGGCGATTCTGCAGCGAAACCGCACCGTCCATAGTGAAAACCGTACTGTCCGCAACGAGAACCGTCTCGTCCGCAACAAAAACCATCACAACATTCGACACTTTTCGCCAAAATCGCGATTTTCATCGAATGTTGTGATGGTTTGGAAGCCCCGACCACCACAAAGGTGCCTGTCCCCATTCTGGTGGTTCTGGAGAATGTCTTATGCCGAGGCCTTGGCCTTGCGGCGCTTGCGGACCGCGTGGATCACGATGTCCAGCAGCAACAGCACAATGGCCACGACCACGATAAGCACGGCGAACTCGCGCTTGCCCCAGTGGCGGCCGGCCAGCGACTTTTGCTTGTCGACGTCCTTCTTGTTGTACTTGGTGCGCACGCAATGCACCAGCAAGCGATGGTCGTTTACGCCGTAGGGCGTGCAGGTGACGAGCGTCACCTTGTCGGCGCCGGGCTCGATGGTCAGCGACTCCATCTCCTCGGGCAGCACGACCTCGGAGTCCACCATCTTGTAGGCGAGCGTCTTGTTCATGGTGTGCAGCAGCACCAGGTCGCCGGGCTCCAGCGAGTGGATGTCGTCGAACATGCTCAGGTTGCGCATGCCCGAGTGCGCGGTGAGCACGCAATGCGTCGAGGTGCCGCCCACCGGCAGGCTCGTGCCCTCCAGGTGGCCGACGCCCGCCATAAGGACTTCTTCGCTTGTGCCGTGGTAGATGGGCATACTCACGTCGATGGAAGGGATCTCGACCCAGCTCATCATGGGGTCGCGGTCAAAGATGAGCTGCTGAGCGTAGGGCTCGATCTGGTCGGCGGGGAGCTCGGTGGCCTCACCCGCCAGCTGCTCGTTAAAGGAGCGCGCCTGGAGCAGGATGCGCTCGCGCTCCTCGGCAGACAGCGCGTCCACGGTGCTGGACACGGTGCTGATCTGGTTGAACACGCCCGAGGCCTCGAGCCGATCCAAGATCCACGGCCAGGTCATAAGGCCCACGCCGATAAGGATGATGACGATGGTGATGAGCCGGTCGGCCCAGCGCGGCAGCCGCTTGCGGCGGCGCTTGGGCTTTGGTTGAGGTTTGGGCTGAGGGCTTGAGCCGCCGTTGGCCGCAGCGTTATTGCTCTTCATATGTTTGGCGCCCTGCACCATCGCCGGTCACTCCTCTACAACTCAAGTTGTCTAAACAAATAATAGCCGATTCGCGAGCTCGTACGCCGGACAACGCAGCCTGACAGCATTGCACAGCGCGAGTATGGGCCCGCATTTGAGTTTTCAAAATGTCCCGAATCGACTGGGCGATTCGGGATACAATGTCAATAGAAAACGACGCACCCCGCGTAAATGTTTGGGAGCGCGGGCGGCCTAGTTTTCAGTTTTTGTTAAATGCCCGGGATCCGACCCCCGGGCATTCTTATTTGCGCTTTCGGCGCAAATGCCGTCCACCGTCCGCACCGCGCGTGCGCCTACGGACCTTAAACCGAACCTCATACGAGTCAAGAAACGCGATGACGAACGTGCCCACCGCCGCGAGGGCGGCGAGCGCGTTAAGGAATTTCAGCATATGGTGACCTCCGATCGAGTCGTCGGCCGCCCGCGCACGGAATGCGTCGCAAGGGTATTTTACTGCGAGTGTATGCACCCACGCCTGGTAAACGCGATTTTGACAAACATCTGTTCGATATTCATACGCTTGATCCAACGGGCAATGGAGGCTGGCTGCGTTATCCCAAAAAAACGGGGCAAACTCCAGTGCGGAGTCTGCCCCGAAAAGAGAATGGCAAAGCAAGAACGTGGATGGACGAGAAAAGTGTCCGCAAGTCTCATGGCCAACACATCCCACCTGCCAAAGGGATGGATGAGCGAGCGTTACTCCTGCTCGGACTCCTCAGCCTGCTTACGGCTGCGGATGAGGTGCGCCACGCCGATGCACAGCACCGCGCCACCGGCGATCCAAGTGAAAGTCACGCCGTTAAGGCCGGTCAGCGGGAGGCCCACGGACTTGGTGTTGCCGACATTGATGGTGACCTCGCCGGCATCAGCGTTGGTGCCGGTGTTTTCTTGACCATGAAGAGCATTGTCGCCGACATTACCGTCAAGCTTGCCGAAGGCGATGTCGGTGCGCTTCTCGTCTGCCTCAGACACCTTTGCCTCAAGGGTCTTCACCTTCATCGTGTCTTTGTTATACGTCGCGGTGATGATGAAGGTGAAGGGGTCGGCCTTGGTGGGGTACTTGGCAGGGTCGGGGGTCTGGACCTCAGTCACCTTGTAGGAGCCGGCGTCGAGGCCGGAAACGGAGATCTTGCCTTCTTTGTCGGACGTGAACTTCACACACTCGGGAAGGTTTTCAGTATTGGTGACGGTCACGAGCTGACCCGCGACGACACTGACGCCATCAACAGTACCCTCCGTCGAGGCAATATACTGGTTTTCGGTATTCTTGTCCGCGGACTGGATGGTGAAGACGGCATTCTCAAGGCCCTGCTCGGTGCCCTGGTCGACCTTCTTGAGGTTGAGCTTGAACGCAAAGTCAGCGACGGTGTCCTCGATCGTCGAGCCCGTGCCAACGCCATACGGGTTGTTGGAGTACTCAAGCTTAACGGTGTTGGGGTTGCCGCCCTTCTGAGTATTGTCAGTAGTGTTACCAATCACGGCATTGCCGTTGAGCACCGCCTTGTAGAAGACGACTATCTGAGTGCTGGCGTCTACCTTTGAAATCTCCTTGAGATACTTACCGTGCTCTCCCGCATTAGCGTTAATAGCCAAGGTGGTAGTTCCATCAGCATTGGTGGTTGGCGTCACAGTAAAGTTCTCTGTAATGTCGGCATATTGATCAATGTTGTTCTGATCTTTGTTTACAGCAAAAACTTGAGTTTGGCCATCAACATAGCTGAGGCCCTTGGAAAGGGTGTCAGTGAACCTATAGGTATAGCTATCGTAAGTAGCGTAGTTGCTGGCGATCGTGCCGGTGAGCTTGTAATTGACCTCCTGGCCGATCTGCGAATCGGCGACGTCATCCCAATCTTTCACAGGCACGGTCGTGAGGTCATCCTCCGCCTTGTTATCATCAAGAATCTTCTTTTCAACCGTGGGGACGCTCTTCTTAGGGGTAATATTCACAGTTTTGTCCGTACCGTCAATAAGAGCGTACACCGGAGCTGAATAAGCATCGGTCGACTTGTCCCTGGGCTTTACCGTCGTATCAGTGAGGAACAGCCAGTAGCCGGCGTCAAGATTGGAAAGAGACGGCTGTGTGGCAGACGTCTTCTGCCACGTTGCATTGTTCTTCAAATTGTCGGCGATCATGCTCAGAACATTATCGCTTGCGACCTGAGAAGTGCTCCCAGTCACGCCTGACTTCTCGTTCAGCCAATCAGCGGCATCCTGGGCAGTCGTTTTGTTGTAGGCAGGCTCTTTTTTCTGAATTGCACGAACAACTGCGTCCTGAATTGCCTGTTGCTCTGTCACGTTTGTGCCCGCCCACTGAATGTTCTTTACAGTGGAGCCATTTACGTCAGCAGCGAAGATTTGAATGCCCTTATAAGTCGTTGATCCAGCGTAGTCACCGTAATCGAACGTAACGGTCGTGTTGCCCGCTGCAAACGCCATCGTGACCGGGGCCATGACGCCGCCGAAGCTCAGCGCTGCTGTGAGACCTGCCGTTACTGCCAGGCATGCGATGTTCTTGTTCATGCTCATCTTCTTTTCCTCCGTTTTCCGTTTGAATCTCATTCGATCGATCATCATCTGTCTGTGTCTTAGCATCTACTTCGCTACGTCTCGCCCCGCTCTCTGTGGGGCCATTGGCTACTCTGCATGGTTGCCGCCTCCCCGCTTGATCAGGAGCGCGACCACGATGAGCGCGGCTCCGGCGACCGCTGCGGCGGCCGCGGCGTACATTGCCATATCGCCAGTCGAGGGCATAAAGCCTCCGGTGGTAATGCTAGGGGGTGTGCCGGTGGGCGTGTTGATGAGCGACGCCTCCAGGCTGCCCGTCGACCCGTCCGCGCTGTCGGCGCGCAGGGGCGACTCGGCCGTGATGGTGAGTTTGGGCTTGGCGGCGGCCACCTGGTCGACGTCCAGGCCCTCGGCCTTGACCGTCACGGAGCGCGTGCCCTCAAAGGCGGTATAGCCCTTGGGCGCCTTGAGCTCGCGGACCTCCAGCTTGCCCGAGTCCACGCCCGAGACGGTCACGCGGCCGTCCTCGCCCGTGGTGACGGTGGCCTTGCCCTCCGCATCCCACGTGCCGTCGGCCGCCAGCGTACGGCCGCGGTCGTCGGCGATGCTCAGGACCGCCCCGGCAAGCGGCTTGTCGCCGTCGCTGCCGCGCTTGGTGAGCGCGAGATCCCAGGTGTAGGCGCACGC
>DBFSAO010000078.1:0-3758 GCA_048500675.1 Collinsella sp.
GTCCGAGCTGCCGCAGCAGCATATCCTGTTCATTCCCGACCAAAACCTCGGCCGCTTCGTAGCCGAGCAGGTGCCGCAAAAGCACGTCATCCTCAACAACGGCTACTGCCCGCGCCATCACATCATCACCGTCGAGCAGATCGTCGACGCGACGGAGGCCCACCCCGACGCGCTCGTGCTGGCGCACCCCGAGTGCAAGGCCGACGTTCTGGCCGAGGCCGACTACATCGGCTCCACCGCCGGCATCATCAAGTATGCCGAGGAGTCCGACGCGAGCGAGTTCATTATCGTGACGGTCCGCGGCGTGCTCTACGAGCTCGAGCGCCGCTGCCAGGGCACCGGCAAGAAGTTCTATTTCCCCGCGGTGCAGCCCACCTGCGTCAACATGGACCTCATCACGCTCGAAAAGCTCGTGCGCTGCCTGGAGACGGGCGAGGGCGAGGTGCAGATCGGCGTCTCGGACGAGGCCGCCGATCAGGCCAAGCTCACGCTCGACCGCATGCTCGAGTACGCAGCGCGCTAGAACAATGTGGCAGGAGGGACGGTCCCTTATGTCACATTCAAGGGAGAGGATTCCTGTGGAAACCAAGCAATACCCCGATATGGAGTGCGACGTCGTCATTGCCGGCTGCGGCGTGGCGGGCCTGTATGCGGCTCTCAATCTGCCGACGAGCACGCGCGTGATCATGCTTTCCAAGGGCGCTGTCGACGAGTGCGATTCGATGCTCGCGCAGGGCGGCATCTGCGTGCTGCCCGAGGGCTCTGACTACGATGCCTTCTTTGAGGACACCATGCACGCCGGCCATTACGAGAATCGCCGTGAGAGCGTCGACATCATGATCCGCTCGAGCCGTTCGGTCATCAACGACCTGCTAGCGATGGGCGTGGATTTTGAGCGCAAAGCCGACGGCAGCCTCAACTTTACCCGCGAGGGTGCGCACAGCCGTCCGCGCATTGCCTTTCATGCCGACATTACGGGCAAGGAGATCACGACCAAGCTGCTCCAGGCCGTTCGCAAGCTGGATAACGTGCAGATTTTGGAGCACGTGGCCATGACCGACATCCTGACGGGCGAGCGTGACGGCGCCACGGTGTGTGCCGGTGTCGTCGCCGTTTCCGTGGACGAGGACAACTCGGTTCGTCCCGCCGACGAGCTGACAAATGCCGCCGAGGGCGTGCATGCCGGCGAGCCGTTTAAGATCCATGCCCGCCATACGCTGTGGGCGACGGGCGGTATCGGCGGCGTGTACGACCATTCGACTAACTACCCGCAGCTCACGGGCGATGCCTGCTACATTGCTCAGGAGCATGGCATTAAGATGGAGCACCTAGACTACGTGCAGATCCACCCCACGGGGCTGTTCTCGCCGCAGCCGGGGCGCACCTTCCTGATCAGCGAGAGCTGCCGCGGCGAGGGCGCGATTCTGCTCAACGCCGCCGGCGAGCGCTTTACCGACGAGCTGCAGCCGCGTGACGTGGTCGCCGCCGCCATTCGCGAGCAGATGAAGCAGGACGGCACCGAGCACGAGTGGCTGAGCTTTGCCCCTGTCGAGCGCGACGTGGTGACTGGGCACTTTGCCAACATTCGCGCACGCTGCCTGGAGGACGGCCGCGACATCTTGGACGAGCCCATCCCCGTTACGCCCACGCAGCACTACTTTATGGGTGGCGTATGGGTCGATAAGGACGGCCGCACCTCGATGCCCGAGCTCTACGCAGCCGGTGAGACTGCCTGCAACGGCGTGCACGGCAAGAATCGCCTTGCATCAAACAGCCTGCTCGAGGCGCTGGTCTGGGGTCGTCGCGCCGCGTGGTATATGCGTACCGGCGAGTCACTGGCCGTGGAGCAGGCGGGCGAGCCCGCGCTCGATGGCCGTCATCGCGCCCTGAGCGCCGACACCCTGGCAATCGATGATTTGGCCCGTGTCGCCGGCACGCAGGCCGTGGAGGAGTAGACCATGAATCCCATTACCATGAAGCTCGTCGTCGATGATCTGATTCTGCAGGCTCTGCGCGAGGACATTACGTTTGAGGACGTGAGCACGGCGAGCGTGTGCCCCACGGCGCGTCCCGCCACGGTGGAGCTTATCGCCAAGGCCGATGGCATCATCGCAGGCTTGGATGTGTTCGCTCGCACCTTTGAGCTGTTGGATTCGCAGAGCTCGGTGCTGTTTGATGTCGTCGATGGCGATGAGGTGCACGCCGGCGACCACGTGGGCCAGGTGCGCGGCGACGCGCGCGTGCTGCTTTCGGGCGAGCGCGTGGCACTCAACTACCTGCAGCGCATGAGCGGCATCGCTACCTACACGCACAGCATGGCCGCGGCGCTCGAGGGCACCAAGACCGTGCTCGTCGACACGCGCAAGACCACGCCGGGCATGCGTGTGTTTGAAAAGGCGGCGGTCGAGGTCGGCGGCGGCAGCAACCACCGCTACAACCTGTCAACGGCCGTCATGCTCAAGGACAACCACATCGATGCCGCCGGTGGCGTGACGCGCGCGATCGAGATGGCGCGCGCCCATGCATCGTTTACCACGACGGTCGAGATCGAGTGCGAGAACCTGGACATGGTGCGCGAGGCCGTGGAGGCCGGTGCCGACATTATCATGCTCGACAACATGACCCATGACGACATGGCCGCCGCCATAGAGCTTATCGCCGGTCGCGCCAAGACCGAGTGTTCGGGCAACGTGGATGCCAGCAATATCCGCGCACTCGCCGACCTGGGCGTTGACTTTATTAGCTCGGGGGCATTGACGCACTCTGCGCCGATTCTCGACCTCTCGCTTAAGCACCTGCGTCTGCTGGACGGTAAATAATGGACGCCCGCGAGCGTCGCCGTGCCATCATGGGCGTGCTCGAGCGAGCCAAGGGCCCCGTCTCCGGCAGCGCACTTGCTCGTGAGGTGGGTGTGAGCCGCCAGATTGTCGTGCAAGACATTGCCCTGCTGCGCGCCGATGGGCACGATATCGTGGCGACCAATCGCGGCTACGTGCTGCAGGAGGCGGCGAGCAGCCCGGCCGTTCCCACGCGCTTGGTCAAGGTTCGCCACGGCGTGGAGCAGGCAGGCGATGAGCTCACGAGTATCGTCGACGCCGGTGGTGCCGTGCTCAACGTGATCGTCAATCACCGCGTGTACGGTAAGATCACGGCCGACCTGGACATCCGCAATCGTCGCGATGTTGAGCGCTACCTGCACGATATCGAGAGCGGCAAGAGCTTTCCACTACTAACGGTGACGAGCGGCTATCACTTCCATCGCATTGCGGCGGAGGACGAACAGACCCTCGACGAGATCGAGACCATGCTCAAGGAAAAAGGCTATCTGGCAGACCTGATGCCTTACGAGGACGATCTATCGTAGCCGACGCTGCAAACGCCCCTAAGCGGCAATCTGCAGCGGTGCCAAATTAGTTATCCGCACAAAAAAGGAGGCCTCCGCGGCGATGCGGAGGCCTCCTTTTTTGTGCACGGTGTACTTTTGAGTGTGCAAGTGGGGGAGTTGTTACTCCTCGACGATCTCGGTGATCGCGCCAGCGGGGCAAGCGTCCTGGCAAGCGCCACAGGCGACGCAGGAGTCCTCGTCAGCGACGGTAGCGACGTCCTGGAGCTCCAGGACGCCAGCGGGGCAGGAGTCGACGCAAACGCCACAAGCGATGCACTCGTCGGCATCAATTACGGGATGAGCCATGGTAGTTTCCTCTCTGTTGACCGACGCTACAGGCGATGCGCGCCGGTTTGATTCGGGCAAAAACATA
>DBFSAO010000079.1:0-4263 GCA_048500675.1 Collinsella sp.
AAGGGCGTGCGCGTTATTTGGCTTAAGGGCGAAACCGACATGTTGGGCGCACTCGAAGAGGTTGAGTCGTTTGGCGAGTTTGCAAAGCGCAACAATGCCGTTGCATCGACGGACGTTAAGTCTTTTGAACATCTGGTCTGCACCGAGCAACTCTCTCGTCACCTGGGCTTTAAGGTGGGCGAGGAGTTGATTCGCGTGGTGCGCGTCCGTAGCCTTAACGGTAGCGCTCGCCAGGTGGACCACGGCTATTTTCTGGAGTCGATCGCCAAAGGCCTGACGCCCGAGATCGCTGCAAAGTCAATTTACGACTATCTGGAGCACAAACGCGGCGTCAAAGTGATGGCGAGTCGCCGTACGGTGAGCGTCGAGCTTGCCAACGATGAGGACTGCAGCTACTTGGACCTTGGCAAATACAACTGTGTCGCCGTCATGGAGAGCCAGTCATACACCTCGGATGGCATTTTGTTCGAGGTTACGCACGCCCGTACGCATCCTGAGATCTTCCACTACCGCGTCAACTCCAAGCGATAGCCGGCTAGCTCGCAGCCTGACGAGACTCATGCCCTCAAAGAGAAAACGCCCGGTCAAACCGACGATGCATCGGCTTGACCGGGCGTTTTCTCTGCATTCGATAACAAATAATTGTTTATACAAAACTTGTCAAGTATCAAGTTGAAATTACCGTTCACCGAAGTTTTTCTACCGCTCTAGTAATACTTGTTCAAACAACTAGCCAAATAGCGTATCGTACAAATCAGCAAAAGGGGCAAAGTCCCCGAGCCAATCTCCGAAGGCGGCGGCAAAGGGTGCCGCCACGGTGTGAAAGGGTGGATTGTAATGAAGAACGAAATGAGCAGAAGGCAGTTCCTGGGCTTTGCTGGTTCCGCGGCTGCGGTTCTTGGTCTGGGTCTCGTGGGCTGCGGCGGTTCTGCTGGCTCCGGCTCCTCTGCTTCTGGTGACGCTGCCGAGGTCTACTTCCTCCAATTCAAGCCCGAGGTCGACAAGGAGTGGAAGGAGATCGCCAAGGCCTATAAGAAGGAGAAGGGCGTCGAGGTCAAGATCGTGACCGCCGCCTCCAACACCTACGAGGAGAAGCTCAAGTCCGAGATGTCCAAGAGCTCCGCTCCGACCCTGTTCCAGGTCAACGGCCCCACCGGTCTTAAGAACTGGAAGGATTACTGCGCCGACCTGTCCGATACCAAGCTCCGCGGTGAGCTCATTGACGACTCCCTGGCTCTGCAGTCCGACGGCAAGGATCTGGGTATCGACTGGGTCCAGGAGAGCTACGGCATTATCTACAACAAGCAGCTGCTCGAGAAGGCTGGCTACAAGGCCGAGGACATCAACTCCTTCGACAAGCTGAAGGCTTGTGCCGACGACATCCAGGCCCGCAAGGACGAGCTTGGTGTTGAGGGTGCCTTCACTTCCGCCGGCATGGATGACTCCTCCAGCTGGCGCTACACCACCCACCTTGCCAACCTCCCGCTCTACTACGAGTTCGAGAAGGAGCACAACCAGGAGGACGACGAGATCAAGGGCGAGTATCTCGACAACTTCAAGCAGATTTTCGACCTGTACATCACCGACTCCACCTGCGATCCTTCGCAGCTTGCCTCCAAGACCGGCGACGACGCCACCAACGAGTTCGCAACCGGCAAGGCCGTCTTCTATCAGAACGGTTCTTGGGCCTACGCTGACCTCACCAAGGCCGGCATGACCGACGATCAGATTGGCATGATGCCCATCTACATTGGTGTCGACGGCGAGGAGAACCAGGGCCTGTGCTCCGGCGGCGAGAACTACTGGTGCGTCAGCTCCCAGGCTTCCGAGGATGCCCAGAAGGCAACCGAGGACTTCATGTATTGGTGCGTTACTTCTGACACCGCCACCAGCATCATCGCTGACAAGATGGGTCTGACCGCCCCGTTCAAGAGCGCTAAGGAGACCACCAACGTCTTCTCGCAGCAGGCCGTTGCCATGGCCAAGGACGGCAAGAAGACCGTCGCTTGGGACTTCGTCTACATCCCCTCTGAGGAGTGGAAGAAGAACCTCAAGCAGGCTCTGATTGCCTATGCTGCCGACAACAGCAAGTGGGACGGCGTCAAGAACGCCTTCGTCGATGGCTGGAAGACCGAGAAGGCTGCTTCCGAGTAAGCAGTTGCTGCCCAAGCTATCTGATTAGCGACAGGGGGCGGGCAGACGTTGGTTTGCCCGCCCCCTGCATATTGAAAGGACCCTTCTATGGGCAAAGCACTCAAGCGCTGGTGGCCGCTCTTTATGCTGCCCACGTGTCTGGCGTTTATGATCGGGTTCGTGATCCCCTTTATCCAGGGTTTCTATCTCTCGTTCTGCCAGTTTATTACCATCAACAACACGCACTTTGTCGGTATCGAGAACTACGTGCGCGCACTGTCCGATCCGCAGTTTGCCACGTCGTTCTTCTTTACCGTGGCGTTTGCCTTCCTGTCGACGGTGCTCATCAACGTGATCGCCCTCGCCATCGCGCAGGCGCTCACCCGCAAAGCGCTCAAGGGTACCAACATCTTCCGTACGATCTTCTTTATGCCTAACCTGATCGGCGGCATCGTGCTGGGCTACATCTGGCAGATTCTGATCAACTGCCTGCTCTCCAACGTGGGCGCCCAGCTCATCGCCCTTAACTCTGCTGCTGGCTTCTGGGGCCTTATCATCCTGACCCTGTGGCAGCAGGTCGGCTACATGATGATTATCTACATCGCTGGTCTGCAGTCCATTCCGTCCGACTACATCGAGGCCGCCAAGGTCGACGGCGCTACGGCATGGCAGACGTTTTGGAAGGTTAAGATCCCTAACCTGATGCCGACCATCACCATCTGCCTGTTCCTGTCCATCACCAACGGCTTTAAGCTGTTCGACCAGAACCTCGCCCTTACCGGCGGCGCCCCCGCGCACTCCACCGAGATGCTCGCCCTGAACATCTACAACACGTTCTATTCGCGTGCCGGTATCGCATGGCAGGGCATTGGTCAGGCCAAGGCGGTTATCTTCTGCATCCTGGTCGTGGCCATCTCCATGATCCAGCTTAAGGCCACGAGGTCCAAGGAGGTGCAGCAGTAATGAAACGCGATAAGGTTATCAACCGCGCGCTCTCGATTTTCTTTACGATCCTGTCGCTCGCGTGGATCTACCCCGTGTTCATGATTGCGCTTAATTCTTTTAAGAAAGCGACCGCAATCAGCACCACCACGGCATTCGATCTGCTCACGCCCGAGACGTTCAACGGCCTCGCAAACTACATGCACGCCCTTAACGAGCAGGGCTTTGCCTCGGCATTTATGTACTCGCTCATCATCACGGTCACGTCGGTCGTGCTGATCTTGGTGTGCTGCTCCATGTGCGCTTGGTACGTGGTTCGTGTCAACAACAAGATCTCGAACTTCTTCTATTACCTGTTCGTGTTCTCGATGGTCGTGCCGTTCCAGATGCTCATGTTCACGCTGTCCAATTTGGCGGACCGCATCGGCTTTAACACGCCGTTCAACATCTGCTTTATCTATCTGGGCTTTGGCGCGGGCCTGGCGGTCTTTATGTTCGCCGGTTTTGTAAAGAACATCCCGCTCGAGATCGAGGAGGCGGCCATGATTGATGGCTGCAACCCGGTCCAGGTGTTCTTTAAGATCGTCCTTCCCATCATGAAGCCCACCTATCTTTCGGTCGGCATCCTCGAGACCATGTGGGTCTGGAACGACTATCTGCTGCCCTACCTTACGCTCGACTCCACCAAGTACAAGACCATTCCTATCTTGATCCAGTACTTCCGCGGCGGCTACGGCCACGTCGAGCTCGGTCCCATGATGGCCTGCATCATGATGGTCGTTATCCCCATCGTTATCATGTACATCCTCTGTCAGAAGTACATCATCGACGGCGTGGTGGCAGGTGCCGTCAAGGGCTAATGCCGTAACTGTTTTGCAAGTTTCTGCGGCGCCCCTCAGCGCGGCGCCGCATATCGAAAGGTAGAGACATGGCCGAGATCGTTCTCAAACATGTTCAGAAGGTGTATCCCAACAACGAGTCAAAAAAGAAAGGCTTCTTTGGCAAAAAGAAGAAGACCGAGGAGAAGAAGCACAACCTCAAGGTTACCGAGGACGGTGTGCTCGCTGTAGAGGACTTCAACCTCACCGTTCACGACCAGGAGTTCGTCGTCCTCGTTGGCCCCTCTGGCTGCGGTAAGTCCACGACGATGCGCATGGTCGCCGGCCTGGAGGACATTACCTCGGGCGA
>DBFSAO010000008.1:0-3307 GCA_048500675.1 Collinsella sp.
CGCCGGGACCGTCCGCAATATCATATTTTTTTATATTCCCGTAGTTCACAATATCCCCTCTTACAGATGAAGAACTCTGTCCTTGATCTCCTGGGTACGTCCCTGATTCCAGAACTGCGTGCCGATATAGCCGCAGGTGCGCCGTGCAACGTTCATCGTATCCTGATCCTGGTTGCCGCACTGCGGGCAGGTCCACACGAGCTTTCCGTCCTGTTCGAGGATCTCGATTTCTCCGTCGAAACCGCACTTTTGGCAATAGTCGCTCTTGGTGTTGAGCTCGGCGTACATGATGTTGTCGTAGATGTACTGCATCACGCGAATGACAGCCTTGAGGTTGTCCTGCATGTTGGGAACCTCGACGTAGGAGATGGCACCGCCCGGCGAAAGCTGCTGGAACATACCCTCGAACTTGAGCTTGTCGAATGCGTCGATCTCCTCGGACACGTGGACGTGGTAGCTGTTGGTGATGTAGCCCTTGTCCGTCACGCCCGGGATGATGCCAAAACGACGCTGCAGGCACTTGGCGAACTTGTAGGTCGTCGACTCAAGCGGGGTACCGTACAGCGAGAAGTCAATATCGCTTTCGGCCTTCCACTCCGCGCACTTGTCGTTCATGCGCTGCATGACGGCCATGGCAAAGGGCGTGCCCTCCTTCTCGGTGTGGCTGTGGCCCGTCATGTACTTAACGCACTCATACAGGCCGGCATAACCCAGACTAATGGTGGAGTAACCGCCCACGAGCAACTTGTCGATCGTCTCGCCCTTCTTCAGGCGGGCGAGGGCACCGTACTGCCAAAGAATCGGTGCGGCATCCGAAAGCGTACCCATCAGACGCTCATGACGGCACAGCAGGGCGCGGTGGCACAGCTCAAGGCGCTCGTCGAAGATCTTCCAGAACTTATCCATGTCCTGATGCGAGCTCAGCGCGACATCGGGCAGGTTGATGGTCACAACGCCCTGGTTAAAGCGACCGTAGTACTTGGGCTTGTTCGGGTCATAGTTCAGCGCGTTGGCCACGTTGTTAAATCCGTTACCGGAGCGGTCGGGCGTCAGGAAGCTGCGGCAACCCATGCAGGTATAGCAGTCGCCGTTGCCCGCGGTCTCGCCCTTCGACAGCTTGAGCTCGCGCATCTTCTTCTCGGAGATGTAGTCGGGCACCATGCGCTTGGCGGTGCACTTCGCAGCCAGCTGAGTCAGGTAGAAGTACGGGGAATCCTCGTGAACGTTATCGTCCTCGAGCACGTAGATGAGCTTGGGGAACGCCGGGGTGATCCACACGCCGGCTTCGTTCTTAACGCCCTCATAGCGCTGACGAAGCGTCTCCTCCACAATCATGGCAAGGTCATGCTTCTCCTGGGGCGTACGGGCCTCATTGAGATACATAAAGACCGTCACGAACGGCGCCTGGCCATTCGTGGTCATAAGGGTCACGACCTGATACTGAATCGTCTGAACGCCGCGACGGATCTCGTCACGCAGGCGGTCCTCAACAACCTCGCGGACCTTTTCGGGAGATGCGGAAACGCCGAGCTCCTCGAGCTCGCGGGCGACCTCGCCGCGAATCTTTTGACGGCTCACCTCGACGAACGGGGCAAGATGGGTCAGCGAAATCGACTGGCCACCGTACTGGGAGGAAGCAACCTGAGCGATGATCTGCGTCGCGATGTTGCAGGCAGTCGAGAAGCTGTGCGGCTTCTCGATCAGCGTGCCCGAAATAACAGTACCGTTCTGGAGCATATCCTCCAGGTTCACCAGGTCGCAGTTATGCATGTGCTGGGCAAAGTAGTCCGAATCATGGAAGTGAATCAGACCCTCATTGTGAGCATCCACAATCTCCTGGGGCAGCAGCACACGCTGGGTCAGGTCCTTGGAGATCTCGCCGGCCATGTAGTCACGCTGAACGGAATTGACGGTCGGGTTCTTGTTGGAGTTCTCCTGCTTGACCTCTTCGTTGTTGCACTCAATCAGCGACAGAATCTTGTCGTCGGTCGTGTTCTTCTGGCGCTTCAGGCTCTGAACATAGCGATAGATGATGTAATGGCGAGCGACCTCGTAGCAGTCGAGACGCATAATCTCGTCCTCGACCAGATCCTGAATCTCCTCGACCGACACGGTGTGGCCCGCGTTCTCGCATGCCTCGGCGACGTTTTGTGCCGCGTAAACCACCTGGCGGTCGGTAAGACGAGAGCTCTCCTCGACCTCCAAGTTTGCGGCGCGGATGGCATTGACAATCTTATCGATGTCAAAGACAACCTCGGTGCCGCTGCGCTTGATGATCTTCATCCTCTTGCCTCTTTCGCGTCGAAATCGTATTGCGCTTCAGAGCCAAACGATGCCCGGCAGGGCTTGCCCCTGTCTTGCGGCGCCGTCGCGCAATCTGTGTTTTCGAAAACCATAGGCCCTCATGCGGACAATCCTCGCAGCCAATCAAGGGGCTCGAAGATCCATCCAAATGGGGCGAATAAGGTCCTCGTTCTCTGTCCGCCATCTATCATACGACAAAGAGGCATCTATATCCTGTATTCTTTTTTTAGGTCAAACACAACATATAGTGTTTCAGCAGGTCAAAGCAATTAGTCATTTTGCAGACGCATTAATTATGAGGGGTTCTTGGCAAGTCGGTAAAACGTTACCAACACGGCTACCTGCATGGCAGTTATAAAACCCCCTTAGTCAAGCCGCTGACAAATCCTACCAAAACCAAGCCGCTCACGCCAAAAGAATCCAAAAGATTATGCTTGACCAACATGTTGCGGTCACGGTCGGCCAGGACGTATGCAACCTGCCGGCACCTCTACGGGGACCTTGGATCAATATTTGCTGGCATATTTGACGGCGTGCTTGGTAGCAAAACAAAACAGCTCAGAGGACATAGCCTCTGAGCTGCGAACATTTGGTGGGCGTTAGAAGATTTGAACTTCTGACCTCTTCCGTGTCAGGGAAGCGCTCTCCCCCTGAGCTAAACGCCCAAATGGAGCGGACAACGGGGCTCGAACCCGCGACCCCAACCTTGGCAAGGTTGTGCTCTACCAACTGAGCCATGTCCGCTTACGAGGATTAATCTTACGTGATGCCCGCATCCTATGCAAGAACTTTTTTTGAAAAGTTTTGCGACGCTCTCGCGAGGGCATCAGTCGTCACGAAAGGCGCGAACAAACGCAGGCTCACAGACACTATGACCCAATCCGAGGGCACGGAAACGACAGGAGCCCCCGCTCGTGACCGCGGGTCGGGGCTGCGACAATGTTGTTGAAGTGCCAGAGGCGCAGCCGCGCCGCAACGAGGTTGGGAGGCTCCCGTGCCTAGA
>DBFSAO010000080.1:0-48503 GCA_048500675.1 Collinsella sp.
GGAAGAACTCGTTCTTGAGGCGCCCGAAGAAGCCCTCGCAGGCCGAGTTGTCCGGGCTGCAGCCCTTCGCGGACATGCTCCTGACCAGGCCGTTCTCCTCGCAGATCCCGATCCACTCCGGCCAGCGGTAGTGGCCGCCCCGGTCCGAGTGGATCGTCGTGCGCGCCCCCGCCGGCCTCGCCGTGCAGGCCTTGAGCAGGCTCGAGTTCGCGAGGCGCTTGTCGGGGTGCAGCCCGATCGACCAGGCGACGGGCATCCCGTCGAAGCAGTCGATGACCGGGCTCAGGTAGACCTTCTCGCCGCCCGGGAGCCTGAACTCGGTGATGTCGGTGAGCCACAGCCGGTTGGGCTCGTCGGCGTGGAAATTCCTGTTCACGAGGTTCTCCGGCGCCTTGGAGACCTCGCCGGCGTAGGAGCTGTAGCCCCGGGCGCGCCTCCTGTTGTAGACGACCTCGAGGCCCTCCTCGCGCATCACGCGGGCCACGCGCTTCTCGCTGGCGCGGACGCCCTCGCGGCGCAGGCGCGCCCAGACGGTGCGGTACCCCCAGCACCCCGAGCCCTCGCGGAAGATGCGCACCACGCGGTCGCGTATGTCGGCGTCGCGGTCGCGCGGCGCGGCGACGCGGGGCCTCCAGTACTCATAGGAGCTCTTCGATATCCTCAAGAAACCTGTGATCGAGCGGAGGGGCAGGGCGGTCGCCCGCCTCAATCTCTCGCCGAGCTCGCACTTGCTCCTGTTCGAGATCGAAGCCGGGTCCCACCCTTCCGCTTTTAGGTCGGCCAACACCGCCCTGAGCAGCAGGTTCTCTATCTGGTCCTCGTTGAGTCCGGCGAGCGGGCCGGTCGCGGGCGGGGCGTAGGTCGACTTGTCGGGGCCCATGCTGGCCTCCTTCCGTGGCGGTTTCCTCGCCACGATTCTACAGCCCCCGCCGGTGTAGCTGCGCGGGAGGTGCCCCGTCGCCCACTTCTTGGCCGCGCTCACCGTGACCCCCGCGAACTTCGCGGCGGCGGTGGGCCCCATGCCGTCCTCCGTCGCCAGGAGGAAGAGCTCGACCTTCTCCCTGCTGTACATGCGAACCTCCAGTCCGGACCGCCCCGCGGTCCAACTTTCTGTCCGCACCCCCAATTCAGTCCCTATTTCACCGCAACTTACAAAAGGGTACAGATAGGCCCCTTCAACTAGTTCAACCAGGCGAACAAAAATCAGCCAGAATTCCGTTCGCACGATATTGCTCTGGACCGACTGGGTTTCCGCAGCTTGCTCGCCCACAGGGGCCCGCGCGCGGCCTGTGAGATTTATCGCGAGTTCCGCACGAGCCGAAGAGCACTTAATGTGCTCTTCGTGCGAGCAGGACTGTAGAGCAGGAAATCTCACAGGCCACGCGCGGGCCCCTGTGGGCGAGCAGGCGGACGACAAACACATCTGTCCAATAATTCGTCTGAAACATAATGAAAAACCGTTTGATGTGAGTTAATATAAACAACGTCGTGAATCTGACTCCTGCCACATGCATGACAGGGGTTAAACACAAAAAGGAGTCAATTATGGTTTCTGAGAAGGCTACCCTCGTTAATCCTCAGGGTCTGCACATGCGTCCGGCCGGTCTGTTCGCCTCCACCATGGGCAAGTATGCCTGTGACGTGACGGTCGTTACCCCCGAGAAGGAGGTCAACGGCAAGTCCCCGATGGCCCTCATGGCTGCTGGTATCCCCTGCGGCACCGAGGTCGAGGTCAAGTGCGACGGCGCTGACGAGGCCGAGGCTCTGGCTGCTGCCATCGAGCTCATCAAGAGCGGTCTTGGCGAGTAGAACTCAAACGGGTCGCATGTTGAACAACTAAGTTCATATTTGGGGGCGCAGTGACCTGTTGTAAGGTAGCTGCGCTCTTTTGTCATGGATATGGCAAAACGCTTTATCACATGACACGGAGAGAGGAATGGGAATGTATCAGGGAGTCAACGCTTCCGAGGGCATCGGTATCGGCACCGTCATGGTTGCCGTCGATCCCGACTTGACGTTTGAGCCGCACGAGGTTGCTGATTCGGCAGCAGAGAAGGAGCGCTATCAGTCCGCTCTTTCGGTCTTCTGCGAGAAGACCCAGGCTCAGGCCGACCACATGAAGGAGACGGTGGGCGAGGCCGAGGCCGAGATCATGAGCGGACACATTGTCCTGGCTCAGGACCCGGGCATGACCGACGCCATCAACGCCGCCATTGACGGCGGCACCTGCGCCGAGCAGGCGCTCATGGACACCTCGACCATGTTCGAGAACATGTTCCTGTCCATGGACGACGAGATGTTCCGTCTGCGCGCGGCCGACATCGCCGACATCCGTACCGGTATTCTGGCCGAGCTGCTGGGCAAGGAGGTCGTCGACCTCTCCGTCCTGCCCGAGAACACCGTCGTTGTCGTGCACGACCTCACGCCGTCCATGACTGCCACGATCGATAAGGCCCACGTTGCCGGTATCGTCACCGAGACCGGTGGCCGCACGTCGCACTCCGCGATCATTGCGCGCGCCCTCGAGATCCCGGCTGTCCTTTCGGTTTCCAACAGCTGCACCGCTCTGCGCAATGGCATGACCGTTGTCGTCGACGGTGGCAAGGGTATCGTCGAGGCCGATCCCGACGAGGAGACGCTCGCTGCCTACACCGCCAAGGCCGAGGCCTTCGCTGCTGAGAAGGCAGCCCTCGAGGCCTTCCGTGGCAAGCCGTCCGTGACTGCCGATGGCATCAAGAAGATCATCGCCTGCAACATCGGTAACCCCGATGACGTGCCCAACGCGCTCGATCACGACGCCGAGGCCATCGGTCTGTTCCGCTCCGAGTTCCTGTTCATGGACTCTGCTGAGCTTCCTTCCGAGGAGGAGCAGTTCAACGCCTACCGTAAGGTCGCCAGCGCGCTCAAGGGTGCTCCGGTCATCATCCGCACGCTCGATGTGGGTGGCGACAAGGAGATTCCGTATCTGCACATGGTCAAGGAAGATAACCCCTTCATGGGCTTCCGCGCCGTGCGTTACTGCCTGGCCAATCCCGACCAGTACAAGGTCCAGCTCCGCGCTCTGCTGCGCGCCAGCGCCTTCGGTGACGTCAAGATCATGATCCCGCTCGTCACCTGCGTCGAGGAGGTCTTGGCCGTCAAGGAGCTCGTCGAGCAGTGCAAGGCCGAGCTGACCGAAGAGGGTCGCAAGTTCAACGAGAACATCGAGGTCGGCATTATGGTTGAGACGCCCGCCGCTTCGCTGCTCGCAGACCGTCTTGCCGAGGTCGCCGACTTCTTCTCCATCGGCACCAACGACCTGATCGGCTACACCATGTGCGCCGACCGTGGCAACGACACCATCTCCAACCTGTACCAGGTTTACTATCCCGCCGTGCTCCGCTCGCTCAAGAACATCATCGAGAGCGGTGTGAAGGCCGGCATCATGGTCGGTATGTGCGGCGAGGCCGCTGCCGATCCGCTGCTCGAGCCGCTGCTGATCAGCTGGGGCCTGGAGGAGTTCTCGATGAGCGCTCCGTCCATCCTGCGCGCCCGCAAGACCATCAGCCAGTGGACCAAGGCCGAGTGCGACGAGCTCGCCGAGAAAGCGCTCGCCTGCAACACCGCTGTCGAGGTCAAGGCACTGCTCGAGTCCGCAGCTCGCTAATTTGGTATCAGAGGTAACCGCGTGGTTGGAATGGGCCGGCCACGCGGCCCTCACATATACAGGGGGTACTGTAAATGTTCTACACGCTAACCGCTAACCCGGCTGTCGACATGACGGTTTCGAGCTCTCCGCTCGAGCCCGACGAGAACGTCCGCACCGGCTCGGCCAGCTACACGGCTAACGGCAAGGGCCTCGACGTGTCCTTCGCCTTTAAGAAGATGGGCGTCGACACCGTCGCGCTCGGCTTCTTCGCCGGCTTCACGGGCAAGTTCATCGTCGAGGAGGTCATGAACCTGGGTTGCCTCTGCCGCCCGGTCTGGACCGACGGTATCACGCGCATTAACACCTACGTCAACGATGGCCAGCACGAGTACGGCATCCTGAACCCGGGTGCTCCTATTACGCCGCAGCACCAGGAGGAGCTCTACAACATCCTGGATACCGCGGGCGATCTTGAGTGCCTGATCGTCTCCGGATCCGTGCCTCCCAAAGCTACGCCCGACTTCCTGGCTCAGGTCATGGAGCACGCTCAGGCTCGTGGCGCCGACGTCGTCCTGGACCTGTCCTCCGACAAGCTCAAGGAGCTCGCTCACAAGAAGCCGCTGCTCATCAAGCCGAACCATCACGAGATGAAGGCCATCTTCGGCGTGCCGGTCGACACCGACGACGAGGTCCGCGTTGCCATGAAGATGGCTCACGACGCTGGCGTTCAGAACGTGCTGCTCACCCGTGGTAGCCGCGGCGACGCTTACTTCTCCAACGGCGAGGACATCTGGTACGCCAAGCGTGAGTTCAACATCAAGCTGGTTTCTTCTGTCTGCGCCGGCGACTGCACCCTCGCTGCGTTCCTGCACAAGTGGTACAGGGATCGCGACAACGTCGAGGAGGCCATGAAGCTCGCTATGGCCACCGGCGCCAACGTTGCCGAGTCCGTCGGCATCGGCGACTTCGGTCACGTCGACGAGTACAGCAAGCGCGTTGCTGTCCGCAAGCTCGATCGTCAGTAATCGAAACGCGACATATTCGTGCGCATGTGGCGCCCCGGTTTCGGCTGGGGCGCCTTTTTGTTCCGCCGCGGGGGAGAGGTGTCCCGCCGTACTTCATCGCTTCCACACCGTTCGCCGAGTTGTCCTAGCCTTTTACCGATGCGTGGAATATACTTTCATTAACACGTTGCTTCGTGAAAGGAACATTCATGATTTACACGCTCACTGCAAATCCCGCCATTGACTACAACATCGCCTGCGACGGCCTTACTGCCAATACCGTCACGCGTACCCGCAATGCCGTCTACACGCCCAACGGCAAGGGCCTCAACGTCTCGTTTACGCTTGACCACTATGGTGTCGACACCACGATCCTGGGTTTCTTCGCCGGCTTCTCGGGCGAGTTTATCGTTAAGGGCGCCGAGGCCCTGGGCGTGCCCGTCAAGCCCGTGTGGACCGACGGTATTACGCGCGTCAACGTGTTCCTCAATGCCGGCCCCGACACCGAGTACAACATGGTCAACGCCGGTGCCGCCATCAACGAGGCCAACGAGCAGGAGATGTTTGAGCTTATCGATTCGCTCGATGACATGACCTGCCTGGTCATTAGTGGCTCGCTGCCTCCCAACACTTCCGAGGGCTTCTTGGCCGAGGTCCTGCGCCGCGTCAAGGCCAAGGGGGCCGAGTTCGTCCTCGACATCTCGAGCCATCAGCTGGCAGACCTCATTGCCATGGAGCCGCTGCTGATCAAGCCCAATGACGACGAGCTGCTCGACATCTTTGGCATTAAGGTGAGCGGTGGCGACGACGAGTCCGTCAAGGGCGCGATGGCCGAGCTGCACGCCAAGGGCGCCAAGAACGTGCTGCTGACCCTCGGTGGCGCCGGTGCGTACTTCTCCAACGGCGAGCATATCTGGTTTGCCAACCGCACCTTCGACGTCAAGCTGCTGTCGACCGTCTGCGCCGGCGATTCCTCGCTGGCCGCCTTCCTGTCCGTGTGGCACGACGCCCCCGAGCGCGTCGAGGATGCCCTCCGTCTGTCGATGGCCACCGGCGCCAACGTGGTCGAGTGCCCCGGTCTGGGCGATTTTGCCAAGGTGGACGAATATAAGAAGCACATTGAGGTTCGCCAGGTCTGCTAGTTCCGGCACCTTGTCTGAATAGTTTGATTATTTCGCATCCGTCTTAGACTAGGACGGATGCGTTTTTGTTTATCGGACTTGCGTGTGCAGTGGAGGCTGTTTCTTGCTAGACTTCTTGCAGACGCAATCGATAGCCAATTTGATAGTCGCAGGAGGCCATAGGCATGTGCAATGTTTCGCTCAACGGTACTCAACCGTCCGATGCGTCCCTGCGCGTCCTGCGCGCGCTTGAGGCGGCTGGTCTTGAGGCTTGGTACGTGGGCGGTTGGGTGCGCGACGCCCTGATGGGGTACCCCAGCCACGATGTTGATATGTGCTGTAGCGGCCTGTGGCAGGAGTCCAAGGCGGCGCTCGAGGCCGCTGATATTGCGGTCGTGGAGTCGGGCATTAAATTTGGCGGAATCACGGCTATTTCCGATGGCGAGCGTATCGAGGTCACCACGTACCGTCTGGATGGCTTTTACACCGATGGTCGCCATCCCCAGAGTGTGGAGCGTGCCGCCTCGCTCGAGGACGATCTGGCGCGTCGCGACTTTACCGTCAACGCTATGGCCTGGCATCCCGAGCGCGGGCTTGTCGACCGCTACGACGGCCAGGGTGACTTGGAGCGCAAGCTGATTCGCGCTGTCGGCGATCCCAAGCGTCGCTTTAACGAGGACGCCCTGCGCATGCTGCGTGCTGTGCGCTTTGCCTGCCGTCTGGACTTTATGATTGAGCCCGAGACCAAGCGTGCGCTTGCCGAGCGCGCGCCGCTGCTCGATGCCGTGGCGCGCGAGCGTGTGGGTATTGAGCTCGAGGGCATTCTTTCGACCGGTCATGGGGGAGACGCGATGCTTCGCTATCCCGAGCTCATCTGTGCCGCTGTGCCCGAGTTGGCAGCGGGTCGCGGGTTTGATCAGCGCAGTGTCTATCATGCGTTTAACGTCTACGAGCATATCGCCCGTGTGCTGACGGTGGCAGGGGAGCTGGCGCTGTGCGACGGCGTCGCGCCATCGTCGAGCCTTATGTGGGCGGCGTTTTTGCACGATGTCTCCAAGCCCGAGTGTTTCACGGTCGATCACGCCGGCAGCGGACACTTCTACGGTCATCCCGAGCTCGGCGCCAAGAAAGCGCGCGTCATTATGGATCGCCTGGCGCTCTCGCACGACTTGGTGCGCGACGTGTGCCTGCTCATCAAATACCATGACAAGCCGCTGCGCCCCGAGCGCTCCTGTCTGCTCAATATGATGCGCGCGCTTTCGGGTGAGGGCGTCGACACGGCCCGCCTGATTGACGAGCTCATGGACCTTAAGCGTGCCGACACACTTGGCAAGGCCCCGTCGTGCTTCTATTACGTTGAGACGATTGAGGAGATGCGCGCGATGGCGCACGAGCTGCTGAGGGCGGGGGAGCCCTATACGCTCAAGATGCTCGCCATCAACGGCGGCGACCTGATCCGTGCTGGAGTCAAGCCCGGGCCGGAACTGGGGCAGCTTCTCAACTCCGCCCTCGACGCCGTGATCGAAGACAACATTCCCAACGATCGCGAAGCTCTTTTGGTCCATCTTAACTTGAATTAGCTACCTAGTTTACCTGCGTGTTCCATAACCTGTCGACAATTTTTTGGCAATTTGGAATTTCTTCTTGCGCTGACGTTTTTTGTCCCGTAATATATTTCCTCGCAGCACGGCAGTGCAGATGTCATGTGGCCCGTTCGTCTAGCGGTTTAGGACGCCGCCCTCTCAAGGCGGAGATCACCAGTTCGAATCTGGTACGGGCTACCACGCATCTGATACCCGGACTTCCTATGGAAGGCCGGGTTTTTTATTTTCAAACAACCGTCTGCAATTCCCGTTTGAACCAGAGCTTTGCGTTCTGCCTATGGCCCTTACGGGTACAATATCCAAGATATTTTGACTGTTAGAAGGAGTCTCATGACGGAGTCCTCTCAGCATACGTCTAAGCCCCAGGTCGAGGTTGAGGCCTCGGGCGGAGATGACAATAAGAGCGCACGCCGCGGCGCCATCTTTATCGGCGTCGTGCTGGTAGGTTATATCGTCTATCTGGTGGTAACCGGGCAGATGGGGCAGTTCTGGGCCGCTATGTCGAGCGTCCAGGCGTCATGGCTCGTTGTCGCGTGTCTTTGCATGTTCATGTACCTGTTCTTTGGCATTGTGGCCTATGCGATCGCCGTCTGGCTCGATCCCAATTCGCCCGTCGGCATCCGCGACCTGATCTCGGTCGAGGCGAGTGGCATCTTCTTTGGCAACCTGACGCCCATGATGATGGGCTCCACCCCGGCTCAGATCTATCGCCTGACCAAGGCCGGCCAAAACGTGGGCGAGGCCGGCGCCACGCAATTCACGCGCTTTATCGTGTACCAGTTTGGCCTGGTCGCCTGGGGCGCTATCCTGCTGCTCGCCCGTATGCCGTTTTTTGCCGAACGCTACGGCGACATGACGCTGCTGTGCGTCTTTAGCTTTGGTGGACACTGCTGCATCTTGCTTGGCATCTTCGCCGTCGCGCTCATGCCTAAGACCGTCACGCGCGTCGCCCATTGCATCATCAATTGGCTCGAGCGCATTGGTGTCTCGGCCACTAAGATCGAGAGTTGGCGCACGTTTGTCGATGGCGAGATCTACTCCTTCTCCGAGAAGTTCAAGCTTTCGGCCGGACATTTTTCTTCCATGCTGCTCACGGTGGTCATCACCATGCTGCAACTCGCGTTTTTTTATCTGGTGCCGTATTTCCTGATGCTTGCCTTTGGCCACCACGAGGTCGACTTTTTCTCGGTCATGGCCGCGAGCGCCTTTGTCCAGCTGTTAAGCTCTGCGGTTCCCTTGCCCGGTGGAACTGGTGGCGCTGAGGGCGGCTTTGCATTGTTCTTGGGTCATTTCTTCGGTTCGGCTTCGACCGCCGGCTATCTGCTGTGGCGTCTCATTACGTTTATTGCGCCTACCATTTTGGCTGCGCCCCTGCTGGGACTTAAGAGCGCCCACAACGAGAGCATCCATGCGCGCTGGGATCGCGTGATGCGCAAGCTCGGCCGCACGCCTCAGACGCCCTCTGCGCCCACTAAGCCGCACCCCACGAATGCTGTTACCGTTGATCCCAAGAAGCACGCTCAGAAGGCTTCTGGGACCGCAAAGCCGGCTCATAAGGCCTATGTGCGTCAGACAGGAGACGGTATTCGCGTATCTCCGTCGGCACTCAATAAGAAGAAGCACCCTAAGTTGCAGTAGGACAGTCGTGCGTTCTTCATGATGCGGGGCATATTTGTGCTGTATGGGGGATAATCATCTTACGTAGATTATCTCTCATCTGTTGATGAATGCTCGCATATCGAAGGGACACGCCCATGGCAACCAGCAAACCGCGTCTTGATCGTCGCATCGTTCGCAGCCGTAATGCCATCCTTTCCGCTTTCGAGCGCCTGCTCATGGAAAAGCCGCTGGCAGACATTACGGTGAGTGCCATCGCGCGCGAGGCCAATGTCGACCGCAAAACCTTCTACGTGCACTTTGGCACGGTTGACGGCCTGCTCGATGCCATTGCCGTCGATGTGGTGGAGATGATTGTCGACTCGGTCGAGAAAACGCTTGCTTCAATGGACGGCGACACCAACGAGCGCGCTCTTGGCGCGGCGGCGACCTTCTTTAAAACCGTTAACGAGGCACTGTGCAACAACTTGGTGCTCAATCGTCAGCTGATCGAGAACATTCCGCTCGATGATTTTATGGCTCGTCTTCGTGCGCCGCTCGAGCACGAGATTGCCGAGCGCGATCTGCTGCCCCAAGGTCTCAAGGACGAAATGTTCGACTACTATCTGGCGTTTTTGCTGTCGGGTATTATCGGTATCTATCGCACGTGGGCGCTGTCTGACGGCTCGGTTCCTATCGAGCGCGTCTCGGAGGTTGCCAACGACCTCACGCTCAACGGCCTTTCGAGTCTGGAATCTCGCTTGGATTAGGCCTAGTTGGGCTCGTCGGCGTGGAAATTCCTGTTCACGAGGTTCTCCGGCGCCTTGGAGACCTCGCCGGCGTAGGAGCTGTAGCCTGAGGATCCTTAAAAAAGTCCAGTTTATCCTTCCCACTCCAATTGGGAATCCTCCGATGCGCCTTCGCACGCTCGCATGACCTCGATACCATGCGAGCGTGCGAACTCGACGAGCTCTGCGTTGCGGGCGTTTATGGTGCCGAAGGCGGCGGGGCACACGATAAGGCGCGTGCAGTGGACGAGGAGCTCTTTGGCGCGGGCTATGGTTTTATCCCCGATCGGCTCGAAGGCGCGCTCGGCCACGCATTCCGTCGCCAGGTCGCGCGCGAGCTCGCAGTCGATGTCCCCTTCGTGCAGAACGCCCGCGTAGAACGCCTTGCCCTGCCGGATGAGCTGGCGAAACACAGCCGACCCCGTACCTGCGCCGGCGATGACGAACGTGTGCGCATCGCCGTGCGGGCGCCCAATTTCCACGCTGCCGAAGCGCTCGTTGAAGGTGCCATGTTGCAGGCCGTAGAGCTCGCCAATCGTCTCGCGCGTGAATATGTCCTCGGGTGCGCCGGCGCGGAAGACCCGGCCGTCCTTCACGCAAATCACCTTGTCGGCGCTTTTCTGCGCGAGCTCGAGTTCGTGGATGGACATGATGACAGCAACATTCCGCGATTTCGCAAGGTGGCGAAGTATTCGCAGCAGGTCGATCTGGTAGCGGATATCGAGATACGACGTGGGCTCGTCGAGCACGAGCACGCGCGGATCCTGCGCGATGGCGCGTGCGAGCATGACGCGCTGGCGTTGCCCGTCGCTTATCTGCATGAAGTCGCGCTCGGCAAGCTTTTCCACATGTGCGGTTTTCATGGCCTCGTCGACCCGATTATGGTCGTCGGGCGTGAGTGTGCCCATTCGCCCGGTGTAGGGATGCCTTCCCGCCTCTACGATATCGCGGCAGGTGAGGAGCTCGGTCCGGGGGCGATCTGTCAGCATAACGGCAAGGTTCCTTGCGAACTCCGCCGTCTTCCATCGGGAAATCTCCCGCCCGTCGAGCTCGACCGCGCCGGCAAGCGGTGCCAGATGGCGTGTGATGGTTTTCAAGATGGTCGACTTGCCAGAGCCGTTCGGCCCGATGAGCGCCACGACGTCGCCCGCGCGAACCTCCAGATCGACGCCTTCGACTACGACCTTCTTGTCGTAGCCCGCCGACAGGTCGCTTATGCGGAAAAGCGGCGCTCCGTCAGCCTGCGTTTCGACCGGGGTTTCGAGGTTCGACTCCGCTCGAAGGAGGCGTTCCGCGCGCAGTTCCGCACGAGCCGAAAGTGCCTTCTGGCGCTTTCGTGCGAGCTCAGGACTGGCCAAGCATGGAATGTTCCCTCCGAGCGTTTTGGTCCGCGGCACGAATTCCCCCATCTACCTCACCCGCTTCTTCAACATGAGTGCAATAACCACCGGCGCGCCGAAGATGGCGGTGACGGCGCTGATGGAAAGCTCGACGGGGGAGAACAGCGTGCGCGCGATCAAATCGCAGCCCGCGCAAAAGATGGCGCCTCCCAAGAAGCACGCAGGAATCACGCGGATAGGCTTCGACGACTTCAGCGCCGACTTAACGAGATGCGGAACCGCGATGCCTACGAACGACACCGGACCAGCGAACGCGGTCACGCAGGCGGAGAGCATGCTCGCTAGAAGGACGAGCACCACGCGGAAGCGTGCGACGTTCACGCCGACGCTTTTCGCGTAGGCTTCTCCCAGCTGGAAGGCGGAAAGGGGCTTCGATATCGCGAATACGCATGCGCTCACGGTGATCACCACGACCGCGATGACCGCGATGTCGTCCCAGCTCGAACCCGAGAAGCTACCCAAAGACCAGTTGTGCAGGTTCACGATGGACTGGTCGTCGGCGAAGGCGATGAGGAAGTTCGTCGCCGCCGAGCAGATGTATCCCACCATGACGCCCGCCACGATGAGTATGGCCATGGAACTTATGCGCCGTGCGATGAGGAGCACGAAGCCGATGGTGATAAGCGAGCCCAGAAACGCTGCGGCCACCATGGCCGGCGAGGACATGGCCTGGTTCGCGCCCAGAAGTACGATCATCGTAAGCGCGACGACGAACTTTGCGCCCGAGGAGACGCCCAAGATGAACGGGTCGGCGATGGGATTGTTGAAAAACGTCTGCAGCAGGAACCCGGAGAGCGAAAGTGCCCCGCCGAGAAGCACGGCTGAAAGCACGCGCGGCAGGCGAATCTCCCAGATGACTTGGCTTTCCATGGAATTGGCCGTGCCGCCCGAAAGGATGCCAGGGATGTGGTCTGCGGGCACGAGCACGCTCCCGATGCACAGGTTGGCCCCGACGAGCACGATGAGGGCAACAGCGAGCAGCGCCGTCACGACGCGACACCGCGCGGCGCGCCCCGATTCGTCGTATGTCATGGAAAGTCGGCTTTTCATGGTGCTAGCCGAGCTTCCTCAGATAATGGAAGTCGCTCGCGTCATCGCCGGTGAACGCCCCGTGCAGTTCGTCGATAATGTCGGCGGTAGAAGTCATCTGCTGGTACATGTCGGCGCTTGTGACCCAGACGTTGCCGTTCTTCACGGCTTTGAACTGCGACAATAGCGCGTTTTTGCCTACGAAGTCGTTCAAGGTGGCAACCGATTCGTCGATGGTGCCGTTGTAGACGATGATGTCGGCATCCTTCGCCGTCGCGTAGAAGCGCTCCATTTCGAGCGTTACTGACGAACCTGACGTCGACGCCGTCTGCGCGTCATCGAGCGCGTAGCTGCCGCCTGCAAGCTCGATCATCTGCGCCACGTAGTCGCCCGCCCGCCGCGTGACGGCGGCCCCGTTCGAGTTAATGTAGAAATACGCCACGGTTTTACCTGACGACGCGAGCCCCGACGTTTGCTCGACGCGAGCCTTCTGCTCGTTGAACAGGTGCGCGGCCTCGTCTTCCTTGTCGAATAGGACGCCGAAAAGCTTAATCCACTCGACGCGCCCGAGTGCTTCGGGCTCGCTCGACGACTGTTCGGTGAGCACGACGAGCCCGAGCTTCTGCAGCTTTTTCTTCACATCGGGCGTGTGGTTGATCATGGTGTTCTCGATGGCGAGCGTGCAGCCCGAGGCCGATATTTGCTCGTAGTCGGGCGCGCTGTACTTGCCGCCGTAGGTGATCGCCCCACTTTCGAGCGCGCTTTTGAAGCCCGCGACCGAGCAATCGTCGGCCTTCGTGCCCGACATGAGGATATTGTCGTTCGCATCGAGCGCGTCGACCAGGCACATCGTCGCCGACGACACGAGGTACACCTTGTCGGCGGGGCGCCTTATGACCGCGATGTCGGAGCTCAACCCATCAGGTACCTTCGCATCTTGCGGCACCACGAGGAAGCGCTCCCCGTTCGAAATGCAGATAAGCCGCAGGCCGCCTTCGAACTCGTCGACAGTGAAGTGCTCGGCGTATTCAAGCTGAAGCGTCCCCGTCGGCTTCCAGCCGCAGCCCAAATCGGCGTTGTGGAAGTCGGCCGCGGCGCTTGAAGCCGTTCCCGCAGGGGAGCCGCCGCTTGCTTCGTCGCCCGATTTCTCCTTCATGGTGGATGAGTCGAAGTAGAGCGTGTAGTCGATGGTGTGCGGCGTCGACATGGCGACGGTCTCGGCCGACACGGCGATGTCCTCGTCGAGCGTGACGGGTATCTCGAACGTGGAGTTGCCGCCGTCGTTTACGGGCGCGTAGTCCACGCCGTCGACGGTCATCTTGTCGTAGTTCGAACTCGACCAGGTGATGGTCGCGGTGTAGGTGTCGCCATCCTTCACAATTGTGGTGGGTGAGGCGATGCTTGCGCGCCCTGACCCGCCGGAGAGCGAGACGCTCACAGTGTATTCCTGAGAGCCTGCCGTGCCACCGGTCGCGTTCGGGCTCGCACTGCACCCCGCGAAGGGAAGCGCGAGCAGGGCGACGAGAACGCAGGCGATCGCGCGCACCGCGATGCTGCGACGCTTCCTGCTTTCCCCCTTGGGAAGAATCGACCGCATGGCGTTACTTCAGTGCGTCGGCGCGCAGATCGACGCCGGCGGATTCGAACACGAGCGTGCGGTCGTACCACTGCTCTTTTCTAATACTCCACGCGGCGCAGGCGGTGTCCTCGTCGAGCGCTTCAACGGGCACGTCGTAGGTGTACTTGCCTTCCGCGTTTTCCACATAGGGGATGAAGTCGGCCTCGCTTGCGGCGGCAGCCTCGTCGCCCGTGCCCATGAAGAGCTTGCCGTAGCCCGTGCCGGAAAGCGTCATCACGCAGTGCATGGAGCCGTTTTCCACGATGAGCTGGGCGTCCACAATCCTGAACATGTTCGAGCTGGAATCTACGGTGATCGGATAGGTGCCGTCGGCCACCTTGTCGGCGGTGATGGGGGCAGCGCTTGCGCCCTCGGGCGCATCGGCCGCCTGTTCGGTCTTTTCCTGGGAATCGGCATCGCTTGCCTTTGCGCTGTCGATTGAATTTCCGCCGCAGCCGGCGAGCGAGAACGCGAAAAGCGCCGCTGACAGGGCGAAGGCGAGGGTTTTCTTCAACATGGAGGGGGTTCCTTTCAATCGCTTCGACCGCCCGCGCCGTGCGGTGGGCTGGCGGGATGCGAATGCAACGGGCATGCGCCGTCAGTCGGGGAAGGCGCATGCCCGTTGCACGGGGACGCGACCGGCGCCCCCGTGCGCGGCGAGTTTACAGCTTGGCGATGGCGTCGTCCACGTGCGAGACGTAGATTTCGTCGACCGCGACGTTCTGTCCCAGACCCTGGAGCAGGCACGTCACTTCGAAGCCGGCGGCCACGAACTTCGCAGCCCAGCTGTCGGGGTCGGTCTCGTCTGCCATGTCGTTGTTCGCGTGGTCGCCCGCGACCACCATGAACGGCGCGAGCACGGCCTTCTTGTAGCCTGCGGCGCTCGCGGCGGCGATAACATCCTCGCAGGTCGGTTCAGCCTCGACGGTGCCGACGAAGAACTGCGTCAAGCCCTCGTTCTTAAACACTTCCTGCATCTTGGCATAGTCGGCGTTGGAATCGGCTTCGGTGCCGTGACCCATGAGGCACAGCGCCGTCTTGCCGTCGTCGAAGGACGCCATGTTCTCCTTAATGGCTGCGGCCACCTTCTTGTAGTCGTCGTCGGAGGTGAGCAGCGGGTCGCCGAGCGAGATTTTGTCGAACTTGTCGGCGTACTTGTCGAGCTCGTCTTTCACGTCGGTGTATTCCAGGCCACCCATGAGATGCGTCGGCTGCACGACGATTTCCTTCACGCCGTCTTCCACGCAGCGGTCGAGCGCCTCGGTCATGTTGTCGATCGTGATGCCGTCGCGCTTCTTCAGCTTGTCGATGATGATCTGCGCGGTGAAGGCGCGGCGGATGTCGTAGTCCTGCCAGTACTTCTCGCGGATAGCGTCTTCGATGGCGCCGATGGTAATGTGGCGCGAGTCGTTGTAGCTCGTGCCGAAGCTCGTGACGAGGATGACCGGCTTCACGGCCTTCTCCTTTTCACTCGATTTCTCGGAACTCGCGGAGGTGTTGGAGCAGCCCGCGAGCGCGACTCCGGCGAGCGCGACGGCTCCGGTTGCTGCGGCGCCCATGAAGCCGCGGCGTGACATCTGGTCGGACATGGTTTTTCCTTTCCTCGGTTTGCCGGTCCCCCGGCGACAGTTGCTTGTCGGCACAAGCGAAAGAAAAGCGCACCCCTCGGGGTTCACAAGGAGCTAACGCCACGGCGATGCCGTGAGGAAAAGGCGAAGCAGTCTGGCTTGGGGCGCGAGGCGGTTCGCCCGCGCGTCCTATACAGTAATGTCCCTTGCCCAGGATTCCCACCTGGTTCCCTCCGCAAGCCAGCGCGGGCTGTGCGGGCGCCGCGCCGGTCATTTCCTTTTATCCGATTGTCATATGCTCGTTGCCGAAACTTTTACTATGATAGTGGGCACTTGTGAACGTGTCAAAGCCAGGGTGGGCGGCATTGCGCCTCCTGCCTGCGTATTTGCGCCGATTGCCGCTGCGGGCGCCGTGTTTTGCCCGCTGCGCGAATGGCGGCGTAAACGGTTGCGATGAGAAACGGGAAGGGAAGGCTCGGATGATTCATATCGTTGGCGCAGGCTCGGGCGCCGCCGACCTTATCACGCTGCGCGGGGCGCGCCTTCTGCGCGCGGCCGACGTGGTCGTTTGGGCGGGAAGCCTTGTGAACCCCGAGCTGCTCGCTGAGTGCAAGGAATCCTGCATCGTCTACGACAGCGCGTACATGACCTTGGAGGAAGTGCTCGACGTGATGTGCGCGGCAGATGCGCGGGGCGAGGAAGTGGTGCGCCTGCACACGGGCGACCCGTGCCTGTACGGCGCCATCCAGGAGCAGATGGACGCGCTCGACGCGCGCGGCGTGGACTACGAGGTGGTGCCCGGCGTGTCGAGCTTTTGCGGTGCCGCGGCGGCACTTCGCCAGGAATACACGCTGCCGGGAATCAGCCAGTCGGTCGTGATCACGCGGCTTTCCGGACGCACCCCCATGCCCGCGGGCGAGGGCATGCGCACCATGGCGGAAAGCGGCTCGACCATGGTCATCTTCCTGAGCTCGGGTATGCTCGCCGAGCTTTCCGCCGAGCTTTTGGCCGCGGGCCGCAGCTCCGACGAGCCGGCGGCGCTCGTGTACAAGGCGACCTGGCCTGAGGAGCGCGTGGTGCGATGCACAGTGGGCACGCTCGCTGATGCGGGCGCGCGAGAGGGCATCGACCGCACGGCGCTCGTGGTGTTGGGCCGCGTGCTCGGAGCTCGCGGCGGGCTTGCGCACAACGGCGCGCAAGCGGAGTCGTACGAGCGCAGCAAGCTTTACGACCCTTCTTTTGCCACGGGATATCGGAAGGCGAGCAGCTAGCGTGGCCTTCGAGCACTATATATATACCGGGACGACCCGCCTGCGCTGCGGTTACACCACGGGGAGCTGCGCCGCGCTCGCGGCGAAGGCGGCCTGCGAGATGCTCTTGTCACGAAAGCCCGTCGGCCTCGTTTCGATCGTCACCCCCGGTGGGCTGCCCGTCGAGGCGAACGTGGTCGACGCATGCATCGGCGAGGGGTGCGCCCAGTGCGCCGTGCGAAAGGACGCAGGCGACGATGCCGATGTGACCGACGGCGTGCTCGTGTACGCGCGCGTGGAACATGCGGGTTCGGGCACGGGTGCTGCGGGCAGCAAGGACGTGCCCGCGCACGAATCGGAAGTTTCCGTCGATGGCGGCGTGGGCGTGGGGCGCGTGACGTTGCCCGGGCTCGAGCAGCCGGTGGGGGCGGCCGCCATCAACGCGACGCCGCGCGCGATGATCACTTCGGCGGTGCGCGAGGTGTGTGCCGCGCACGGCTTTTCTGGAAATATTGCTGTGACGATTTCGGTACCCGAGGGTGTTGCCCTTGCCGAAAAGACCTTTAACCCGCACCTGGGGATAGAGGACGGCATCTCCATCCTGGGTACGACGGGCATCGTCGAGCCGCGCAGCCTCGCTGCCTTGCGCGACAGCATCGAGCTCGAGATCCGGCAGCATGCGGCTATGGGGCGGCGCGGAGTCGTGCTCACGCCTGGCAACTACGGCGGGCAGTTCATCTCGGGGCATTTTCACCTAAACGGTGCGCCGGTGGTCTTCATCTCCAACTTTGTGGGCGATGCGATTGATTGCTGCGTTCGCGAGGGATTCACCAATGTCCTTCTTGTGGGACACATCGGCAAGCTGGTGAAGGTCGCTGGCGGCATCATGGACACCCATTCGCGTACCGCCGACTGCCGCGCGGAGATTCTGGCCGCCCACGCGGCCTTGGCCGGCGCGGGCGCGAAGACCGTGCGCGAGATCATGTCGTCGGTCACGACCACGGCGGCGCTCGAGGTAATCGAGGCCGCCGGCGTGGGGGACGCTGCGCGCGCCTCGCTCGCTGCGGCAATCGAGGACAGGTTGCGCCGCCGCGCGGCGGGCGCATGCGACATCGCCGCGGTCGTGTTCGACGCCGAGCGCCGCGAGCTTTTCCGCACGTCGGGCGCCGAAGCAGTTATCGGGGAATTGGGGGCGACGTATGAGTAAAGGCGTGCTGTATGGGGTGGGCCGCGCAATCGGCTGGCCAGGGACGAAGGTGGTCATGAAGGCGCGCCGCTCGCTTGCGGACACGAAGCGCATCCTTCGCGAGGAGGGCGCCTTCGACGGTGCCGAGCTCGTAGAGGACTGTGGGCTTCCGGGCGAGCGCGTGTACCGTTCGCTCGACGATGTGCCCGATCGGGGCAGCTACTTCTCGACGATGGTGGTGCGCTAGATGAGGGTTTCCTGCATAGCGTTCACTGAGAGGGGGTATGCGTTGGCGGAGCGCACCGCACGCGCGCTTTCCGATTGCGCACAGACAGGTGAAGATGACCCTGGCTGGGACGTTTCCGTTTCGCGCGGGTTCGGCGAGGGGAAGGCCGACCTGCGCGCATGGACGGCGCTCGCGTGGGAAGCGTCGGACGCGCTTCTGTTCGTGGGCGCGGCGGGCATCGCCGTGCGGGCGATCGCGCCGCATGTCGCCTCGAAGGCAACCGATTCCGCGGTTGTGGCGATCGACGAGGCGGGGCGCTTTGCCGTCCCGCTTTTGTCGGGGCATTTGGGCGGTGCGAACGAGCTTGCGCAAACTGTGGCACGCG
The DNA here is from genome assembly GCA_048500675.1 of Collinsella sp. Classification (GTDB taxonomy): domain Bacteria; phylum Actinomycetota; class Coriobacteriia; order Coriobacteriales; family Coriobacteriaceae; genus Collinsella. The sequence continues at coordinate 18,404 of DBFSAO010000080.1, forward strand.
CGGCAGGGGCCATCCCCGTCATCACCACGGCGACCGACGTCCGCGGCGTGTGGGCGGTGGATACGTGGGCGCGCTGTGCGGGGCTCGCCGTTTCGAATCCCGAGGCCATCAAGCGAGTGTCGGCGCGGCTGCTTTCGGGCGGGCGCGTGGCGCTCTATTCCGACATGCCGATTTCGGGACAGCCGCCTGAGGGGGTTGACATTGCGTCCGACCGCGCTCGGGCCGATATCGTCGTGTCGCCGTTCGCTGGCGCGAATGCAGGTGCGTCCGTTCGCGCCTTGGAGACAACGGGCGAGGTCGTGCCCGCCGGTGAGACGTGGAAGCCGGCGGGCGTGCGGGCGCAGGCGCCTGCGCCCGAGCCGCTTCGCCTTGTCGTGCCCTGCATCGTTGCGGGCATAGGGTGCCGTCGCGGTGCGTGCGCCGAAGCGATCGAGGAGGCGTTTCTTCTCGCGTGCGGGCAGGCGGGTATCTCGCCTTCGGCCGTGCGCGAGGCGGCGACGATCGAAGTGAAGGCGCACGAGGAAGGTCTGCTCGCCTTCTGCCGCGCGCGCAATATCCCGCTTGCGACGTATTCCGCAGAGGAGTTGTCGCAGGTCGAAGGCAGCGTTTCGCCATCTAATTTCGTGCGCGCGACGGTGGGGGTCGACAACGTGTGCGAGCGCGCGGCGCTCGCGGACGGGGGCAAACTTATCTTCCCGAAGCTCGCTCACGGCGGCGTGACCGTCGCGTTTTCCAAGGTAACTATCGAACTTTCGTTTAAGGAGCGGTGATGGGAAAGCTCTTCGTGGTGGGGATCGGCCCGGGCGGCCCCGACGGCATGACGATTGCGGCCCGGCGCGCGCTCGAGGCGGCCGACATCGTTGTGGGGTACACGAAATACGTGGAGCTCGCGCTCGCCGCCGTGCCCGACGCGGCGCATCTCGCGACGCCGATGATGCACGAGGTTGAACGGTGCCGCCTGGCGCTTTCGCGCGCGCAGAGCGGAGAAGCCGTGGCGCTCGTGTGCAGCGGTGACGCGGGCGTGTACGGCATGGCGAGCCCCGTGCTGGAGCTTGCGGAGGACTACCCCGATGTAGACGTGGAAGTTATCGCCGGGGCCACCGCGGCTCAGAGCGGGTCGGCGGTGCTCGGCGCCCCGCTTGCCCACGACTTCGCGGTCGTGTCGCTCTCCGACCTGCTCACGCCGTGGGAGGTCATCGAACGCAGGCTCGCCGCCGTCGCGAGTGCCGACTTCTGCATCTGTTTGTACAACCCGCGCAGCAGAAAGCGCGCCGACAGGCTCTCTCGCGCGGCGAAGATTATGCTCGAATGGAAGGCCCCCGACACGCTCTGCGGTTGGGTACGCAACATCGGGCGCGAGGGACAGCAGTCGGGCATGTGCAGGCTCTCCGAGCTGGGGGAGCTCGATGCCGACATGTTCACCACCGTGTTCGTCGGCAACGCGGACACGAAGTGCGTAGGCGGCCGTATGGTCACGCCGCGCGGGTATCGGGAGATTCCATGCGAAAGGTAACGATCATCGGGGCGGGGCCCGGAAACCCCGACTTGCTCTCGCGCGCGGCGCTCGACGCGATCGACATCGCCGATGTGGTCATCGGCGCTCATCGCGCGCTTGTCGGTATCGACGTGCCGCCCGACGTGGTGAGATGCGAGCTCGTGAAGACGGCGGATATCGTCGCCGCGCTCACCGATGCGGCGTCGTGGCAGCGCGCCGTGGTCGTGATGACGGGCGATGTGGGGCTGTTCAGCGGCGCGCGCCGCCTGGTGGAGGCGCTCTCCGGCGACGCGCAGGTGGACGTGCGCGTCATTCCCGGCATAAGCTCAGCGTCGTATCTCGCCGCGCGCCTCGCGCGTCCATGGCAGGATTGGCGCTTCGCGAGCGCTCACGGCGTGGCGTGCGACATCGTGGCCGAGGCCGAGCGCGCGGGTGAGCTCTTCCTCGCCACGTCGGGCGGGGAAGACCCCTCGCGGCTTTCGTGCGAGCTTGTGCAAGCGGGCTTTGGGGACGCGCGCGTGACGGTGGCCGAGCGCCTGTCGTACCCCGACGAGCGCATCACCTGCGCGACCGCAAGTGAAATCGCAGGTCAGACGTTTGACGACTTGAACGTGATGCTTATCGAGTTCGCAGGCGGCGCCGGGTCGCCTGTGGGCTCTAGCGTATCTCGCGCCGCGAGCTCCCGGTGGCCGTACGCTTCCTCGGGCATTCCCGACGAGCTCTTCATCCGCGGCGACGTTCCCATGACCAAACAGGAGGTACGCGCCGTCGCGCTCGCGAAGCTGCGCCTTGCCGCGACCGACACCGTGTGGGACGTCGGCGCCGGCACGGGGAGCGTGTCGATCGAGGCGGCGCTCGTCGCGCGTGCGGGGTCGGTATGGGCGGTCGAGCGCAACGCGACCGGCGTTCGGCTCATCCGAGAGAACGCGGATGCATTCGGGTGCGGCAACGTGCATGCGGTCCCCGGTGTCGCCCCCGAAGCGCTCGCGAAACTGCCCGTCCCCGACGCCGTGTTCGTCGGCGGGAGCGCGGGTAAGCTTCCCTCCATCGTGGAGGCGGCGCTCGAGAAGAACTCGCAGGTTCGCCTGTGCGTGCCATGCGTCACCGTTGAGACGCTCACCGAGGCGTGCGCGCTCCTCTCGGGTTCGCGCTTTAAGGGGTTCGAGGCGTGCCAGGTGTCGGCCGCCCGCGCCGAGGCTGTAGGCTCGCACCATCTCATGAAGGCGCAAAACCCCGTGTTCCTCGTCAGCGCGCGTGGTGCGGGTGGGGAAGGCGGCGTCCGGTGAGCACGACCATCCCGCGCTTCATGGTCGCTGCGCCCTCGAGCGGGAGCGGCAAGACGGTCGTTACGTGCGCGCTCCTGCGCGCGCTCGCGCACCGCGGCCTCGCATGCGCGGCCTTCAAATGCGGCCCCGACTACATTGACCCGCTCTTTCATCGCCGCGTCGTGGGTGCGCGCTCGGGCAACTTAGACGGCTTCTTCACCGACGCCCCGACGCTGCGCGCCCTGCTCGCACGCGGCGCTGCGGGCGCGGATGTCGCGGTGCTCGAGGGGGTCATGGGCTTCTACGACGGCATGGCGCCCGGCGTGGCCGATGCGAGCAGCTACCAGGTTGCGCGAGACACGGAAACGCCGGTCGTTTTAGTGGTGAACGGGCGCGGGGCGTCTTTATCGCTCGCCGCCGTAATCCGCGGCATCGCCGAGTTCCTGCCTTGTGCGAACGTGCGCGGCGTCGTGCTGAACAAGACGAGCGCCGCTGCCTGCGCCTACGCGAAGCCTGCGATCGAGAAGCACACGGGCGTCGCGGTTTTGGGTAATATCCCCGCCGACGAGGCGTTCTCGCTCGAAAGCCGGCATCTGGGGCTTGTGACCGCCGACGAAGTCAAGCAGCTCTCCGCGCGCATCGACAAGATGGCCGAGCTGGTGGAAAAGAGCGTCGACGTCGACCGCTTGCTCGAAATAGCGGCGACGGCACCCGATATCCGCGAGGATCCTTACCGGTTGGAGCCGATCGCGGGAGCGCGGCCCATCATCGCCGTCGCGCGTGACGAGGCATTCTCGTTCTACTACGAGGAAAACCTGCGCGCGCTCGAGGACCTGGGTTGCGAGCTGGCCTTTTTCAGCCCCCTGTGTGATAGCGAGTTGCCCCGGGGGACAAGCGCCCTCTATCTGGGGGGCGGCTACCCGGAGCTCCATGTACGGCAGCTCTCCGAGAACGCACCGATGCGCGAGGCGGTGCGGTGCGCGGTGGAATCCGGCATGCCGACGGTCGCCGAATGCGGTGGGTTTCTGTATCTGCAGCGCGAAATCGCCGATAGCGAGGGGCGGCGCTGGCCTGTTGCGGGCGCTCTTGAGGGCGCAAGCGAGAACGGGGGAAGGCTGTCCCATTTCGGGTACGTGGAGCTCACTTCCCAACGCGACGGGCTCTACGGGCCGCGCGGCACACGCATCCGCGCGCACGAGTTCCACTACTGGCAGTCCACCTGCCCGGGCGGCGACTTCTGGGCGCAGAAGCCCCGGCGCGACAAGGGCTGGCCGTGCATGACGACCACCCCGTCCCTGGTTGCGGGCTTCCCGCATGTGTACTATCCTGCGAACCCCGACGTTGCACGCGCGTTCGCGTCTGCCGCAGCGTCGTTTGCAGAGAGGAGACGGCATGGCTGAAGCAACCGAAACCGCGCTTGCCTGCATCCGCGAGGAAGTCGAGCGCGCGTTCTCGTCGGCGCCGGGCGCCGTGCTCGAAGCCGCTCTCTCCCGGATCGCGCCCGCAGACGAGTGCGCCCGCGCCGCCGCGTACGCCGCGTGGGACTCCATCGCGCACCCCTTGGGGGGATTGGGCGACTTTGAAGACGCCGTCGCGTGTATCGCCGCAGCTCAGGGGAGCGCCGAGGTTGCCGAGTTTCCCCGTGCGCTCGCGGTATTCTTCTCCGACAACGGGGTCGTTGCCGAAGGCGTGTCGCAAAGCGGGCAAGACGTGACGCGAGCCGTCGCGCGCAACATGTGCGAGGGGGCCACGAGCGCCTGTCGCATGGCGGCGTTCGCGGGTGCCGAGGTCGTGCCCGTCGACGTGGGTATGGCCCGGGGCATAGAAGACGCGCGCATGGTGCGCGCGAACGTACGGCGGGGGAGCGGCAACATCGCGCGCGGCTCCGCTATGTCTCGCGATGAGGCCGTGCGCGCGATCGATGTCGGAATCGCCGTCGCGTGCGGGCTTGTCCGCGCCGGCGTGCGCCTTCTCGCCGCGGGCGAGATGGGCATCGGCAACACGACCACCTCGGCGGCGGTGGCCGCAGTGCTCATCCGGGCGGACGCGCGGAGCCTCGTCGGGCGCGGCGCGGGGCTCTCGGACGCCTCGCTCGCGCGCAAGCGCGACGTGGTCGAGCGCGCTATCGACGCGAACTCGCCCGATCCTGCCGACCCGATCGACGTGCTCTCGAAGGTGGGCGGCTTCGACATCGCGGCGATGTGCGGCTTCTACCTGGGGGCCGCGGCCTCGAAGGCGCCGGCGCTCCTCGACGGGGTCATATCCTGCACGGCGGCCCTGTGCGCGGCGCGCCTGTGCCCCAACGCCTTGGGCTACCTCGTGGGCACCCACGCATCAAGCGAACCCGCAAGCCAGGAGCTCCTTCGCGAGCTCGGCATAAAGGCACCCCTCGACGCAGGCATGCACTTGGGCGAGGGCGCGGGCGCCATGGCGTATCTGCCCCTTCTTGATTCGGCGCTGCGCGTGTACCGGGATGGGAAGACGTTCACGGCGACTGGCATGGCTGCTTACGAGCATTTCGAGGCCGGGAAATGACGGTGACGTTCGTTATCGGCGCCGCCGCGAGCGGCAAGAGCGCCTATGCCGAGTCCCTGTGCCTCGGACACGACGGCCCCCGCGTGTACCTGGCAACGATGGAGCCCTTCGGGGAAGAGGGCACCCGCCGTATCGCGCGCCATCGGGCGATGCGCGAGGGCAAGGGTTTTTCCACCCTCGAGCGCACGCGTGACGTGGGCACTGCAGTGCCCGGGCTTCCGCGCGGCTGCACGCTTCTTTTGGAGGACGTGGGCAACCTGGTTGCGAACGAGCTTTTCGCGGAAGGCGGCTTGTCCCCACGTGACCCCGGCGCTGCGGCGCTCGAGGTGCTCGGAGGCATCGAACGGCTCGCTCAGGCCGCTGCGTATACGGTGGTGGTCTCCGTCGACGTGTTCGCCGATGGGATGCGCTACGATGAGGGGACCGAGGCATGGAGGCGCGCGCTCGCGCGCGTGAACGCGGGCGTGGCGGCGCTGGCCGACCGCGCAGTCGAAGTGGTATGCGGGATTCCCGTGTGGATGAAAGGCGAAGGACCTACAAGGTGAAGATAGCAGAGGCAATCTGCGCGGCGTTCGGAACGTTCTCGCGCATCCCCGTCCCGAAATCGGCCTGGACCGATTTCGGATCAACCCATGCGCTTGCCGCGTTTCCCCTGGTGGGCGTTGCGGAAGGCTTCCTCATGACGTCGTGGGGGCACGTGGCGAACCTGCTCGGCGTGCCCGCGACCATCGTCGCGGCCGTGCTCGTGGCGCTGCCTGTGGCGGTGACGGGAGGCATCCACCTAGACGGGCTCTGCGACACCTCCGATGCGCTTGCAAGTTGGGCCCCGCGCGAACGAAAGCTCGAGATCATGCACGACCCGCGGGCGGGCGCCTTCGGGGTCATCGGTGTTGTCGTGTACCTTATTCTGCAGTTTTCCCTGTTCACCGCGCTGCCGCTTACGGCGGGGACGTTCCTCGCGCTTCTGTGCTCGCTCGTGTTCTCCCGCGCGCTTTCGGGGCTCGCCGTTGAATGCTGGCCTGCCGCGCGGGCGGACGGCATGGCCGCGGGGCTCTCGCCTTCGAAGAAGCGCGCGGCGATCGTTGTGCCGCTTTGCGCTTTCGCTGCGGCTTCGGCTGCAGGGATGGTCGCGTGCGCTCAGGCCGTCGGCGCCCTTATGGCGGTGGCGGGGCTTTTGGCGCTCGCGTGGTACCGCCATGTTGCCCTGTCCCGCTTCGGCGGGGTGACGGGGGATTTGGCCGGATGGTTTCTGCAATGGGCCGAGCTCGCGATGCTTGCCATGCTGGTGACGGGGGGCATGCTCCTATGATGCTCGTGGTAGGTGGCGCGCATTCGGGGAAGAGGACCTTCGTGCGCGAAAAGCTCGGGTTCGCGGCGGACAATTTCGTCGACGCGGCTCAGCTTGCGGAGGGCGGCGTGCCCGCGGCTTTTGCCGGCCGTGTCGCGTACCGTGCTGAGGAACTCGTACGCGCGCTCGACGCTGACCGGGCGCTCGAGCGGCTGATCGGCTTCGACGCAGTGATTCTGCCCTTGGTCGGCTCGGGGGTCGTCCCCATGCGTGCGGAAGACGCCCAATGGCGCGAGCGCGCGGGGCGCCTGGGATGCGCGCTTGCTGCGCGCGCCGACGTCGTCGTGCGCATGACGTGCGGGATTCCCCAGGTCATCAAAGGAAACCTTGCCGATGCGCCTCGAGGGACGCAGGGCGCGGGCGCGCCTTTGGAAGTCGTCTTCGTGCGCCATGGTGCCACGGCGGGCACGGAAGACCATCGCTACAGCGGGGCGGGCACCGACGAGCCCCTGTCGAGCGCGGGCGAGCGCGCTTTGCGCGACCTCGCGTGCGATCGTGACGTGTTCCGTGTTATCACGAGCGGCATGGCCCGCACCGACCAGACGGCACGCATTCTCTTCCCGAACGCGGAGCTTATGGCGTGCCCCGGTCTGCGCGAGATGGATTTCGGCGACTTCGAGGGGCGAAGCGCCGCCGAACTTAAAGAGGATGCGCGTTACCGCGCCTGGGTAGACTCCTGGTGTGAGACGCGCTGCCCGCATGGCGAGGGCAAGAGCGATTTCACCCGCCGCGTCGTCGCGGCGTTTCGGGAGGCGTGCGAATCGGAGCGCGCCCAGGGGAGTGGGCGCGCCGTCTTCGTTGTTCATGCGGGTACCGTGAAAGCGCTGCTCTCCGAGCTAGCTGTCCCGAAAATGGGATACTTCGACGTGCATACCGAGCCGGGCGGCGCATGGGCCGCCACCTGGGATGGGCGCTGCCTTCGCGACGTTCGCCCCGCTTCGGGGGGCGATGCCCGGTGATGACGATTCTTGCCGTCGCCGCCGGGTTCGCAGCCGACCTTGCCTTCGGCGACCCGCGCTGGCTTCCCCATCCCGTCGTCGCCATGGGGCACGCGATCACATGGGCCGAAGGCCGCCTGCGGCACGCATTCCCGCAAACGTCCGCGGGCACGCGTGCCGCAGGGCTTGTGCTCGCCGTGGCGCTTCCGCTTGCGTGTGGGCTTTTGACCCTGGGTATCCTACATCTTTGCGGTATGGTTCACCCCGGCTTGCACTTCGTGGCCGAGGCATGGGCGAGCTATCAGATTCTCGCGACATGCGAGCTGCGCCGCCAGAGCCTGGCCGTGGCCCGCGCGTTCTCGAAGGGCGGCCTTGTCGCGGCGCGCGAAGCCGTCGGGCTCATCGTGGGACGCGACGCGTCTGTTCTCGACGAGCAGGGCGTCGTGCGCGCCGCCGTGGAAACGGTGGCGGAGAACGCGAGCGACGGCGTCATCGCGCCGCTTTTCTACCTTATGATCGGGGGTGCGCCCTTGGGCATGGCGTACAAGGCGGTGAACACGCTCGACAGCATGGTGGGCTACAAAAACGAGCGCTACATCGACTTCGGCTGCGCCTCGGCGCGCCTCGACGATGCGGTGAACTGGATTCCCTCGCGCTTATCGGCCTTGTTCATGATCGCCGTGTGCCCGATCATCGGGCTCGACGCGCGCGGGGCGGCGCGCATCTGGCGCCGCGACAGGCGTCGCCATGCGAGCCCCAACTCGGCGCAGACCGAGTCAGCGTGCGCGGGCGCGCTCGGGCTGCGCCTGGCAGGACCCGCGGTGTATTTCGGCAAGCTCGTTGAGAAACCGACGATAGGCGACGCGTCCCGCGAAATCGAGTGGGGCGACATCGCCCGGGCGACTAGGCTCATGCTCGCCGCGTCCGTATGCGCGCTCGTCGTCTTCGGTGCCGCACGCGCAGCGGTCGTGCTCGCCGTGGGGGCGATGTCATGAGGGAAGACCACGCCGCGTCCCGGGCTGCCGGGGGAATCCTGCGCGCCCGTGCGCATGGGGGTAGCACGCAATCGCTCGGCATCGCTTGCGAAGAGGGCGCCTCCGACCTCATCGACTTCTCGGTGAACGTGAATCCGGCAGGCCCCTCGCCGCGCGCCGTTGCCGCAGCTTGCAAGGCGCTTTCTCGAATCGACGCCTACCCCGATAGGGAAAGCCTCGCCCTCGTTCGCGCACTAGCGCGTGCCCAGGGCATTCCCGAAGATACTATCGTCTGCGGCGCGGGCGCGTCCGACATCATCTGGCGGCTCGCCGCGGCGGTGCGCCCGAAACGCATCGTCGTGTGCGCGCCGACGTTCTCTGAATATGCGGAGGCGGCATCGTACTACGGCGCATGCGTGCAGGAGTTCCCGCTCTCCGAAGCGGACGACTTCGACGTGCCCGCCTCCTTCGCCCGCGCGATCGAGGGGCCGGGAGACGTGGCGTACCTCTGCAATCCGAACAACCCGACGGGGCGCCTCGTCGACCCCCGCGTAATCGATGCCGCGGCTTGCCGCTGCGAGCAGGTGGGCGCGCTGCTCGTCGTGGACGAGTGCTTCCTCGGATTTGCGCCCGACGCCCGCGAAAGGAGCGTGGCCGCACGCGCCGCGTGTTCGCACCATGTGGCCGTGCTCTCCGCGTTCACCAAGCTCTACGGAATGGCAGGGTTGCGGTTGGGGTATCTGATCAGCGGAAACGCCCAACTCATCGAGGGGATTTGCCGGGCGGGACAGGCGTGGCCCGTCTCCTCGGTCGCCGAGGCCGCAGGCATCGCCGCCCTGGAAGACGTCGAATACGTCTCGCGCACGCGCGATGCACTGGCGGGCGAGCGAGCGTGGCTTTCCCACGAGCTCTCCTCGCTCGGGCTTTCCGTCGTGCCGTCGGATGCGAACTTCCTTTTAGTCCGCACGCCGGCGAAAGACATCCCCGAGCGCCTGTATAAACAGGGGGTTTTGGTCCGCACGTGCGACTCGTTTTCGATACTGTCCCGTTTCTGGTGCCGCGTCGCCGTGCGCACGCACAAGGAGAATGCCCGGCTTGCGAAGGCGTTCAGCCGCGCGCTTCGGGCGGAAGGTGCATCGGGCGAAGGCGAACCCGACGAACGGGGCGGCGCTTCTTGCAGCGGCGCTATGGCGGGCGCGGATGGCCGAGGCTCGGCGAAGGAGGTCGATACCCGTGGGTAGGGCGAAGCCCATCATGATCCAGGGCACCATGTCGAACGCGGGGAAGAGCCTGCTTGCGGCGGGGCTGTGCCGTGTGCTTTCGCAGGACGGTCTGCGCGTGGCTCCCTTCAAGAGCCAGAACATGGCGCTCAACAGCGGTGTCACGGCCGACGGGCTCGAGATGGGGCGCGCTCAGATCATGCAGGCCGAGGCGTGCGGCATCGCGCCCGACGTGCGCATGAACCCCATCCTGCTCAAGCCCGAAAGCGACCACCGAAGCCAGCTCATCGTGGCCGGCAAGGCGCAGGGAGCCTTCGCCGCGAGGGACTACTTCGCGCGAAAGAAGGCGCTCATGCCGCAGATTTTGGAGGCGTTCGATTTGCTCGCGGAGGAAAACGACGTCATCGTCATCGAGGGCGCCGGCAGCCCCGTCGAAATCAACCTTGCCGAAAACGACATCGTCAACATGGGGCTCGCGCGCGCCGTGTCCTCCCCCGTGCTGCTCGCGGGCGACATCGACCCAGGCGGGGTGTTTGCCCAGCTCTACGGCACGGTCGCGCTCCTTGCGCCCGAGGATCGCGCGCTTTTGCGGGGGCTTGTGGTAAACAAGTTCCGCGGCGATGTGGAAATCCTGCGCCCGGGTTTGGCTCCGCTCGAGAAGATGTGCGGGGTTCCCGTCGTGGGGGTCGTGCCGTATCTTACGCTCGACCTGGACGACGAGGACTCGCTCGCGCCGCGCCTAACTGCCCGCGAGGCGCGCGGCGTCATCGACGTCGCCGTCGTGCGCCTTCCGCATCTGTCGAACTTCACCGACTTCGACCCGCTTTCGCGCGTGCCCGGCGTGGGCGTGCGCTACGTTTCCTCGACGACCGATCTGGGCCGACCCGACCTGGTGGTGCTCCCCGGCTCGAAGGCCACGCTCGACGACGCGCGCTGGCTTGCGGCTAGCGGCATCGGAGCCTGCGTACGCGCGCTTTCGGGCGCGGGCACGCCGGTGCTCGGCATATGCGGAGGCTACCAGCTTTTGGGAGACGAGCTTTCGGACCCGCACGGCAGGGAAGGCGCTGGCACCGCGCGCGGGCTCGGGCTCATCCCTGCAAGTACGGTGTTCAAGGAGGAAAAGCGCCTCGCCCAGTCGGAGCTGCGCATCACGGGCGCCCAAGGCGCGTTCTCGGTGTGGAACGGCATGACGGCGCGTGGGTACGAGATTCACGACGGCGAAACGACCGTCTCCTGCGCCCCTGCGGGCACGATTGGCGGCAAACCAGAAGGCGCGGCCTGCGGAAACGTGTTCGGAACCTATCTCCACGGCCTGTTCGACGAACCGGGGGTGGCACTCGCCCTCGCGCGCTCGCTCGCGCGCATGCGCGGCCTGCCCGAGAGCGTCGTGGGTGCTGAGGGCGCGGTGTCCGCGGCCGATCACCGTGCGCGCGAGTTCGACCGCCTGGCCGACTCCGTGCGCGGGGCGCTCGACATGGAGTATGTCTACCGCATTATCGAGGAGGGCGTATGATCCACGTGTATCATGGCGACGGCAAAGGCAAGACCACGGCGGCGATGGGCCTCGCCCTTCGCATGCTCGCCGCAGGCCGCCGCGTCGTCGTCGTGCAGTTCCTGAAAGACGGCGAAAGCGGGGAGGTGCGCCTGCTCGCCGAGCATTTCGGCGTGCCCGTGTTCGCGGGGAAGGCGTCGGACAAGTTTACCTGGTCCATGACGTCGGAAGAACTTGCCGCGACGCGCGAGTTGCACGATGGGAACCTCGCTTCCGCGCTCGCCGAGCTCGAGGGCGCGCAGGAGGGGCTGCTCGTGCTCGACGAGGCGCTCGATGCGCTTTCGAAGGGGCTTGTCGACGAGGCGCTCGTGGACCGCGCGCTCGAGATGTCCGCGCGCGGCGTCGAAGTAGCGCTCACCGGGCGCGCGCCTTCCCGCAAGATCGTGGAGAAGGCCGACTACATAACCGAGATGCGGTGCAGGAAACACCCCTACGAGCAGGGGATATGTGCAAGGGAAGGAGTGGAGTACTAGATGGATTCCAAGGAGATGGCGCCCGGCGACATCGAGCGGCGCAGCTTCGAGATCATCACCGAAGAGCTCGGCGGCCGCACGTTCCCTCCGCTCGAAGAGCCCGTCGTGAAGCGCGTCATCCACACCACTGCCGACTTCTCGTACGCCGATTCCCTCGTGTTCACCCATGACGCCGCGCACTGTGCGCTCGACGCACTGCGCGCAGGGGCCACGGTGCTCACCGACACGAACATGGCGCTCGCAGGCATAAGCAAGCCCGCGCTCGCGAAGCTCGGCTGCAAGGCCGTGTGCTACATGGCCGACCCTGATGTCGCCGCAACGGCGCGCGCCGCGGGCACGACTCGCGCCGTTGCGAGCATGGACAAAGCTTGCGGCATCGAGGGTCCGCTCATCGTGGCCGTCGGCAACGCTCCCACAGCACTTCTGCGCCTCGCCGAGCTCATGGACGTGGGGAAGATCGCGCCCGCGCTCGTCGTTGGTGTGCCGGTTGGGTTTGTGAACGTGGTCGAGGCGAAAGAGGAGCTACTCGCGCGACGCGTGCCGGCCATCGTCGCGAGGGGTCGCAAGGGTGGCTCGACCGTGGCGGCCGCCATTATGAACGCGCTGCTCTACCAGATCACGCGCCCAGGCGGCCCGAAGTGACGGCGCCCGCATCCGCGCCGGCGCTGCGCATCTTCGCCGGCACCACCGAGGGCCGCCTTCTGTGCGAATGGGCGAGCGGGGCGGGCATCCCCGCCCGTGCCTACGCGGCAACCGAGTACGGAGGTGAGCTTTTGGGCGAGCTTCCGGGCATCGAGGTGCATGCGGGCAGGCTCGACGAGGCCGACATGGAGCGCGAGCTTTCCGGCGCGCGCATCGTCGTCGACGCCACGCATCCCTTCGCTACGCTCGCAAGCGGCAACATCCGGGCCGCTTCGCTCGCCGTGGGTGCACGATGCCTGCGCCTTGCGCGCCCGGTCGAGGCGCTGCCCAAAGGCGTCGTCTCGGTCGCGTCGATCGCCTGCGCGGCGCGCTTTCTCTCCGAGAACCCGGGTCGCGCGCTTCTCACGACGGGGAGCAAGGAGCTTGCTCCCTTCACGCGCGTCGCCGATTTTGCGGAGCGCTTCTTCGTGCGTGTGCTCCCGCTGCCCGGTGCTATAACGAAGTGCATCGACGCGGGGTTTTCGCCGTCGCACGTCATCGGCATGCAGGGGCCCTTCACCCGCGAGCTCAACGAGGCGATGCTTCGGCAGGTGGGCGCCCAGTGGCTTGTGACCAAGGACTCGGGAACCGTAGGCGGCACGGCCGAGAAGATCGCCTCCGCGCACGACGTGGGAGCGCGCTGTATCGTGGTCGCCCGTCCCGCCGAGGGAGGCGGGGCCCTTTCGCTTCGGGAAGTGAAAGACGCGCTCTTACGGGAGTTCGCGCGCTAGGCGCTCGCCGCGCATGCGTGCCCTCCCGCCTGCGAGGAGGAGCGCCCCGAGCAAGCTCGAACCGTACAAGACCGTCATCCGCCAATAGCTCGAGGACGATGCCCGGAACTGGCGCAAGCAGCCCTTCAATAAGTTGCGGTGAAATAGTGTTTGTTTTTGCTGCTAGATAGCACATTCAGTCCCTAATTCACCGCAACTTGTTGGTGGTGGCTTACTGGTAGCGTAGGCACTCCACCGGGTCGAGCTTTGCCGCGCGTCGAGCGGGATAGAAGCCAAAGATTACGCCGATGCCGACCGATACGGCAAACGCGATCAACACTGTCGTAATGGAGAAGCTTGGCGTGATCGTCCCGGTAGCTCCAAACTCGCTCATGATACCCGAGCTTGCGGCAAAGAACGTGAGTCCCCATGCCAGCAGATAGCCAATCAGGACACCCAATAGTCCGCCGGTGACGCACAGCGCCGAGGACTCGGCCAAAAACTGCGCGGCGATATCGCGACGACTGGCGCCCAGAGCACGGCGGATGCCGATCTCGCGGATGCGTTCAGATACGTTGGTGAGCATCATATTCATAATGCCGATACCGCCGACAAGCAGCGAGATGCTGGCGACAGCACCCATGATGAGCGAGAATGCGCCCATAAAGGAGTTGAGTGCATCGATAGCGCTTTTCATGGAGGTTGCCGATACACTGTCGTACTCGTCCTCCTCCTCGATGCCCTTCATCGCGCGCACCTTGGACTCGATGGTTTTGCAGAGCTCATCCATGTCCGTGCCCTCGGCGGCAAGTGCCGTCACGCTGGGGAATGAAGGATTCTCGTCGCCAAACAGTCCGGAGATAGTTTCGCGTGGCATATACAGCGTGAGCGAGCCCATGGAGTCGCTGCCGCCATCAATCACGCCTACAATCTGCACCTCGCCGTTGGACACCTTGATGGTTTTCCCCAGCGCATCCTGTTCGTTGCCGTAAAGCTGATCGGCGCCGTTGCGGCTGATGAGCGCCACGCGCGAGCCTGATTGGGACTCGGCCTGGGAATAGGTGCGCCCCGCAACGAGCTTGCTGGCCCCCACGGCGCCGAGCATGTCGCTATCGACACCCTGTGCCATGACGGTATAGCTTTTATCGCCGGTCTTATACTCGGTATACGCGCTGTCGACAATGCCGATCTGCTCTATCTGCGGCACCAGTTTTTGAAGCTTCTCGATGTCCGACTCGGTGAGTTCTTGCGACGAATAGATTTGCACCATGCGTGCCGCATTGAGGCCCAGACTGTTGACCAGGCTGTTTTGGATACCGCCGATGAGCGAAGTCATGGCGATAACCGAGGCGATGCCGATGACAATGCCCAGGATGGTGAGCAGGCTGCGCCCCTTGTTGGCTTCGAGCGAGTGAAGGGCTTCCTGGATGAGATCGCGGGCGCTCATGCCACCACTCCTTTCGGCGGGTTGGTGGAGGCGGAAATCATGGGCAGGCTATCTACGGCGCTGCGCAGGGTCCGCGGTGCATGTGGAATATACGCGCCGTCGTGAATGCGACCGTCGCGGATGGTCACGGCACGGTCGGCCTCGGCGGCGATGCTGGGGTCGTGTGTGATAAGCACGATGGTTTTGCCGCGCTTCTGGAGCTTATGGAAGGTCTCCATCACAAGCGCTCCGGTAGCGGAGTCCAGGTTTCCCGTCGGCTCATCGGCTAGGATGATGGGCGGGTCATTGACGAGGGCGCGCGCGATTGCGACACGCTGCATCTGGCCGCCCGAGAGCTCGGATATGCGGTGGTCCCAGTGGTCGACCGGCAGCGTGACGGCCTGCAGCGCGTGCACGGCGCGCATCTCGCGCTGGCTACGGGGCACATTGGTGTAGGCCAGCGGCAGCATCACGTTTTCGATAACCGACAGGCGCGGCAGCAGGTTGAAGCTCTGAAAGACAAAGCCAATGCTCAGGGCGCGAACTTCGGTGAGCTCGTCATCGTCAAGCTCGGCCACGTTGAGCCCTTGCAGGTAGTAGCCGCCCGCCGTCGGCTTATCCAGGCAGCCTAGGATGTTCATGAGCGTCGACTTGCCCGAGCCCGAGGGGCCGGTGATAGCGACGAATTCGCCGGGATTTACCGCCAGGCTCACGTTGTGCAGGATGTGGGCACACCCCGCCTCGCTCTCAAAGATGCGGTGCACGTTGCGGATGTCGATAACGGGACGCATTACATGCCCTCGTCGGCAGACATACTGCCCGAATCCGCGCCGTAGCCGCCGTCAGCCGTTGCGTCCGCTCCGGTGTCCATGACGAGGGTGTCGCCATCGCGCAGCTTGGTAACCGGCACGTTGGGGTTGATCTCGTTGCCCTGGTCGTCGCGCTTGACCTGTGTCTTGCCGACTACGGCTTCGTTGTCGTTTTGCGTCACGACAGTCACCTTCACGCGACGGGTCTGCTTGCCCTCGTCATCGGTCGCCACGTTGACGTAATAATGTTCGCCGTCTTCGGTCATGAGCGCCATCGTCGGCACCATCATCACGTCGTCGAGCTGCTCGGTCACCACCGATACCTCGGCCGTCATGCCCGGCTTCAGGCGCGCGTCGGGCGCCTCAATGAGAATGTCGACGTTAAAGGTTACGCTGCCGCCGCCACCGTTGGCGGCGTCGGAGTTTGCCACCGATGCGATAGCCGTGACGGTGCCCTGGCTCACGATATCGGGAAACGCAGGATACGTGACGTTGGCGCTCTGCCCAACGGCGATCTTGGCGATGTCCTTTTCGCCTACCTGCACGGTCACCTTCATCTTGGATAGGTCGGCGATTTGCATGCACTGCTTGCCGCCGCTCGTATCGCTTTCGCCCATGATCATGCCGCCTGTTACCGTGGCGCCCACCTTGGCGTTGAGCTCCACGATGCTACCCGAGCTCGGGGCCGTGACCGTACGGCTGGCTGCCTTGGCGTTCGCCTGATCGAGGTTTGCCTGGGCCGATGCGAGGCTGCGCTGTGCGGCCGATACGGCGTTTGTGTCCGCTGATGCGGCAGTGATGCCAGCTGCTGCGGAAGCTCCATCATCGTCCGTCGTTGGGGTGGCCTGCGCGGCAGCGGCGGCTTTCTGCGCGTTGGTGAGGTCTTCCTGGGCGGCTGCAACTGCACGCTGCGCCTCGGCAACGTTGCGATCGAGCTCGTCGTTTTTAATGGTCATAAGCACGTCGCCCTCGTTAACGGATTGGCCCGGCTGAACGTTGATCGAATAGACCGTGCCGTCGACAGAAGGGGAGACCACTGAGGACGAAATGGGTTTGAGCTGGCCTTTCGCCTCGACCGTTGTGGTAAACGTGCCCTCGGTCACCATGTCGGTCACAGGCTCGCTAGCGCCCTGTGGCTGCGCATTGATAACCAGGGTTGCGACAATGGCAATGAGCGCGATGGCACCCACGACGCCGGCGGCAATACCGCGTCGAATCAGCTTTTTGCGCCGACGTTCGGCACGTTTTGCCTTGAGCTTGGCGTATGCCTCTTCATCGGAAATCTCGGCCGCATCGTTCGCGCGTCCGTTCTGCTTATCGGCATGCACGTTTGTAATCAGAGGAATCGTTTCGGTGGCACCTTCGGGCGTGTGCTCGGTATCATCCGGGCCCGGGGTAATGGTGGGGACATTCGGCATAGCGTCTCCTTTATAGAAAGAACCTCGATAATTATATGCGCCCACCGGTTGGGGCGGGCGCATAGGACGGTTTCTTTCGGAACTGTTAGATTGGTCGCAGCGGTTCCACGTTGTAGGAATGCGCGCGTTGCACTACGAGTGGACAACCACGCACAGGCCGACTTTGATGTAGTCGTGCAGTGCCTTGGCGTCTGCCAGGCGCAGGTTGATGCAACCGTGGCTGCCGCACCACTTGTACGACTCGGCGTTATCGAAGCTCTTGTCGTTTTGCCAGGTGGCATCGTGGAAGCCGATCATATTGCCCTCGAACGGCATCCAGTAGCTCACCGGGCTTTCGTATTTGGGCTTACCGGTCTCGGGGTCCTTGGCTCCGATCAGGGTACTGCCGCCGTCGTTGCTGTTGATCTGCCAGACGCCCTCGGGCGTGGCGTCCTCGCCCGGCTTGCCGGAAATAAAGTTGGCCTCCCAAACGATATTGCCGTTCTCGTCATAGTAGCGCGCGTGCTGCTCGGACAGGTCGACGTCGATATACGCCTTCCAGTCGGGCTCTCCCTTTGCGGTAAAGGTGTCAGCCTTCTGGGAGTACTTGATCTCGATTTCGCCGGTCTGCTTGTTGTTAATGGCGTCCTCGACCTGCTTGGCGAGCGAGCTGCTGTCGATGGACCAACCAAAGTCGCCGCCTTCGACGGCGCACTGCTTGCCATCGGCGCGCGTCCACCAGCGAGTGGAGCCCACGGTATTAAAGCCGTTGGCGAGCTCGGCTGCCCAGCTGCTGATCTGCGACGTATCGAGCGTTGGGTTGGCGGGATCGGCAAAGCTGATCCACTGCAATACGGAGCTGCCATCAACCTTGCCGGCATCCTCGCCGTTGAGCTTGAGGGTCACGTTGACGCCCAGAAAGTTGTTGGCGGCATCGCATGCGGCCTGAATCTGATCATCGGTCAGCGTTCCATTGAGCGGCTCATAGGCATCGTTGCCGAGCTTGGAAAGATCTACGGACTCGGCCAGCGAGGCAAGCTCGAGCTCGGCATACTTAATGACATGCTCGCGGTTGAGTTTTTCGTTGGAGCGCGCCTTCTCGACGGTAAACTTGCCGGCCTGCTCGTCATAGGAGCTATTGGCCTCGAACGTGCCCGAACGGCCCTCGTTAAACTCGTTGATGGCGGCGCCCAGATCCTTCTCAAACTTCTTTTGGTCAAAGGTGTCGGAGAGCATGGACAGGTCGACGTCTTGATCAAGATCGACTTCGTTGGAGGTAGCGGTTGTTTTGGTCTTGCCGCTTAAGGATTCCACAAGGCGGACCGGCCAAATAAAGGCTTCGTTGTGGTTGATGATCTCTTTTGCGGCAGCTTCGCCGTCGACGATGGGTTCATCGGACTCGGGCTGATAGGTCCAGCTAAAGTCATCGCCTGTCACGGCGAGCTTATAGTGCTTCCATGCCGAATTGACCTTGGTGGCGGCAGACGAAGCGTTGGAGAACGAGACGTCGACGCCGGCGATGGTGGTGTTGGGGTAGGCTACCTGCGAAAATGCTACGACGCCTACGATATAGACAATGACGATGAGACCCAGGACGACAAAGAGCGTCGTCTTTTTGCCCGACTTATTGTTCTCGGCGGGTTTGCGCGCGGGGCCACGATCGCCTCGAGCGTGCGTGTGGGGCTGCTTGGGCGCATTGCCGTTTGCCTGGCGCTGCTGACGTTGTTGACGCTGCTGTCGCTGTTGGTTCGGGCGTTGGGAAGCGTTTGCTGCACTACGCTGCTGACCGTGGCTCGGCGCGATAGGACGCGGCGACTGAACGCCGCCGGTGTGCCTGCTCGGCTGCTGCGGATCGGGAATCAGTTGAGTTCGATCGTTTTGCGACATCGTATGCATATCCTTCGATTTTCGCCTTGCGGTTCATCGTGTTTTTACTGGGCTTGCATTATAGCGATTGCCCTGCTGTTTGTGGTACGGAAACGGTGGCATTCAAAAGAGGTGGGACATTTGTCCCACCTTTGAGTCGTTCTTTGTCGCTATCCGCACACACCGCATTTTGCACAGGCCGAAAGTGCGGCCGGAGCCTGCGCGATGCCGCCCTTTGCCGTCTCTCGCAGTGTGGCCGGCAACGCGTGACCCACCGAGAGCATGACATGTGCCATCTGGTCAAACGGCACCAGGCTCTTAATGCCTGCGAGGGCGAGTTGTGCCGAGCTAAAGGCCGCTGCCACGCCGATGGCGTTGCGGTTTTGGCAGGGCACCTCCACGAGGCCACCGACGGGGTCACAAACGAGGCCCAGCAGGTTACTCAGCGCGATGGAGCTGGCGTCGAGCGCCTGTTCGGGCGTGCCGCCGAGCATCTGCACCAGCGCGGCGGCTGCCATGGCGGCGGCGCTTCCGACTTCGGCTTGGCAGCCGCCCTCGGCGCCGGCAACGCAGGCGCTTGTGGTGAGGTTGAGGCCGATGGCGGCTGCGCAGTAGAGCGCGTCCATGACCTGCTCGTCGTCGAGCTGCAGGCGATCGGCGAGCGCCAGCACGCAGCCGGGCACAACACCCGCGGAGCCGGCCGTGGGGGCGGCGACGATCACTCCCATCGTGGCGGAGCGCTCGAGTACGGCCATCGCGCGGGCCACGGCTTCGGTCTGAACGGGGCCCATCAGGCTTGCACTCAAATCGTTGCGGCCGGTGGCTTCGACAAGCTTGGCCTCGCCGCCGATAAGCCCGCCGAGCGAACGCTGCGGATTGGCGATGGGGGCTGTGGTCTCCTCGCGCATGACGTCGAGCACGCGGCGCATGGCGGCGACGGCGTGCGCCTCACCGGTCAGGCGCGCCTCTCGCACGGCCATAACGGCGCCAATGCTGAGCCCCAGTTCCTCGCACGCATCGAGCAGCTGCTCGCCGTCGTCGAAGATTTCCTTGGCCGAGACGCCGGGGGAGAGCGACGAGGCAGAACCGGGGAGCTCGATAAAGGTCGCGTAATCGACATTGTCGAGCTTGCGGAGCATTGGGACGACGGTGTCGTCGGGCGCACCGTCGGTCTCAAAGACGGAGTAAGCCTGGCCGCCCACTTCGGTGCGGTAGGTGCGGCAGAAGGCGATGTTCACGTGTGCGTAGGCGAGCAGGTTGGTGAGCGCGGCGAGTACACCGGGGACGTCCTTGTGTGCTACGAAGAGCGTGGAATACATACCTGAGATGTCGACGCCGACGCCGTTAATGCGGCTGATGCGCATCTTGCCACCGCCCAGGCTCTCGCCGCGGACCTGTGCCGTGGCGCCCGTGTCGTCGACCATGTCGATGTCGACGGTATTGGGGTGGATGGAGGCGTCGTCGCCCTTGATGCCAAAGTGATATTCTAGGCCCTGCTCGCGCGCGAGGTCGAAGGCCTGCTTGATGTTCTCGTCATCGGTGTCGAGGCCCAGGATGCCCGCGACGAGCGCACGGTCGGTGCCGTGGCCGCGGCAGGTGTGGGCGAAGGAGTTCCACAGGCCAAAGGTGACCTTGGTGATGCGACCTTCCAACAGGCTGGCGGCAACTTGGGCGCACCGCAGGGCGCCGGCGGTGTGCGATGAGCTGGGGCCGACCATGACGGGGCCCAAGATCTCGAATGCCGAGGTCGTAGCTAGTGTTTGCGGCTTGCCTGCCATATGCGCTCCTGTTCTATCCCGTCGTCCCGAGGGGCGGGGCATACATAAGGTCGCCTGCTCGGACAGTCCTGCTCGCACGGAGAGCACATTAAGTGCTCTCCGGCTCGTGCGGAACTCGCGATCGACCTTATGCCCCGCCCCTCGGGACTAAGGATACATGGTTGGGGTTGCTAGATGGCAAAATTCATTAGCTAGGGACGCAGCGTAGGCTCATATCGAAGCATCTTCACCACCGGATTAATAAAAAAGAAGTACCGGTTGGAGCCGGTACTTCTTTTGGTGCGTTGTTTCTTGGCTGTAGCTTTTGCCGTTAGCTTACAGGCCGCAGGCTGCTTTGAGTTCTTTGACTCGGTCGGTTTTCTCCCAGGTGAAGTCGGGGTCTTCGCGGCCGAAGTGACCGTAGGCTGCCGTCTTTTCGTAGATGGGGCGACGCAGGTCTAGGTCGCGGATGATGGCACCTGGGCGCAGGTCGAAGGTCTTCTCTACGGCCTCGACGATCTTGTCCTCGGCAACATGCGCGGTACCGAAGGTGTCGACCATGATTGAGAGGGGCTTGGAAACGCCGATGGCGTAGGCAAGCTCGACTTCGCAGCGGTCGGCCAGACCGGCTGCGACCACGTTCTTGGCGACCCAGCGCGCGGCATACGCGGCGGAGCGGTCAACCTTGGTACAGTCCTTTCCGCTAAAGGCACCGCCGCCGTGACGACCGTAGCCGCCGTAGGTATCGACGATGATCTTGCGGCCGGTGAGGCCCGTGTCGCCCATGGGGCCGCCCACGACAAAGCGACCTGTGGGGTTCACGTAGATGTCCGCGTTATCCCACGGCATGTTCTCAGCGGCCATGACCGGGGTGATGACGTGCTCGATGAGGTCGGCCTTGATCTTGCCCATGTCCTCGATCTCGGCAGCGTGCTGCGTGGAGATGACGATGGTCGTGACCTCGACGGGCTTGCCTTCCTCGTAGCGCACCGTGACCTGGGTCTTGCCGTCGGGACGCAGATAGGGCAGGGTACCGTCGTGGCGCACGGCGGCCAGGCGCTCGGCCAGGCGGCTTGCCAGGTAGTGCGGCATGGGCATGAGGGTCTTGGTCTCGTTGGAGGCATATCCGAACATCATGCCCTGGTCGCCGGCACCGATCAGGTCGATCGGGTCGGTGGTAGCGCCGGTCTGGGTCTCGAAGGACTCGTCAACGCCTTGGGCGATATCGGGCGACTGCTCGTGGATGAGGCTCATGACGCCGCAGGTGTCGCAGTCAAAACCGAACTTGGCACGGTTGTAGCCAATGCGGCGGATAACGCCACGGGCGATTTCCTGAACGTCTACGTAGGCCTGGGTGCGAATCTCGCCGGCGACGATGACGGTGCCGGTGGTCACGAGGGTCTCGCAGGCGCAGCGGACGTTCTCCACGTTGGCAGGCACGCCGTTGGGGGCGATGTAGCCCTGCTCCTGGAGCTCTATTTCTTTGGCGAGGATTGCGTCGAGGACGGCGTCGCTGATCTGGTCGGCGATCTTATCGGGATGACCTTCGGTCACAGACTCCGACGTAAAAACAAAGGACCCGTGTTGGGGCGGGATGGAACGAAGTTCGTCTGACATGATTGTCCTTTCAAAAACGTGTCCCGGCGACCGTTACCATTCCGCCGGGCTCTCTATGCAAGGGCACATCATAGCGCGTAAATCAAACATTCACACCCTTTCCGCACCTATTCATTGGGGACAGACTTAAATGACCATCCGTGTACTCATTGGGGACAGGCTTAAACGACCAGCCTTACCTAAGTGCCGACAGGTTGCCCAATGACTGGTCATTTAAGTCTGTCCCCAATGAGTAGGTCGGTGCCCTTTGTGCGGAGGTTGCATTGTTGTTTTATACTGGTGCGGTTAGACATCCATCCTGCAATCGAGGAGATATCCATGGCATCAGACGTTCGCGTCCGCTTTGCACCCTCACCGACGGGCAAGCTGCACATTGGCGGCGCCCGCACCGCTATCTATAACTGGGCTTTCGCCCGCGCAAACGGCGGTACGTTCATCCTGCGCATCGACGACACCGACCCCACCCGCTCCACCGACGAGAACACGCAGATCATCCTGCGCGCCATGCGTTGGCTTGGCCTGGACTGGGACGAGGGTCCCGAGGTGGGCGGCGACTATGGCCCCTACGCCCAGACCGAGCGCCTGGACCTGTACAAGCAGGCCGCCCAGAAGCTTTGGGACGAGGGCAAGGCCTATCCCTGCTTCTGCACCAAGGAGCAGCTCGACGCCGACCGCAAGGCCGCGCAGGAGCGCAAGGACCCCTTCCAGGGCTATCAGCGCCGTTGCCGCAATCTTGATCCCGAGGAGGCCCGCCGTCGCATCGAGGCCGGCGAGTCCTACGTCCTTCGCATCAAGGTGCCCGAGGACCGCGGCGACGTCGTTATCCACGATGCCGTCCACGGCGAGGTGACCTTCGATGCCAAGGAGCTCGACGACTTTGTCATCTTCCGCTCTGACGGCACGCCCACGTATAACTTTGCGACCGTCGTCGACGACGCCATGATGAAGATCACCCATGTCATCCGTGGCGACGACCACCTGTCCAACACCCCGCGTCAGGTCATGGTGTACGAGGCCCTCGGCGCTCCCGTGCCTACGTTCGCCCACATCTCCATGATCCTGGGCGCCGACGGCAAGAAGCTCTCCAAGCGCCACGGCGCCACCTCGGTGGAGGAGTACCGCGACGCCGGCTACCTGTCCGACGCCTTCGTCAACTACCTGGCGCTGCTCGGTTGGTCGCTCGACGGCGAGACCACGATCATCCCGCGCGATGTCCTGGCCAGCAAGTTCTCGCTCGACCGCATCTCCAAGAACCCGGCGACCTTCGACCCCAAGAAGCTCGACTGGGTCAACGCCGAGTACATCAATGGCATGTCCGATGCTCAGTTTGCCGACGAGATCATGGTTCCCGAGCTGCACGAGGCGGGTCTCATCGAGGGTAATGTCGAGTACGGCGAGGATTGGATCGACGCGCTTGCCGCCATCGTTAAGCCGCGCACCAAGATGCCGGCCGACGCCGTGACCGTCGGCGCTCCCATCTTCGCTACGGCCGAGACGCTCGAGTATGACGAGAAGTCCGTCAACAAGGGCCTGGCCAAGGAGGGCATGGGTGCCATTCTGGATGCCGCCAAGGGCGCGCTCGAGGGCGTGGACGAGTGGACGGCTGCCAACATCGACGCTGCTCTTGAGCCGCTGCCCGAGCAGATGGACCTCAAGAAGCGTGTGGTGTTCCAGGCCGTGCGCGTCGCCGTCTGCGGCAACATGGTGAGCCCTCCGCTGGGCGAGACCATGGCGCTCGTCGGCCGCGACGACTGCCTGGCGCGTATCGACCGCGCCCGCACGATGGCGCTGTAATCGCTGCGCAAACGTATGTATCCGAGCCCCGTTCACCCGAGCGGGGCTCTTGTTTCTGTAGACGTATGGGATAGGAGGTGCTGGGGCCATGGCCGAGCAACTTTCGCTGTTTGGTTCGCCAGAACCGGAGAAAGCTCCGAAGTCCGCGGCTCCTGCCGCCGCCCCGGCGCAGCTTAAACCTGCACCTGAGCCCATCGCCGCCTATGCGAGCGTGGTTCTCGACATCCCGACGCGTGCGCTGTCCGAGCCGTTTGCCTACGGCATTCCGCAGCCACTCGCCAACGATGTCCAGATCGGCTCCACCGTCCTAGTTCATTTTGGCAACCGTGCGGCCGCGGGCTACATCGTCGACATCGCGCCCGAGCTGGCCGACCTGCAAGGTAACGACGCTCTCGATCCCGCGCGTATCAAGCCTATCGAAGCTATCCTCAGCAAGCCGCTCTTTACCGCCGAGGCTGCCCGTATCGCGTGCTGGATGAGCCGCGAGTATGTCGCGACACTTTCCGAGTGCCTGCGCCTGTTCTTGCCACCGGGTGGAAGCCCGCGTGTGGTCAAGAGTGACGACGGCGTGTGGACTGTCGAGCGTCCCGCCGTCAAACCCATCCAAAACCGCTGGGTCATGCTCACGCCCGAGGGCTTCGACTATACGCCGCCCAAGACCGCGGTCCGCCAGCGTCAGCTCATCGAGGCGCTCCAGTGCGGACCGGTCACGACGCGCGACCTCAACCTTCTCTATAACAGCATGTCGGCGACCATCAAGGCGCTCGAAAAACGCGGCGTCGTGGTGGTGGAGGAGCGCCGTGCCTGGCGCGGCTGCAGCGAGCAGACTACGCTGTCCTCTGCGAGCGGCAAGGCGCCGGTCGCGCTCACGAACGGCCAGCAGCAGGCGCTCGCGCAGATTGAGCGTGCTCGCCTGGACGCACACGGCGACGTGGTCCTTGTCGACGGCGTCACCGGATCCGGTAAAACTGAGGTCTACCTCTCCGCCATCGAGCACGTGCTCGCGGCCGGCCGCTCAGCGTGCGTGCTTGTGCCCGAGATCTCGCTGACGGCTCAAACCGTCGGCCGCTTCCGTTCGCGCTTTGGCGAGACGGTCGCCGTGTTCCATTCGCGCCTTTCGGCTGGCGAGCGCCTGGACCAGTGGGATATGGTATCCAGCGGTGCGGCCCGCGTGGTCGTCGGCGCCCGCTCAGCGCTCTTTTGCCCGCTCAGCGACTTAGGCCTTATCATCATCGACGAGGAGCACGAGACCAGCTACAAACAGGGCTCCAGTCCGCGCTACCATGCTCGCGAGGTGGCGGCCGAGATGGCTCGCCGCTATCGCTGCCCGCTTGTGTTGGGCTCGGCCACGCCTTCTGCCGAGGCCCTCGACCGCTGCCGCCGCGGCACGTACAACGGTGTTACCTGGACGCGTGTGGAGATGCCCGAGCGCCCGGGACACGCCGTGCTGCCCACGGTCCGCATTGCCGACCTGCGCCGCGAGTTCTCGCACGGCAGCCGCTCCATGTTCTCAAAACCGCTGATGGAAGGCCTGGAGCGTGTGGTCGAGCGCCGCGAAAAAGCCGTGCTGTTGCACAACCGCCGTGGTTTTGCGCCATTCCTGATGTGCCGCGAGTGCGGCTGCGTCCCCACCTGCAACCACTGCTCCACCGCGCTTACGTACCACGAGCGCACCCATACACTGCAGTGCCACACCTGTGGTTCGTCCTGGCGCGTGCAGCCGTATCCCGCGCCCACGAGTCGCTGCCCCAAGTGCGGCAGCCGTTACCTGGCAAAAATGGGCCTTGGCACGCAACAGATCGAGGACGCGCTGCACCAGATGCTGCCCGAGGATGTTGCCATCATACGCATGGACGCCGATTCCACGCGCGGCAAGGATGCGCACAAAAAACTGCTCGAGCAGTTCGATGCCGCCGATTGCGCGGTGCTGCTGGGCACCCAGATGATTGCAAAGGGCCTCGATTTTCCCGAGGTCACGCTCGTGGGCGTGGTCAATGCCGACTTCGCCCTCAAGCTGCCGGACTTCCGCGCAGGGGAGCGCGCTTACGACCTGCTGGAACAGGTGGCGGGCCGTGCCGGCCGCGGCGATCGCCCCGGCGAGGTGATCATCCAGACCTACCTGCCCGAGGATCCGGTCATTCGCGCCGTCGCTGAGCACGACCGTTCGATTTTTACCGACTACGACGTGGACCAGCGCCGCGACGCGCTGTACCCGCCGTTTGTTCGCCTGGTCAACATCTTGGTGTGGTCTGCTAACCGAGACGACGCGCAGGACTACATCGGGCGCATTGCAAAGCTTCTTAAGCGCCGCTGGCATGCCGCCGCGCCCGACTTTTTGCGGGCGGGGAGTGCCGTGCCGCGGGTGCTGGGCCCAGCTTCGTGTGTAATCGAGAGAGCCAAGGACCGTTACCGCTTCCATCTGCTTGTAAAGTCGCCCGTGGGGTACCATGTCTCTGATGATATCGACGCCTGCCTCAAAGAGGTGGGCTCTGTGCGTGGCGTGAGCGTGAGCGTTGACGTCGACGCCTATGATCTGATGTAACAACCCGAAAGGATGGCCATGGAAGCCAACGGAATCGTACTGTCGCCCGACCCTCGTCTGCGCCAGGAGTGCGCCGTCATCGAGGAGATCACCCCGGCGATCGAGGCGCTTGCCGAGAAGATGAAGAAGATGATGTTTGAGAACGGCGGCTGCGGCCTGGCTGCCCCGCAGATCGGCGAGCTCATTCAGCTCGTCACCATCGACTGCGATTACAGCGACAAGAACGACTACGACCCGTATGTGCTCATCAATCCCGTCATTGTTGAGCAGAGCGACCATCTGGTGCCGTTTAGCGAGGGCTGCCTGTCCATCCCCGGCATTAGCTGTGAGATCGAGCGTCCCGACCATGTCGTCGTCGAGGCGTACGACCTGGATGCCAACCTGATTCGCTACGAGGCCTCGGGCGACCTGTTCTGCGTGTGCTTGCAGCACGAGATCGATCACCTGCATGGCAACACCATGTTTGAGCGACTCAAGCCCATGCAGAGGATTAAGGCCGTCAAGGAGTACCAGGACGCCCTGGCCCGCGGCGCTCGACCGGGCGAGACGGAGTAGGTTTGTCCGTCCCCGGGGCGCCCGCCTATATCATCCCGTGCTCAAACATTCTCGCTGCGCTGCGAAACTGCGCGCGGGACGATATAGGCGGGCGCCCCGGGGACTACGTTGACGCTGCTTGTCTCGCCCGGGTGCCGTCGGGCCAGGGAGGGGCGTCTTCGCTGATAATTGCTTTGTTGAGAGAGGGCTGCTTTTATTGCGGCTCTTTCTTTGGTTTTGGGTATATTTGTTTTTGTTGGACTGTTCTGGCGGCTGGGTGCGCTTGCGACCTGGAACGCTTCTTTTGTAGCCGTCTCGGCTCGTTGTTGAGAGGAGACTTACTTTTATGCGTATTGTGTTTATGGGTACGCCTGATTTTGCTGTGCCTTCGCTGACTTCGCTTGTTGAGGCCGGCAATGAGATTGCGCTCGTAATTACTCGTCCCGATGCTGTTCGTGGACGTGGTAAGAAGCTTGAGCCTTCTCCTGTTAAGGCCAAGGCGCTTGAGCTGGGGTTGCCGGTTGTTGAGGCCAATCGTATGACGCCCGAGGTTGTTGAGACGCTCCAGGCTGCGCGGGCCGATATTTTCTGCGTGGCTGCCTATGGCTGCATTTTGCCTGATGAGGTGCTGCATATGGCGCCGCTTGGTATTGTGAATGTTCATGCTTCGCTGCTGCCTCGTTGGCGTGGCGCTGCTCCCATTCAGCGTGCCATTCTTGCTGGTGACGAGGTTGCTGGCGTTTCTATTATGCGCATTGGGCATGGCGTTGATACTGGTGCTTATTGCGCGCAGGCCTCGACGTCGGTTGCCGGTAAGCATGCTGAGGCGCTGACCATGGAGCTTGCTGAGCTTGGCGGCAAATTGCTTGCCGATACGCTTCCTTCGCTTGCCGATGGCAGCGCTGTGTGGACTGAACAGGATGAGTCGCTCGTCACGCATGCTGCCAAGATTTCCAAGCAGGAGATGCGTCTTGATCCGCAGATGGCGGCGCTCGATTGTATGCGTCATGTTCTCGCTTCGTCCGATACCGCGCCTGCTCGTTGTGTGATTGCTGGCAAGACGGTTCGCGTGCTCGATGCTGCGGCGGCTGATGTGTCGCTTGGCGAGGGTCAGGTTCTCGTTCAGGCCAAGCGCGTTTACCTGGGACTTTACGATGGTGCGGTTGAACTGCTCGAGGTTAAGCCCGATGGTAAGCGTGCCATGGCTGCTTCTGCCTGGGCTGCCGGTCTGCAGGGTGCCGAACTTAGGTGGGGTGTACTGTCATGAGCAAGTTGTCTCCCGCGCGCAAGCTTGCGCTCGACGTGTTGATGGAGGCCGATCGCCGCGGTATGTACGCACGCGACGTGTTGTCTTCCCGTGCTTCCGCCAAGGCCATTGACCAGCGCGATTCCGCTTTTGCCGCTCGTTTAGCGCTCGGTGTCGCCGCCACGCAGGGCGTTTTGGATGAGTTGCTCGATCAGTTTTTGGATAAGCCCAAAAAGGTCGCGCCGCGCGTGCGCATGGCGCTTCGCATCTCGGCCTTCGAGATGCTCTATCTTCATACGCCGGGCCGCGTTGCCGTAAGTCAGGGTGTTGAGCTGGTGCGCAGCGGTGCTAAGTCTGCCGCGGGCCTGGCTAACGCGGTGCTGCACAAGGTCGCGGACAACGTTGAGGACTTTGCCACGGCATCCGACGTGGATGAGTCTGAGCGACGCTTGGTCCGTCTGTCGCGCCTGATGGGGCTGCCGCGTTGGCTGTGCGCTCGTATTATGGCGTCGTTTGACACGCCTGAGGGTGCGCTTAACTTTGCCGGCAATCTGGCCCCCGCGCCGCTGGCCCTTCATGAGAACGCCTTTGCGACCAAGCTCGATCCGTATATCTCGCGGCTTGTGGCGCCTGTGTTTCCCGGCTGCCATGCGCCGGTTGATGCCCAGGTTACCGTTGCTTCGGGTGTATTTGAGCGTGCTGCCGCGGTGGCGTCTGATCTCAACGCGCAGCTTATCGCCACAGCTGCCACGCGCCCTGGTAGCTGCCTTGAGATTGGTGCCGGTCGTGGCACCAAGACCTATGTGATGATGTGCCAGGCTAAGCGTGCCGGCTACGACCGTCAGCACACTGCACTCGATTTGCACGATCGCAAGTGTGACCAGAATCTCGCGCGCCTGCATAAGGCGGGTATCAAGGGCGTTCGTACCGTCTCGGGTGATGCATGCGAGCTCGATGCGGTCCTCACGTCGTTCGATGCCATGCTTGGTAAACCCGTTCTGTTCGATACAGTGTTTATCGATGCCCCGTGCTCGGGCACCGGCACTATGCGCCGTCACCCTGAGATACCGTGGCGTCTGACTGAGAAGGACGTTAGGACTGAGCTGCCCCGCCTGCAGCTGACGATGCTCAAGGAAGCGGCCGTGCGTGTGGCTGCCGGCGGCGAGCTCATCTATGCCACCTGCTCGGTTTTTGATGAAGAGAATACGCAGGTCGTGGATGCCTTCCTGGCCTCTCCTGAGGGCACAGACTTTAGCCTGGCGCCCCTCTCTGAGGCGCAGATTTTACAGCTGCCCGAGTTCGAACAAGCCAAGAAGCTCGTCTCCGTACGCCAAAATGACCGCGGACTCTTCCAAAGCGTCCCCGTAAACGCGGATTCCTACGACGGCCACTTCTGCGCCCGCCTGGTCCACAAGTAACTACTAAGTTGCGGTGAAATAGGGATTGAATATCGGCTTCTACCCATCAAACAGTCCTTATTTCACCGCAACTCAGAAGGTCATGCGAGCGGAGACCGCAATAGCGGTTAAGAGTGGTAAAAATATCCCCGTCTCATACTTGCTGTTATCAAAAGTAGGGCGGATTACGGGGCTAGATTGGTGATGCCCGACCACAGCAAATATGGCCTAAATAAAACCGCAGGTAGATGGCTTGTTGAAATTTGCTACTTACCGGAATGGATAGAGGTTTTCAACTCAGCCCCGTAATCCGGCAGAGTTTTGAAATGATACAAACTTAGCATCAGCCCGAAATCTAATCTATAGATAAGTTGCGGTGAAATAGGGATTGAATAGCGGCTTCTAGCCGCCAAACAGTCCTTATTTCACCGCAACTTATCAGGAAACCTGGGTGTCGGGACCGCTTGTCGCTAGTGGCTATGTGGGCAGTTGGCGCAGCAGCCGCTGGTGGCGTTGGTGCTGGA
>DBFSAO010000081.1:0-15974 GCA_048500675.1 Collinsella sp.
CGTGGTCTGGCTCAGGATAGGGCCGCCGCTCTTCTGGCGGATGCGGTAGAGGGTTTGCGTTAGTTAGACGGGATATCGTCGGTCGCCCTCGCGCTGATGCGGTAGGTGCGGTACAGTTAACGGGTTACAGGCAGTGTTTACGCAAGGAGTACACGAGCACATGGCTGATTCCCAGACTGCAACCTCCGCGCCCGAGTTTAAGAGCGCCCACTTTATCGGTATCGGCGGCGCCGGCATGAGCGGCATCGCCCTCGTTCTGCACGAGCGCGGTTATGCCGTTACCGGCTCCGACCTTAAGACGTCACGTTATATCCGCCAGCTTACCCGCGCTGGTGTGAAGGTGCATGTGGGCCATGAGGCCGCCACGATCGACGAGGTCAAGCCCGACGTGGTTGTTGTCTCCACCGCTATTCCGGAGTCCAACCCTGAGCTTGTGCGCGCTCGCGAGCTGGGCATTCCTGTGTGGCCCCGTGCCAAGATGCTCTCTGCATTGGGCCACGGGTACACCACCGTCGCTGTTGCCGGCACGCATGGCAAGACCACCACGTCTTCGATGTGCGCCACCATGCTCGACCGCATGGGTCTGGATCCGAGCTTCTTGATCGGCGGCATCGTCGAGGGCTATGACACGAACGGCAAGAACGGCTCGGGCGACTACTTTGTCGCCGAGGCCGACGAGTCCGACAGCTCCTTCCTGTTCCTGAACCCCAACGTAGTCATTGTGACCAACGTCGAGGCCGACCACCTCGATCACTACTCGGGTATCGAGGAGATCGAGGCAACTTTCGCCAAATTCATGAGCCTGGTGGGCGAGGACGGCACCGTCATCGTCTGCGGTGAGGACCCGCATCTGGTCGAGCTCGCCAAGTCGACGGGCCGTCACGTGCTTTCCTACGGCTTTGTCGAGAGCAACGACATCGTCTGCATGCACCCGGATGTTAAGGGCATCCAGAGTGACTTTATCGTTCGCTTTGAGGACGGCACTGAGCACGCTGTGGAGATCAAGAGCAATCCCGGTCGCCACAACATGCTCAACGCCACGGCCGTGCTCACCGTCGCCCATGTCCTGGGCCTTGACATCGACGCCGCCGCCAAGGCGCTCTCGAGCTTTGAAGGCGTCCGCCGTCGCTTTACCCACGTGGGCGATATCAATGGCATCACCGTGGTCGATGATTACGGCCATCACCCCACCGAGATCAAGGCGACGCTTGCTGCCGCTTCGTCGCTGGGTTACAAGCACGTCGACGTCGTGTTCCAGCCGCACCGCTATTCGCGCCTGCAGGCCCTGTGCGACGACTTTGCCGATGCATTTGCCAATGCCGATAAACTGCTGCTGATTGATGTGTTCTCGGCTGGCGAAATGCCCATTCCGGGTGTCACCTCTAAGATGCTCGCCGATACCGTGCGCGCCAAGCATCCTGGCAAGGAGGTCGTGTACTGCTCCAGCCGTCTTGAGCTCAATCAGGAGCTCGAGCAGATGGTGGGCGAGGGCGACCTGCTGCTCACCATGGGTGCCGGCGACGTTACGACCGTCGGCCCCGAGTTCATTGAGTATCTGACTGCCAAGAAAGACGCTTAAGTCTAATGGGTCTGTTTAACGCCGTCATGGCGCTCTCGGGCATGATCGACACGGATGTGATCGAGGACGAGCGCCTTGCGCGTCATACGAGCTATCGTATCGGCGGCAAGGCCGACCTCTTTGTGACGTGCCATAGCTATCATGCCCTCCGTCGCGCCGTGGCGGTGCTCGATCGCGAGCAGGTGCCGTGGGTCATCATCGGCAAGGGCTCCAATCTGCTGGTTGCCGATGACGGTTATCGCGGTGCCGTCATTTCGCTCGGACGTGAGTTTCAGCGCACGGTTGTTGCCGATGACGGTTGTACGCTGACGGTCGGTGCGGGCGTGATGTTTGCGCGCCTGGTCAACGATGCCCTGTCGC
The DNA here is from genome assembly GCA_048500675.1 of Collinsella sp. Classification (GTDB taxonomy): domain Bacteria; phylum Actinomycetota; class Coriobacteriia; order Coriobacteriales; family Coriobacteriaceae; genus Collinsella. The sequence continues at coordinate 1,940 of DBFSAO010000081.1, forward strand.
GTAGCCTTTCGGGCCTTGAGTTTGCCGTTGGCATCCCTGGTTCGGTCGGCGGTGCGATATCTATGAATGCCGGCACACGGACCGAGTGGATTGGCTCGCTGGTTGAGGATGTCGTAACGTTTGACCCGGCATCCGGTATCAAGCATTATGCGGGGTCCGAGATCACTTGGGGCTACCGCGAATGTAGCCTTCCCCGCAATGAGATCATCCTCGAATGCGTGCTCAAGCTTAAACTGGCGCCCAAGGCCGACATTCGCGAGCGCATGGAGCGGTACCTGACGAGGCGCAAGCGTACACAGCCCATGGGTCGCGCATCCTGCGGGTCGGTCTTTCGCAACCCGCCCGATGCGAGCGTGGGCAAGCTTATCGAGGATTGTGGATTAAAGGGTTTTTCGATTGGCGGCGCGGAAGTTTCGCCCGTTCACGCTAATTTTATCGTTAATAACGGAACTGCCTCGGCCGATGACGTTGCCGCGGTTATCAGACATGTGCACGGAAAGGTGAGGGAGGCGTATGGCATCGAGCTCAGACCGGAAGTTAAATTCCTCGGCTTCTAGAGCATCGAAACCCACCTTCCGCCGCGCCGGAGGGCGTTCCGGCGCGCCTGCCAAACCTCAACGCAATACCGTCGCGCACTCTAAGTCTGTCGGGCATGCTCGACAGACCAGTCGTCCGGTCGTCGGCTCGCAGCTCGGTAATCGTCCGGCCGCAAAAAAGTCCTCGCGTCCCTCGGTGACGTCAAAGCCTGTTATGGGCGCCAAGCCTGCCCGTCCCATGGCAACTCCTAAGCCACCGACGGGAACTAAAACGCTGCGTCCGGGTCGCACGCTGGGCGCATCGAAACCGCGCTCGCTGACATCGGTGCCGGCTACCGCCAAGAAGCCTTCGGGTAAAAAAGGCGTCAACCCGTTGTCTTCACTTGGGGCGATGGCAAATAAAACATCAGACGCCGCTTCTGTCGTTACAGGCAAAGGCAAAATCGTGGGCGGCGTTCTGGCCGTCTTGGCCGTGCTCGTCGTCGTTGCCATCGTGGTGATTAACTCTGGATTGTTTACCGCCACTGATATTCAGATTCAAGGCAGCGAGCATGTGACGAAGCACGATGCTATCCAGCTGATCGATTTGCCCGAGGGAACGTCGCTTTTTAACGTCGATCCCGACCAGATTACCGAGGACCTCAAGCAGAACCCGTGGGTCTCGGGCGTGGATGTTCAGCGTCAGTTCCCGCATACGCTCATCATTACGCCTATGGAGCGCAAGGTCATCGCAATTGCCTATATCAGCTCCGATGACCTAGCCTGGGCCATCGGGGATGATGACACCTGGATCGCCCCGCTGTCGACGTCGGTCGAAGTGGACGACCAGGGCAACGTCATCACGACAGGGCAGGGCTCAAATACCCTGACCGGCATCGATGCCGCACTGGCGCTCGCTAAGCACTATGGCGCGGTGTTGCTGACTGATGTCTCGGCGGATGTCGCTCCAGTTTCCGGCCAGGCGGTGAGCTCCAAGGCCGTTAAGGCCGGCCTGGATTATGTGCGTGGTTTTTCGAGCGAGTTCTTGGGACAAGTCAAGGATATTTCCACGCCTTCGGTCGAAGCCATCTCGGCAAACCTCAATAACGGCATTGAGGTGTCGCTGGGCGATTCGGACGATATCGCCAAGAAGGAACGCGTAGTCACCAAGTTGCTTTCGCAGGTAGAGGGCGTAACGTATATCAATGTGCGCTCTCCGGGCAACTACACATTTAGGAATGCTCCGACCTCATAGCGCTGGTTGATGCTTTGTTGAGGGGCCATACCACGCCGTTTATCTGGTTTGTTTGGTTTTCACGGTCAATTATTTGACTGATACGTTCATAATGTGCAAACATAATACGGTTTACCTTTGCATTTACTTTCAACCTGAAGGTTAATGTGCGCAGGGGTCGACCCATGCTATGGCTATAACCTTTGTTCGGAGGACCGACATGCACGAGACAGAGATCAACAACTACCTTGCCGTCATTAAGGTGGTCGGCGTCGGCGGCGGCGGTACCAACGCGGTCAATCGAATGATCGAAGAGGGCATCCGCGGCGTCGAGTTTGTTGCCATCAACACCGATGCTCAGGCACTCGCGATCTCTGATGCCGATATCAAGGTGCACATCGGCACCGACCTTACCCGCGGCCTGGGCGCCGGCGCCAACCCCGAGGTTGGCCGCAAGGCTGCCGATGAGTCCCGCGACGACATTGCCGAGGCGCTCGCTGGCGCCGACATGGTGTTCATCACCTGCGGCGAGGGCGGTGGCACCGGTACCGGCGCTGCTCCCATCGTTGCCGATATAGCGATGAACGAGGTCGGTGCGCTGACCGTCGCCGTCGTGACCAAGCCCTTCACCTTCGAGGGCCGCAAGCGCAAGAAGAGCGCCGAGGAGGGCATTAAGACCCTCTCCGATTGCGTCGACACCATGATCGTCATCCCTAACGATAAGCTGCTCGACATCGCCGAGAAGAAGACCACCATGCTCGAGGCCTTCGCGATTGCCGATGGCGTCCTTTCCCAGGGCACCCAGGGCATCACCGACCTCATCACCGTCCCCGGTATCATCAACCTGGACTTCGCCGATGTTAAGACCATCATGAAGCAGGCCGGTACCGCCATGATGGGTATCGGTACCTCTTCTGGGGATACCCGTGCCGTCGATGCTGCCCAGCAGGCCATCTCCAGCCCGCTGCTCGAGAGCTCCATCGATGGTGCCACGCGCGTGCTGCTCTCCATCGCCGGTTCCAAGGACCTGGGCATCCAGGAGATCAGCGACGCCGCCGACGTTGTCGCCAACGCCGTCGACCCCGAGGCCAACATCATCTTCGGTACCGTTGTCGACGAGTCCCTGGGCGATCAGGTGCGTATCACCGTCATCGCTACGGGCTTCTCCGACTCCAACGTCAACCGTCAGGACGAGCTCTTTGCTGCTCAGCAGTCTCAGAGCAAGGCCGCTGCCTCCGCTGAGCCGCAGCGCACCGCTCCGGCTGCCAGCCCGGCTCAGGCCGCTCCGACCCGCAACGTCGGTGGTACCGAGCTGCCCAACTTTGGCAACGACCAGTTCGAGCTTCCCGACTTCCTGAAGCGCGGTAGCTTCTAGTTCGTTTTTCTCAACGACCTGCACGGGGTGTGTCCATTTGGATGCACCCCGTTTTGTTTCTCGTTTGTAAACGAAAGCCTCCAATCTCCTTACGTTCCCTTTACGTTTGGTCCCTACCGCTGCGGGTATCCTTTTAAGGAAGTATGACAGCCGTATAAACGCGGACTGCGCGGCGACGCCGCGGTACTTGTGTTATTAGGAGGCTTTAGTATGGCAGCACGTGCGGACAACGTTTCGCGTGTCGACCATGATGGAGTTACGTTGGTGGAGGGCGCGACATCCGATGTCCGCTTTGCCTTTACCGAGCGCACCGGTGGCGTTTCTGAAGATGCGTACTCCTCGCTCAACCTGGGCTCGCATGTAGGCGATGACCCCTTTGCTGTTCAAGAAAATCGTCGTCGAGCGCTCGAAGCTATGGGCGCCACTGAGTGCGAGCATAATCTGCTCGTGCCCAATCAGGTCCATGGTGACCATATCGTTACGGTGACTTCGAACGGCGCCGACGATCTTGAGGCTGTTCGCGAGCAGATTGCCGAGGGCTGCGATGCCATCGTCTGTACGGCCCATGACGTGCCCGTGCTGCTCTGCTTTGCCGACTGCGTTCCCGTGGTGCTGGTGGCCCCCGGCGGATTTGCCGTGGTGCACTCCGGTTGGAAGGGCACGATTGCACGTATTTCCGCCAAGGCGTGCCAGGCGCTTTGCGATGCTGCCGGTTGCGATGCGAGCGACGTTTCCGCCTATATCGGCCCCCATATCTTGGGTGACGAATATGAGGTATCCCAGGAACTCATGGATCGCTTTGCCGCCGAGTTCTCTTGCATCGATGCGAATACCTCTCGCATGCTTGATCTTTCCGCTGCCATTCGCGAGGCGCTGGTAGATGTCGGTGTCGACGCGGATAATATCGTGGATACCCAGCTTTCGACCGTGCGTCAGAACGACCGCTTTTATTCCTACCGTAACGAGGACGGCACCTGTGGGCGCCATGCTGCGATCGGCGTGATGCTATGAGAAAGATCGTATCGGTTCTGAGCGCCGCTGTGCTTACGCTTACGCTGTGCGCCTGTTCTTCGGGATCTTCGACCTCTTCCATTACCGTGGCCGGCTCCACGACCTGCCTTCCTATCGCCGAGATTGCGGCCGAGGGCTTTAAGGAGGAGACCGGCATCGACGTGCTCGTTTCCGGTTTGGGTTCTTCCGCTGGGATCGAGGCCGTCAGCGCCGGCACGGCCGATATCGCCAGCTCCTCCCGTGGACTCAATGCCGACGAACAGGATCTGGGCCTGACTCCCATCGTCATTGCCCACGACGGTATTGCGGTCATCGTGAACGACGACAACCCCGTCGATAACCTCTCGACCGAGCAGCTCCGCGATATCTACGCCGGCAAGATTACCAATTGGAAAGAGGTCGGTGGCGAGGACCTGAGGATTCAGGTCATCAACCGAGACGAGGCGTCCGGTACGCGCGAGGCCTTCCGTACCATCGTGATGGATGGCACGCCGTTCGATCGCCGCTCGGCTGTTCTTTCGGGTACGGGCCAGGTGCGCGACGTGGTATCTCGTTCGCGTGGGGCCATCGGCTACATTTCGCTGGGCTTCGTCGATAGCCTCAACGCCAAGACCTCGGTCAAGGCCGTCTCGGTCAATCATGTTGAGGCGTCCGAGAAGACGGTCGCGAGTGGCGGCTATCCCATCTCGCGCGACCTTTACTTCTTTGTGAAGGGTGTGCCTTCGCAGCAGGCGCAGGATTACATCGACTATGTGACGTCCGAAAAGATGGACAAGCAGATTCGCGAGGCGGGCTTTATTCCCGTCACCAACGACGAGAAGGGGAGTGAGTAGCATGGAAGCACAGGAAAACTCCCAGACTGAGCAGAATGTTCAGACGCCCAAGAAGCGCGAGCTGGCGCTCGTATCGCGCAGTACCTATATCAAGGAGAAGGCGCTGCAGTGGATCTTCTTTGCCTGCGCGTTCTTGGCGGTCGTTACCGTCATCCTGATTTTTGTCTTTACCACGTACTCGGCGCTGCCCGTCTTTACTGACATCGGTCTGGCTGACTTCTTTAGCTTTACGTGGGCGCCTTCCGAGGGCCACTACGGCATCTTGTCGCTGCTTGCCGGCTCGGGTCTGGTGACCGTCGGTGCGCTCGCCATGGGCTTGCCGCTGGGCGTGGGTACGGCCGTTTACCTGGTCGAGATTGCCAGCAAGCGCGTGCGCAAGCTCATCAGCCCCGCCGTTGACCTGCTGGCGGGCATACCCTCCATCATCTACGGCTTCTTTGGCATGATCATCATCCGCCCGTTTATCGCACAACTGACCGGCGGCCTTGGTTTTGGTGCGCTGACGGCGTGGTTTGTGCTCGCCATCATGATCGTCCCTACCATCACCACGCTCACCATCGATGCTCTCAATTCCATTCCCATGGGCATTCGCGAGGCATCGTATGCCATGGGCGCCACAAAGTGGCAGACCATCTATAAGGTCGTGCTACCTGCCGCGAAGCTGGGTATCGTTGATGCCATCGTGCTGGGTATGGGCCGTGCCATCGGCGAGACCATGGCCGTGCTCATGGTCGTAGGTAACGCCCCGGTTATTCCCGACAGCATTGCGAGCCCCATCTCGACGCTCACGAGCCAGATTGCGCTCGACATGAGCTATTCCTCGGGTCTGCACCGCTCGGCGCTGTTCGGCATGGGTGTGGTCCTGTTTATCATCTCCGCCACGCTGGTGGGTATCGTCCGTCTGATTTCCAAGAAGAAGAGGGGGTAGGCTATGTCCGATTCCGTTGACACGACGGTCGATACGACCTCGTCGCGCGAGCGCATCAAGCGTGCCCTTTCCCACGGCAAGAAGGGCCGCATCAACAAGGACCTGTCCAACAAGATCATGCTTGGCGTGTTTCGTGCCGCTGCCTACATCACCACGCTGGTGCTGGTCGCTATCATCGCCTACGTGGTCATCAACGGCCTGCCACACATCTCGCTCGACTTTATCTTCGGTTGGCCCCAGGGCGTCAACGCCGAGGGCGGAATTTGGCCCACGATCGTCTCGACCGTCTACGTGACGGCGCTCGCCATGCTTATCTGCACGCCGATCGCTGTGCTGGCAGCCGTCTATCTGGCCGAGTACGCCAAGCAGGGCAAGGTCGTCGAGCTCATTCGCTACGCTGCTGACGCTTTGGCCTCGGTGCCCTCCATCGTTATGGGCCTGTTTGGCTACGCCTTGTTTGTCGAGGCTATGGGCCTGGGCCTTTCGATGGTCTCGGCCGCTCTGGCGCTCGCGCTCTTGATGCTTCCCATCGTCATGCGCACCACCGAAGAAGCCATTCGCGCCGTTCCGCGCTATATCCGTTGGGGCGCGTACGGCCTGGGCGCTACCAAGTGGCAGGTCGTCTCCAAGATCGTGCTTCCTTCGGCCTTTGGCCGCATTGCCACGGGCATCGTCCTTGCCATCGGCCGTGCCATCGGCGAGACCGCCGTGGTGCTCTACACCATGGGCCAGGCCATCAATCTACCTATTTCGCCGCTCGATTCCGGTCGTCCCATGACCGTTCACCTGTACCTGCTTGCCAACGACGGCATCAACATGAACGCAGCCTACGGCACCGCGCTCTTGCTGATGGTGATCATTTTGGCCTTCAACCTGTTTGCGCGCTTCCTGTCGCGCAAGCGTCGCTAGTTAAGGAGTCCCATGTCCGTTTATCAGTCCGCTCCCGCGTTGGAGCAAGCGGCCATTACGGCCAAGGATTTCAACTTTTGGTACGGTGACTTTCATGCGCTGACGGGGCTTGACCTCAACATCGCCAAAAACGCCATCACCTCCTTCATTGGCCCTTCGGGCTGCGGCAAGTCGACGTTTTTGCGCTGCATCAACCGCATGAATGACCTGATTGAGGGCACGCGCGTCGAGGGCACCATGACGCTCGACGGCAACGATATCTATGCCGAGGGTGTCGATCCGGTCGATCTCCGTCGTCGCGTGGGCATGATCTTTCAGCAGCCCAACCCGTTTCCTAAATCCATCTACGAGAATGTCGCCTTTGGCCCTCGTCTGCAGGGCGTGACTAGCAAAAGCGACCTCGATGACATCGTGGAAGAATCGCTCAAGCGCGCCAACCTCTGGAAAGAGGTATCCAATCAGCTCAACAAGGATGGTTTGGCGCTCTCGGGCGGTCAGCAGCAGCGTCTGTGCATCGCGCGCGTGCTTGCGGTGCAACCCGATGTCCTCCTGATGGACGAGCCCTGCTCCGCCATCGACCCCACTTCCGTCTCTAAGGTCGAGGATCTGATGGCCGAGCTAGCGCCCGAGATGACGATTATCATCGTCACGCATTCTATGCAGCAGGCAGCTCGTATCAGTGACTACACCGCGTTCTTCTTGCAGGAAGTTGCCGGCGAGCCCGCTACGCTCATCGAGTATGGTCAAACCGACGCGATCTTCACCAGCCCGGTGGACTCGCGGACGGAAGACTATATCACCGGCCGCTTTGGCTGATCGGTGCGACTAGTCCCAAGCCGATCGGATCTGGTCCGGTGCGTATTCACTGTGCGGGCGGCATGACCGCACCCAACTGATTGGAGTGAACCATGCGCAAACTGTTTTCCCGTCAGCTCATCGAGGCCCGTCACGAGATGCTGAGCATCTACGAGGCCGTCGATCTGGCCCTCCACGATGCCGTGAAGGCCTATGTGACCGACGACCGCAAGCTCGCCACCAAGACCAAGAAGCGTACGCTTTCGATTGACGCACGCTGCGCCAACCTGGAGGCCGTCTGCTACAACCTGATTGCCACGCAGTCACCGGTCGCCTCCGACTTCCGCTTGCTGCAGACGATCATCTACGTCGACTTTAACCTGCAGCGCATGACCGATAAGGTTCGCCAGATTTGCCGCGCCACGCGTCATATGATCAAGGCCGACATCTCGCTGCCCAAGGAGCTTGTCGGCACGGTCGAGGCCGAGGCTGAGGCCGTCTACCAGGTGCTGGGCTCTTCGCTTTCTGCGCTCGTCACCAACGACATGTCCATCATCTGCAACTTGGCCGTCGAGGACGAGCCAGTGCACGCCGCCTACGAGAAGTTCTTCCGCACCTTTAACCGCATGGACACGGGCGATTTTATGGACGACGACAGCAACTATGACGACCTGCGCCGCGCCATCATGGTATCGCGCTATCTCGATCGCATCGCCTCGATTTCCATCGATGCCGCCTGCCGTCTGACCTTCCTGTTGACCGGACAGCGTATGACTGCCGGTGATATCGCCTGCACTGATGAGGATGAGCTCGAGAGCATGCGCGTGCCTTCGGGCGAGGGTGTTATCATGAGGCCCGCCGTCGATGCACGCTACGTTGCCAAGGTGCCCGTTAACGAGGTCAGCGAGGGTCTTCGCTACCTGCTCGATCATCTTGAGGATGAGGACGATGGCGAGGACGACGAGGAGTAAGTAACCCCGTTCGTCGAAAGATTGTAAATACCTAAGTGAGCGCGGCCTTGCACATGCGGGGCCGCGCTCTTGCGTTAGCATGGGACTACTTGTTTGGCTGTCAGCGGAGGCGATTGGCAATGGATAACTATTTGGACTTGATGCGCGCTCGCCGCGAGCAGATTCTGGAACGTTTTTATGCGGCGCTCGATCGCGCGGGCCGTCCCCACGACGCCGCGCGCCTCATTGCCGTGTCCAAGACCGTTGGTGTCGATGAGACCGTTGCCGCCATCCAGGCGGGGTATCGCCATTTTGCCGAGAATCGCCCGCAGGAGCTGGTTCGCAAGCTCACAGGTTTGGCGGAGCATCCGGAGCTGCCCGAGGTGCGCTTCGATATGATCGGCAACCTGCAGACCAATAAGATCAATGCGGTGCTGGGCTCAGCCGAGCTGATTCACTCGGTGGGTTCGCTGCATCTGGCGCAGGCGATCTCGAGCCGTGCTGCCCGCAAGATTGAGGCAGGCGAACTCGCCGGCCCCCAGCGTGTGCTCATTGAGGTCAATGTGAGTGGTGAGGAGTCGAAGGGAGGCTTTTCGCCCGATGAGATTCGCGCCGCCGCGGGTGAGCTTGCGGAACTTGAGGGAATTTGCGTACAGGGGCTTATGACTATGGCGCCCCGGGGGAATAAGGATGTGGCACGCCGCACCTTTGCGGGGCTTCGTGAGCTGAGGGATGAGCTGGAGGCGGCGCATCCCGATTTGAACCTGCCTGAGCTTTCCTGCGGCATGAGCGAAGACTTTGAGCCTGCCCTTGAGGAGGGCTCTACGCTCGTTCGCCTGGGCAGGGTAGTATTTAGCCCGGAGTTTGCAGTAAAATAAGGCTCTGAAGTGCGCACTGATTATCGGGGCGCCTGCACTAAACCGCGAGAGGACACAACCATGGGCTTCCTTGACGAGATTAAAAATAAGATGCACCTGGGCGGCCAGCAGGGTTACGACCAGGGTTATGGCCAGGACGACGACTACGGCTACGATGATGGCTATGACGATGGCTATCAGGGCAACGGCTACAGCGGTGCTTCGGGCGAGGGCTTCTACACCCAAGACGAGCCGAGCAACGGCCTGCTTGGTCAGACGCGCCGTGGTGAAGCTGAGTCGGTTGCCGTGTATACACGCTCCGGGCAGCTGGTCGGCGATGACTCCCGCCATGCCACGACGTATAACCCGCCTTCGCGCTCGCAGGACAGTGTTGCGAGCGGTTATCGTCCTGGTGCCTATGACACGCCGTCGAGCTACGCCGAGAACACCCGCGCCCGTGCCGCCGCTGCGCCCGCGCCTGCACCGAGCGATGCCTCGGCCTATGCGAGCAATATCATCAACGCCACACCGCAGCTGCCGGCCTATGTCCTGCGCCCCGAGAGCTATGACGACGTGGAGACCGTGGTGCGCCGCGTTCGCACCAAGCAGCCTGTCGCACTGATTTTTGTGGGCGTACGCACCGAAGTTGCCAAGCGCGTCTTGGACTTCTCTTACGGCTTTGCCTGCGGTCTGGGTGCCACGGTCAAGGAGGTGGGCGACCGCGTGTTCATGGTGCTGCCCGCCGGTTGCGAGGTCAAAGATTCCGATCTCAAGAAGCTTCGTGCCGACGGCTACCTTAAGTAAAGACAAGACGAGGAGATTCCCATCAACATCTACACTATCGTCCAGCTGGTCAATACGCTGTTCAACTTCTATTCCACGCTCATTGTCGTCTACTGCTTTATGACGTGGATTCCCATGAAGCAGGGTGGTTTGCTTCAGGATATTGCCGCGGTGCTTGATAGCGTGTGCGGTCCGTGGCTCAACCTGTTCCGTCGTTTCATCCCGCCGATGGGCGGTATCGATTTTTCGCCGGTCGTTGCGATTATTGCGTTGCAGTTGGTGCAGAGGCTGGTTCTGCAGCTTCTTATAGGTATACTCGTGTAGAACTGTCTTAGTAACTTACGTCGGGCGTGTAGCGCCGAGGCGATGAAAAAGGAGACTTGTTATGGCTATTACCCCTGCAGACATCCAGGCTCAGACTTTCTCTGAGGCCAAGCGTGGCTACGATCCTGCTGAGGTCGACGTCTTCTTGGAGACGCTGTCCTCTGAGGTTGACGCTATGCTCGCTAAGATCGTCGACCTTAAGGGTCGTCTGACTGCTACCGAGCAGCAGCTTGCCGATGCGCAGGCTCAGCTTGCCCAGGCTCAGGATGCCCCCGCCCAGGCCGTTCCTGCCGCCCCCGTGGCTGCTCCCGCCCCTGACTTCTCCGCTCAGGAGCGCCAGATTTCCGCTGCCCTGATCGCTGCCCAGCAGACCGCTGAGACCATCGTCAACGATGCCAATGAGAACGCTGAGCGTATCCGCAACGAGGCTGACGCCAAGGCACGCGAGGTTATCCGCCAGGCTCTGACCGAGAAGCAGGCCGAGCTCGAGGAGATCGATCGTCTCAAGGCTTCCCGTGAGGAGTTCAAGGCAGAGTATCTCAAGCTCATCCAGCACTTCATGGACGATGCCCAGAACTCCTTCCCGGCCGACCTCATGGCCTCCACGCCGGTCGGTTCTGCCGCTTCTCCTGCGGTGACTGTTCCCGCCGAGCCGCTGCCCGTCGCTGACCCGGTTGTCCCCGTGGCCGATCCCTTCGCCCCGATCGACAACTTCGCTGCCGACGACCTGGACTAACATTCGGCCTACAATTTAGTGCCTAGAAAGGACCCGCAGCTTGCGGGTCCTTTTTTATGACTGTACCGGGGCGCGCAACATAAAAAACCGAGCCCTGCACATAGTGGCGCAGAACTCGGCGAACCGGTGAGCGGTCAAGGATAGGTTTTAGGGCATGTCCCAAAATCTACTTGAGGAGGAAGTCGGAGAGGGGAATGGTACGGGCCTCGCGATGCTCGGGGTCGGCGATGTGGTCGGCAGGATATCCGCAGACGAGCATGTGATAGGGATAGACGCCCTCGGGCAGGTTGAACTGCTCCTGTGCCACCTCGGGCTTAAAATGGCATACCCAGCACGTTCCCAGGCCCTGCTCGGTGGCCTCCATCATCATCTGATCGCACACTATGGACGTATCGATTTCACTGGAATTCATCTGGTCATACGGGCGCACCCAAGCGTCTTCGGTAACGCTACAAATAAGGAAGATGAGCGGAGCGCCAAAGATAGATCCATCACGAGCAAACCGAGGCTGACAAGCAGCAGCCTTCTCCAGAAGCTCAGGCGTATCCAGCACCATCACACGAGAAGGATGATTATTACAAGCAGAAGGAGCAATCCGCCCAGCCTCAACAATGGCATCCACAACAGCTTGCTCAACAGAACGATCCTGAAATTCACGACAAGAATACCGACCCCGAGCCAGATCCAAATAAGACATACAAGCCCTCCAACAATTAAAAATCAAACAAACCCAAAGTAACCCAAAGAGTACCCAAAGCGGCAATCAGCCAATCGCTCATCGAATACCAAAGTAAAACCCCGAGCAATCAAGGGCCATCACAGCAAAGGCCCCACCACGCTCAACCCCTCAGCCAAAGTTCCCAATGGTGGTACGTAAGGGAGCGGGCCCGACCACTAATACCTTTTGAACGACTCTGCTTGCAGCCGGAGTGAAAAAGGTATTAGTGGTCGGGCCCGCGACCGGTGGGATACGTACCCCCAATTAACTGTTCTTCATGACAATCGAATCCACAACATCGGCCACATTCTCGCAGCAGTCGGCGCAGTACTCCAGGAAGGCGTAGACGTCACGCCAAGCGATGACCTCGAGCGGATCCTTGCCGTTAACGTGCAGGTTGCGCATGGCGTTGATGTAGAGCTCGTCGGCCTCGGACTCGATGGTGTTGATCTGGATGACCAGCTCGCGCAGCGTTTTGGACTTGCGGTAGTTGGGAAGCTCGACCATCAGGTCTTTCATGGCGCGGCAGGCGTCAGTCACCTTGTGGGCGATGACGATGGCGTCGGGATGGATGCTCTGAATGTTGGTGAAGTAGACGCGCTGCACGACGCCCTCAATACGGTCGAGCACGGTGTCGAGCGCGCAGCTCATCAGATCCAGATCCTCGCGCTCGAGCGGGGTGATAAAGGCGGTGAGCAGGGCGTCTTCGAGCTCGTGGTGCTTCTTGTCTGCCGCATGCTCAATCGCATGCATCTCCTCGAGCATGTCGTGGATCTGCGCGGGATCAAAGTTCTCAAAAATCTTGATGAGCAACTCTGCGGCCTGGACAGCAAGGTCGGCGCAGGCGACGTAGTTGTCAAAGTAGAACGAATCGGGTTTCTTTGCCATGGGTGGGTCCTTTCGAGGCGAAGACGGGTGGGCGAAGTGTTGCGGTCCAGATGGACGTTCGGTTTGACTAGAGGAACATCATGAACAGCTTGGCCATGACAAAGCTGATGAGTCCGCAGGCGGGGAAGGTGAAGAACCAGGTGAACATCATGTCCTTGACGACGCCGAAGTTGATGGCCGAGAGGCGCTTGACGGCACCGACGCCCATGATGGCGCAGGTCTTGATGTGTGTGGAGGACACGGGGATGCCGGTAAGGGTGGCAAGCAGCAGGTTCGCGGCGCCCGCGAGGTCGGCGGAGAAGCCCTGATACTTCTCGAGCTTAACCATGCTCTGGCCGACGGACTTGATGATGCGCTCACCGCCCACGCTGGTGCCGATACCCATGGTGGCCGAGCACAGCAGCATAATCCAGATGGGGATGCCGGCATCGCCGACGCTGGTCTGGCCGTTTGCGAAGGCCACGCCTAAAAAGAGCACGCCGATGAACTTCTGTCCATCCTGCGCGCCGTGCATAAAGCTCATGGCCGCAGCGCTCGCGATCTGAGCGTATTTAAAGAAGACATTGGCACGTCGCCTGTTGGCGGCGGCGAAAAGAATCGAGACGAGTTTGCACAGGACCCAGCCCATGACAAAGCCCAGGCCGATGGAGAGCGCCAGGCCGTAGATGACCTTCATCCACTCGTGGACGTTGACGCTGCTCGCGCCGCCGAGGGCGATAGCGGCACCGGTCAGGCCGGCGATAAGGCTGTGGCTTTGCGAGGTGGGGATGCCAAAACGCGACGCTGTGGCGCCGTAGACGACGATGGAGAACAACGCCGCGCACAGGCAGGCGAGCGCCATGGTGCTGTTTCCGCCAAAATCGACGATATGTGAGATGGTGTTGGCGACGCTCGCATTAAAGTGCGTCATGATGAGCACGCCGAGGAAGTTGAATGCGGCGCTCATGAGAATGGCGGCGCGGGCGGGCATGCAACGCGTAGTGACGCAGGTCGCGATGGCGTTGGGCGCGTCGGTCCATCCATTGACGAAGATGGCGCCCAACGCGAGGATCACGGTGACGGCAAGGACTGGGTTCGACACAATTTGGCCGAGGAAGGTTGAGAACGTTACGTCCATATATGGGCTTTCTCGAAGTTTGCAGACACGTTACAAAAACATGATAAATCGTATCACCTCCT